>DASUXL010000050.1:0-40476 GCA_036377915.1 Candidatus Limnocylindrales bacterium
TTGGTAGGACAAGCCTTTCTACCGGAGCTCCGCTCCATCTACATACATCAACACACCCAATTGACACCGGCCCGCGAGCTTAACTACACGGCCTTGGGACTAGCGGGGGTGCCTCGCTCTTCACCGTTGCAGCACAACAAAAAACGCCTCGACTCCGAGCTGGCCGCGAGCCACCGCCTCGACGCCGTCCCCGCCCACCTGCTTGAGATGGCGGGCGACACCGATGCGGCGGTCAAGCACTACCGCGCCGCCGCGGGCCGCACCGCGAGCGACGCGGAGCGCCGCTACCTTCTCACGCGGGCCGCGCGCGGCAACGATCACGCAGGGCAACGACCCCGTGCCTCATCGCCGCTTTTTCTATCCGCTGGATACTCTGAAGATATCGAGGGCGGCGTCTGACGAAGATTACCGTATCGACGTATGTTACCCGCGATACCCGTTGGGGCACACTGTCTCCGTGACCTCATTGATTCGTCGTCGTGAATTTATTCGGCTGTCCGGCGCCGCCGCGGTGGGCGCGTCATTCGCCGGTGCGGTCGGCGCCACAACCTCGGCCACGGCCGCCTACGCGGCTGACGCCGCTAGCCTCATCCCTGCCGCGGGAGCACACTTCGGAGCCTACGTTTACGAGAACGGGGTCGTCGGGCCCGAGCCGCTGGAGGCCAAAATCGGTCGCACCCTCGCGATCAACCACTGCTTCCAGCTCACCGACCACCCGTTTCCCCTGCAACGATTCCAGCAGGACATCGCGGCCGGCCGCATCCCCATGCTGTCCTGGGCGGCGGGCGAGCAGCCCGAGCTGGCGAAGATCCTCACCGGAGTGTACGACGAAAAGATTGTGACCCAGGCACAGCAGATGAAAAGCCTAGGCGTGCCAATGTTTCTGCGCTTCACCTGGGAGTTCGACATGCGCTACAAGGACACCGGCCTGTTCAAGGACGTGTGGCGCTATGTGCACTGGAAGTTCATCAGCGTCAACGCTTCCAACGTCGCCTTTGTGTTCTGCCCGACCTGGCGCGCCTACCGCGAGACCTACACGGCCGACGAATACTACCCGGGTGACTCGCACGTGGACTGGATCGCCGCCGACGGGTATGCCCGGCCCCACGAAACGGCGAAATACCACTACCGGCCGTTCAAGCTGATGTTCGACTCCGCTCACACGTTCAGCCTCAGATACGGCAAGCCTCTCATGGTCGGGGAAACCGGTGTGCACCGCGACCCGGCCAACCCCGTCCAAGCCGCGTGGCTCAACGCCACCCGCGGCGACATCAAACGCTACTTCCCGAACCTGAAGGCGTTCAACTACTTCCACCGCGACGGCAATGAAGGCACCAACAACTGGCGGGTCACGGTACCCAACGGTGGCCCGGCGCAGGTGGCCTTCACCAACTTCGCCAACGATCCGTACTTCAAACCCTCCTCATAGAACGGATCAGTGGCCGGTCACGCGCAGGACCGTCACCGAGCTGGCGGGTATGGACAATCGGGTCGACGGGCCCAGACCCGTGATCTGTTCGGTGACGGGCTGTACCGCGCCGGGCTGGTCCAGGGTGTTGCGCGTCGACGGATCTCCGGTCAGCACGGTTCTGGTCCCGGTACCGTCGATGCTTGAAACACCATGGAAGCTGAGCCGGGCGGTCTGGATCTGCGTGGTGGTATTGACGATCTTTACGTAGAAGGTCGTCGTGCCGCCCTGCACGGTCTTGGTCACGACCTGTTCAAGCGCGCCGGCTCCGGTGAGGCGGCTCCCGATCACTTGTGCGCCAAGGTTGTTGGCGAACATGTGGACAACCCAGTAGGACGGCGAGCCGTAGCTGCGGCCGGCGTCGAAGCCGACCATGTTGGACGGCCAGTTGGGGTCGTTCTCGTGCACCAGGATCGGCGCGTACATGCTGCCGATCACCATGTCGCTGTTGCGTTCGAGGCCGGTGAGCATCGCCGCCTCGCCGACGGCGGCGCGCAGGGTGGGTGTCGGGTTGCCTTCCTGGGCGCCGTACTCGCCGATCAGATACTGGCGGCCGGTGCGGTCGGCACGGTCGTAGCGGTCGGCGACGTTGGCGAAGAACGAGGGCGGGGCGTAGTAGTGGTCGTCGGACAGGTCGGGGACCCGCCCGGTCGGGGTCGAGGATGCCGCGCCGCCCTGCAGGCCGCCGGTGGAGGCGATCACCTTCAGCTGCGGGTACCTGGCCTTGATGGCGTCGTACATCCGGGTGAACCGCCACGCGTAGCTTCCGGAAGTGTCGAACCAGTCCTCGTTTCCGACCTCCACATAGGACATCGGGAACGGCGCGGGATGCCCGTCGGCCGCCCGGCGGGCGCCCCAGACGGTGGAGGTGTCCCCGATGACATACTCGATCTCTTCCAGTGCGTCCTGGATGTACGGTTCGAACTCCTCCTCCGGCACATGCTCGCCGTTGAGGGTGTACCCGGCGAACAGCCCCAGCAACGGCTCGGCGCCGATATCCTCGGCCATTCGCAGGTACTCCAGCAGCCCCATGCCGTCGGTGGACCAGTAGCCCCAGGCGGTGTTCTGGTGCCCGGCCCGCTGCTCGATCGGGCCGAGGGTCTTCTTCCAGTCGAAGCGGGTCTCCAGCGTGACGCCTTCAAGGTAGTTGCCGCCGGGGACGCGCAGCAGGCCGGGTTTGAGCGCGGTGAACTTCTCCGCCAGGTCGGGCCGCAACCCGTTGGGCCGGTTCTTGTAGGTCGGCGGGAACAGCGAGACCACCGACAGCCACACGTCCTGCTCGGTCACCTGCCGGTTGGAGCGCAGCGACACCACCAGGCGGTTGTCGGTCGACGGTGCTATTCCGGCGGGGGTACGCAGGGTGAACTCGTGCTCGGCCCAGCCGGTGCCCACACCCGACAGTGCCCGGCTCGCCAGCACCGTGCCGTCGGGTTTCTCCAGGCTGACCTGTACCGTGCCTTGCCAGCCCGGGCTGGTCCGCGCCCACAGCGACCCGCGGTAGGTCGTGGACGGTCGCACGGCGATGCCGTAGTAGCCGATGTTCGCGGCGCCAAGCCTTTGGTCGCGTGCCAACGATCCGATGTGGACTCTCAGCGAGCGGTCGATCGCGTCGTTGAGCGGCTGGGCCTCGTCGATGGCGATCGAGCCGGTCGCCCCGCCGCCGGTCACCAGCGACCAGTAGGGCACCGGTCCCGAACCCGGGCCGCTGCCCGGCTGGTAGGGCTCCTTGAAGGTGCGGTTGCGCACCAGCTCGGCGTAGACGCCGCCGTCGACGGAGTGGCTGATGTCCTCAAGGATCAGGCCGTAGGTGGAACGGCGTGTCGTGGCGCGGATGTCGGTCGCGTCGACGGCGATGCCGTTCGCGCCCGCCAGCACTGCCACCTGCTCACCGGTCAGGGCGAAGCGCACGAGCCGTACCTCGTCGACCGCACCGGTCAGCCGGGGCGCCGCACCGGCCGTGCTGCCCATGGTGAACGGCGCGGTGCTGTCGCCGCTGGCCGCCGGGCAGGCGCCGGTGTCAAGGGCGTCCGGTGCCGCGAGCATGCCGCACGAACCCGCGGCGGCGACCAGGTTTGCCGCCTCGCCGTCGACGTACAGCCGCAATCGCTGTGCCAAGCGGTCAAGGACGAACGCGACGCTGTGCCACTGGCCGTCCGCGACCGGTGCCGTCACGGTCGAGACCTCAAGCCGATCGGTGCCGCCCCCGATGCGCGCGATGACCCGGCCGCCGCTCACCGCGATCCCGTACCCGGAATCGTCTGTGCCCTTTGATACCACGGGCTGGAAGGCCGCCGAAGACGTGCGCACCCACGCCGCCAGCGACGCCGAGCCGGTCCCGATGTTCAGCGCCGGACGGTCCGCGACGAAGACGTCGCTCGTGCCGTCGAGCGCGACGCCCGGCCCGGACGCGCCCGCGGTCCAGGTCGCCCCGGCGCCACGCAGGGTCGCGGGCTCGGCGTCCGGCGAGGCGTTTGCCGCCACGGTGCCGGTGCCCTCGTCAAGGTGCCACAGGCCGCTGGTGGCAAGGGCGGCGGCACCGCCCGCGTCGACCGGGAACGGGAACGTGCGCACGTCGTCGACGGCGCCGTCCCAGAAGTCGACCATGCCGCCGTTGAACTTCGCGCGGCCCACCACGAAGTGCCCGCCCGCGCGCCACGGCGTCGTGTGCGCGACGGTCTGCTGCAACGAGCCGTTGACATACAGCGACACGGTGCCGGCGGCCCGGTCGTGTACCCCCACAAGGTGGTACCACTGGCCGGTCCGGGCCGTGAAGCCGGACCCGGCAACGACTCCCGGCCCGCCGGTGTCGGCACCGATGACGGTGAAGGCGAGCCGGCCGTCGTTGCGCAGTTGCAGGAAGAACCCGCTCACCGACTCGCCGTCGACACTTACCGCCGTGCGGAACCCGGTCGGCACGTCACTGCGGACCCAGGTCGCGACCGAGAAGCTCTGGCTCGTGTCCACGACGGGCGCGGGCATGTCGACGAAACCGGTAGAGCCGTCGACCTCGACGGCGCTCGCGCCGACCACGCCCGGGGTCCAGCCCGCGCCGCCGGTGAGGGTCCCGTGGAGGTTGAACAGCGAGTCGTCCTCGGCGGTGGTGCCGGTGCCCTCGTCAAAGCGCCAGCTGCCACCGGTCGCGAGCTGCGCCACCTCGGCGGCGGTCAGCGCACCGGCCCACACGCGCACGTCGTCGATGCCGCCGTCGACGAAGTCCACCGGGTTGCCGCCGAAGTGGCCCCGCCCGATGACCAGATTCCCGCCGGCCACCCAGGTCGCCGGGGCCGGTGTGGTGCCTTGAAGCTGCCCGTCGACGTAGAGCGACAGGGTGCGGGCGGTCGCGTCGAACACGCCGGTGAGCTGGTACCACTGCCCGGCCACGGGATCGAAGGTGGCCGACGGGAACGCCGGGGCGCCCGCCGAGGCGTCGGCCGGCAGCTTCACGAACGCGAACCGGCGCGTGTCGTCACGGAACTGAAGGTAGAACCCGCTCACCTGGATGCCGTCGACGCTTACCAGCGTCTGGTAGCCGGTCAGCCGGTCCAGCCGCATCCAGCCGCTGGCGGTGAAGCTCTGCGAGGTGTCGATGACGCTCGCCCCGGCGTCGGCGAAGTCACCCGCACCGTCGAGCGAAAGTGCCGATGGGCCTTGGACTCCCGGCGTCCAGCCGGCGTTGCCGGCCAGGGTGGCCGGATGGGTTCCCGCGCTGTCCCCGGCGGTCTGGCCGGTCCCCTCGTCAAAGAGCCACCGCGACACCGGCGCGGGGCCGCTCCCGGCGTGCGCGGCCGGCGGTCCGGCGATCCCGGCCAGGGCGCTGGCCAGCAGCGCGAGCACACCAATGAGGACGGTCCAGCGGTTGCGGCGCACGGGAGCCTCCTTGCCCTACGCGGCGCCCGGTACCGCACAAAACATCCATACCCGTCCTATCGCATCCATCGACAAGTTTCAAGTCGTGACGGTGATTTCCTCGAACAGTTCCGACAGCTTGGCGAACGCGCGCCGCAACTGGCCGAGCAGCTGCGCGTGCTCGGCGCCGTAGTAGGTGACGGTCGCGGTGAGATCGGTGCACTCGATCGTGTGGTACAGCGCGGGCACCGACAGCACATCGCGCATCAGCCCGTTGTACTGGTCCAGCTTGTAGTCAAGGTGGTGGAAGGCGCCGGCGCGGTCGCGCACCGGCGTGCACCCGGCCAACCGGAAGACGGCGGTCAGGGCGGGGGAGTCGGTCGCCGCCGGGCTCCGCAGGCCAAGCCGGCCGGCGAGGCGCGCCGCCCGGCGCAGTGTCCGGTTCGGACCGATCCAGCCCGAGGCGGCCAGCCTGTCCAGCCACTCCTGCGCCAGCGCAAGCTCCCCGAGGTGGGCGGCGAGCGCGATCTCTCGCTCCCCACCGTGCACTCGCCTGACCCACGCGAGCAGCTCGGCCCGATCGCTCATCCTTTCGAAAAAGCCAAGCCCTTCGCGCTCCACCCGCTCGCTCGCTTCGGCGCCCAGCGCCGCAAGGTCGGTGTGCGCGTCGAACTCGTACCAGCCGTCGATGCGGTCCCGGATGTGGCACTCGTGGTCCTCGGGCCGCTCCTGCTTGGGGTAGAGCGAGACCGCGGCATCCACCTCCGGGACGAAGATCCCCAGGTTGACCGCGAACGAGCCGCCGAAACGGTTGCAGTACTTGTGGGGCTGGATGTTGACGAGCTCGAGCCGCCCGTCGCGCGACCGGTAGTAGGTGCGGCCGTTGCGATCGAAGCCGTGCCGGTTGAGCAGCGGCGTGATCCCGGCGGCGAGCACCTGCGAGATGACCGCCTTTGACGAGCGGTCCATCGCTGGTTTGGTCTCCTCGAACACCCGTAGATTGTAAGAATTTTCGCTGAACCGGGGGCGCCCGGCGGCCGTGTATGTCGGCGAACATCTATATTCCTGACCTTGAGGAGACGCTATGCGCACCCGGATCCTCGCGGTGGCGGCCATCGCCATCTGCGTCCTCGCCCCGGCCGCCCCCGCCTTGGCCGCGGACACCACACCGCCGACCGCGCCCACGAACTTACGTGTCACCGCCCAGACCGACACGAGCGTCACGCTGTCGTGGAACAAGTCCACCGACAACTCGGGCACGTTCTACTACCTGTTGACGGACAACCACTACTACCTGAGCTACCCCCACCAGACCGTCACCAGCCTCACCCTCACGTCGCTGATGCCGAACACCACGTATGTCTTCACGCTTGTGGCGTTCGACGCGGCCCGCAACTACTCGGCGCCGGCCACGGTCACCCACACCACACCGCCGGACACGACGGCACCGACCGCGCCGGTACTCAGTTCGGTCTATGTATTGGCCGCGCGGGCTCAGGTGGCGTGGACAAAGGCGGTCGACTCCAGCCCGTTCGTGTTCTACACGCTGTTCGCCAACGGGGTGGCCCGCACCGGGGACATGGGCGGCGGGCTGGGCCAGGTGATGCTGAACCTGACCCCGAACACCAGCTACACGCTGCAGGTAAGCGCGCGTGACCTGTACGGCAACACGTCCTTCAGCAACACCATCACCATCACCACGCCGGTGCAGACCGACTTCACCCCGCCCACCGCGCCGAGCGGCTTGCGCGGCCGGGCCGACCTGGGCAGCTGCGAGGTGTACGTCAGCTGGACCGCGTCAACTGACAACGTCGAGGCGCAGTCGCGGATCCTCTACCGGTACCGCATCGACGGCCAGCTGTCACCGGTGAGGTCGTGGATGATCGGGCGCACCTCCAACGTCGGGGCGAACGTGCTTGAGGCGCCGGCCGAGGGGACGCACGTGTTCACGGTGGAGGCGGTCGACGGTTCCGGCAACGTGTCGGCGGTGAGCAACGAGCTGACGCTCACCAACCCCGACTGTTAGAGGTACCCGGCCAGGACGTTGCGCTGAGCGATGTCCTGGCCGGACGTCAAGTACCGTGAGGGCCATGGCTTTCAGGATCGATGCGGTGCGAGCGGCCTACCCCGCGCTCGCCGAAGGTTTCGCCCACTTCGACGCGGCCGCCGGGTCGCTGGTGGCCGGGTCGGCCGCCGGTGCCGCCCACGCCGTCATGACCGGCGCGTATGCCAACACCAGTCCCGCGTTCGAGGCCGGGCGCCGCTCCATCCAGGTCGTGGCCGACGCCCGCGAGGCCGTCGCCGACCTGCTCGGCGCCTCGCCCGACGGGGTGGTCTTCGGTTCGAGCGCCACCTCGCTCACCTACCTGGTCAGCCGCACGCTCGCCGGTACCTGGCGCCCCGGCGACGAGATCGTGGTGTCCAATCTGGACCATGACGCCAACGTGCGCCCGTGGGTGCAGGCGGCCGGGGACGCCGGGATCACCGTGCGGTGGGCCCGGTTCGATTCGACCGGGACTTTGCCCGCGGAGCAGTACGAGGAGCTGATCGGGGAGCGCACCCGGCTCGTCGCGCTCACCGGAGCAAGCAACGCCAACGGCGCGATCCCTGATGTGGCAAGGATTTCGGCGCTCGCCCACGCGGCCGGCGCACTATGCTATGTGGACGGTGTGCACGCCACCCCGCACCTGCCCATCGACGTCGCGGCCCTCGGCGCCGACTTCTATGTCACCAGCGCCTACAAGTGGTCCGGCCCGCACCTGGCCACCTGCGCGGCCCCGCCGGAACTGTGGGAAACCCTTGTGCCGCAAAAGCTTAAACCCTCTCCGCAGCGGGTACCGGATCGGTTCGAGTTCGGCACACCGCCCTTCGCCCAGCTGGCGTCGCTCACGGCAGCCGTGGATCACCTGGCCGGCCTTGACGACGCGGCCACCGGCTCCCGCCGCGAGAAGGTCATGCAGTCGATGGCGGCGGTCCGCTCCTACGAGGCGGCACTGTTCGCCAAGCTGGTCGCCGGGATGTCCGCCGTGCCCGGGATCTCGTTCGTGCCCGCCCCGGCGCTGGAGAACCGTTGCCCCACTGTGCCTTTCCGCATCGACGGGGAGGAGCCGGGCAAGACAGCGGCCCGGTTGGGCGACGCCGGGGTGTGCGTGATGCACGGCGACAACTACGCCTACGAGTTCTTCACCGCGCTGGGCCTGCGGGACAGCGGCGGTGCCGTGCGCGCGAGCATCTACCACTACACGTCCGAGGCCGATGTGGAGCGGCTGCTGGCCGTGCTGAACGGGTAACCCCGAACACTTTTGCTCGGCCGGCGAATAGGTGGTGTGGAACTGATTATGGAGACCGACGCCGAGCTGATCAGGCAGGCGTGCGGGTCCCCGGAGCGCTTCGCCATGGTGTTCGACCGGCACTACCAGCACATCTACGCCTATGCCGCGCGCCGGCTCGGGCGGGATTTGGCCGAGGACGTCGCGTCCGAGACGTTCCTTGTCGCGTTCGACCGGCGCGCCGGATACGACGCTGCCCGGCAGGACGCGCGGCCCTGGCTGTACGGGATCGCGTCGAACCTGATCGCGCGGCACGGCCGGGCGGAGTCGCGGCGGTACAAGGCACTCGCCACGCTAGGCACCGACCTTGCCCAAGACGACTTTGTCGTGCCTGTAGTGGGACGGGTCGATGCGATCGCGGTACGGGGGCGGCTCGCGGCGGCGCTGGCGCGGCTGCCGCGGCCGGTGCGCGACGTGCTGCTGCTGGTCGCCTGGGCGGGACTCAACCAGCAGGAGGCCGCGGCGGCTCTGGACATCCCGCACGGCACGGCACGATCCCGCCTGCACCGGGCGCGACAGGAGATGCGAAAGGCGCTGGGCGCAGACATGGAGGGGTACGAGTGAGGGACGACGAAATGACGATGCTGCAAGAGGCTTTCAGGCCCGATGAGGTGGCGGCGCCGGGGGCGCAAGGGCGCGCCAGGGCGGCGCTGCTGGAGCGCATCCACCCTGGGCCGCGCGTCCGCGGGCTGCGGTGGCCGATCCGGGTAGGGCTGGCGGCGGCGATCGCGACGGCGGCGGTGGTAAGCGTGGTCGTGATAGAGAACGTGGGCACCGTCGGCGAACAGGGCTCGGTGGACGCTCCTCCGTTCGGGCAGGCGGCCGCGGCCGCCGAGTTCCTGGAGAACGCGGCCGTGGCGGCGAGCCGGAAGTCTTGGACCGCACCCAGACCGGACCAGTTCATGTACAAGGAGAGCCACGTCCTGCGCAACGACAAGGAGCTGGAGACCAGGGAGCCGAACGGTCCGCTGGTTCCCGGCAGGACGCGGGTCGTCGTGGAACAGGATTGGAAGCGGATCGACGCGCAGGTGTGGGGGCGGATGGACGGAGGCAAACTTGTCGTCGAGCGCCAAGGTGAGAGAGTTAGCTGGGGGCAGGTCCCCTACGCCGACCTGGCCAAGCTGACCACGCCGGACAAGGTGCTCGCCTGGGACAAGGCGCCGAAGAACTTCGGTGTCACCCTTGACGCCCTGCCGGGCCAGTATGTGCTGCCGCCGGAGGTGGAGGCCGCCTTCTTCCGGGCACTCGCGCAGCGCGAGGGGATGCGGATGAACCCGGAGGCGGTGAACATCGACGGCAGGCCGGCGGTCGGGCTGGGCATAACTCTGGAGGGGTACCTCAGCCAGGAACTGTTGTTCGACAAGGAGACCTACGCGTTGATCGGCGAGCGGCTGGTGGCGATCGCGGACCACACGAACGTCGGCAATGACGGAACCTCGTACTCGCGCAAGGGCGACCTGTTCCGCCAGGTGGTGTACACCAACTCGCTCATCGTCGGCAAGGTCGGCGACACGAAGTAGGGATGCCGTGCCGGGAGGGGCGGTGTCCGCCGCCCCTCCCGGCTTTTCCGGTTAGGCCCGGAAGGGGCCGGTCACCTCGTAGGTGATGCCGCCCCACGGCTGGCCGGCGGTGCCGCGCTGGGAGGAGAAGTAGAGCCGGTTGCCGGCCGGGTTGAAGGCGGGTCCGGTGATCTCGGAGGAGCCCTGGTTGAGGATGCGCAGGAACGGGGCCACCACGCCCTGCGGCGTAATAATGTTGATCTCCATGTTGCCGCCGTCCTCGGCGACGTACAGGTCGCCCGAGCGGGCGCCGGTGATGTTGTCCACGCCGGTCAGTGGCGGGTTCGCCACCAGCGAGTCGTCATAGGCGATGTCCAAAGTGGAGGCAACCGCGTTGTAGAGCCAGACCCGGTTGTCGCCCTTGGTGGTGAAGTAGACGATCCCGTTGTCGTACCAGCAACCCTCACCGCCGTTGAACCGCTTGGCGGCGCCCACCTGGTTGCGGGTCGCGGTCGGGAAACCGTCGCGGTCCGGGATATTCTGCCAGGTCACCGGGCCCGAGGTAAGGTCGGCCGGGGCGCAGAGCACCTGCAGCTGGCCGGTGTTGAGGTCGCCCCACACGTCCGGAACGAACCGGTAGAAGCAGCCGTCGCCCTCGTCCTCGGTCAGGTAGACCACGCGCCGGACAGGGTCGCAAGCCGCCGCCTCATGCTTGAATCGTCCCATGCGAGTGCGCTCGCGAGCGGATTGCACACCCCACGGGTCGGTCTCCATGACCCGCCCCAGCTCGACCTCCTCGCAGGAAAGCCAAGTGTTCCAAGGGGTTGCGCCGCCGGCGCAGTTGACGTTGGTGCCCGACAGGATTCGGTAGGCCGAGACGATGCCGCCGCCGGAGTTGAAGCGGACCGCCGACGCGCCCCCGAAAAGCGGGATCTCGGAGTTGGACACATAGATCCAGCCGGAGCCGTCGGCAAAACAGGCGCCGCCGTCGGGCGCCCAGTGCCACGAGTAGGACGTGCCGGGCACGCGCTGGCCCGAGCGGCCGATCACACGGCTGGTGAAGCCGGCCGGGAGCTGGATACCGTTGCCGTCGGCGGCCAGCGGATCCCCGTAGGGGCTCGGGCCGGGCTGGGCTGGGGCGGCGAACGCCTCGCGCCACAACGCCCCGGAGAACGCGGCGCCGGCGACGGTGGCGGTGATTAACTTGCGACGATCCACAGTAGACTCCATGGGGGTCGGTCGATGGAGTAGGTGTTACCGGCAGGCTAAACAGCGCTCGCTGGAGACCGCCATAGGTTCGCGGTGAACTTGTGATGACCGGGCGACAAACGTTACATCTAGGACAGGACGTTTGTGCCGCGCAACAGCTCCCGGGCGTGCATGAGGGCGAAGCCGAGGAGGTTGCCGCCCTTCCAGCGCGCCGGATCGGACGCATCCGGATCGCCGGCGGCCAGACCGATACCCCAGATCCGGTCCAGCGGGCTGGCCTCCACGAGCACGCGGTTGCGGGTACCCACCAGAAAGTCTTTTAAATCGGCGTGCTGCGAGAATTTGGCGACACTTCCCGCCACGACAATGCCGAACCGCTCGCGCTCCCAAACCGTCTCGTCGAACGGATTCACATTGCGCCCCAAAGCTTTGGCCTCCCCAGGCGAGCGCGCGGCAAGGATGCGCGCCGCGGTCGCCTCGTCGCCGAACAGCATCGCCTTGGACCACATCATGAAATGCTCGGCGCTCCCGAAACGCCGCCCGTCAACCTCGAACGGCGAAGGCCACCACTGGCTCAAGCAACCGGCGCCAACGGTGCCGTCGCGCTGTGGCCGATGCCCCCAGAAGAACAACATTTTCAAGGGGGTACCGGACGATTGCAGCGTGATCAGGTCGCTGATCGAGGAGGGAGGCATAGACTGCATCTTATGTTGGCAAGGTTCGCGATCGCGACAATTATCCTGGCGCTGGTTTCCGGCTGCGTCTCACCCAGACCGCTGCCGACGCCGGTCGATCCCCCATCCGGGCTCACCGGCAAACCCACGCCGAGCCCTGTGCTGACCGGCGCCGGCGCCCTGACCGTGACAATCACCAAGACCGGCGGCATCGCCGGGGTCAACGACACCCTGACGATCGATCCGCAGGGGTCGTACACCCGCACGAGCCGCACCGGCAAGCGTACCGGCCGCCTGACCCCGGACCAGCTGGCCACCCTGGCCACCCTTGCCACCGACCCGCGCCTGCTCGCCGAGGCGACGACCCCGCAGTCGCCGTCGAACTGCGCCGACGCGTTCCAGTACACGGTGCAGGTCGGCCCGACAGCGGTGCGCTACACCGACTGCGGAGCCGAGACACCGCCCGCCACCGCGGCGCTCGTCCAATTCCTCGAACAGGCGACCAGCTACTGAACGCGAACACCCGGTCCGTTCCGCGCAAAGCGAACATCGGCAACGGTGTTAGCCGTCACCAAACCTCATCGTGACGGGTTCACAAGTCATGATCATGACTAAACTCGTTGCTATTGCTGGTATCGCGGCCACGTCGCTGGTCGGGTCGCCGGCCGCGGCGGCCCCGCCGGACAACCAGCTCGACCGCTCGATCGTGCATCAGGTGCCACGCGTGCCGGTCACCATCGACGGAACCGAGGTAAACCCGGAGCGCATCACGCACTACAACGGCAGGCCCCTTTACATGGCGGCGATTCCGGGAGACGGACCCGACGGCAGGCTCGTCGTCTTCAGCTCGCCCAACAGGTTCGAGCGGTTCGTTCGCGAACACGGCGGCCCGGAGCACGCCCTGGCGAAACCGCGTGCGGCAACCTTGGCCGAAGGGGTGGTTCGCGGAAACCACTCGGACCCGAGGCCCGAACAGGGCAGCAACGCCACCTACATTTATGAGCACGCCGACTTCCAAGGCGCGTGGCTCGGTTTCGTCTCCGGCTACGGCGCCCGCGACCTCGACCAGTGGAACATCTACTGCCAGCTGTGGTTCTGCGACGACTGGGACGACGAAGCGTCCTCCACGTGGGCGGACAACGCCAACGGCCAGACCATCTATGAGCACGACAACTGGACCGGGTCGGCGCTGTGGACGCGTGGCGGCTTCGTCCGCGGCAACCTGGAAGCGTGGGGCTGGAACGACCGCACCTCGTCCTTTGGCTCACATCGCTGAGGACCGCAGATGTGCCGCACGGCCCGAGCGATCGGGCCGTGCGACACTGTCGCCATGGATGTCCTGACCGCGATCCGTGGCAAGCGAGCCGTACGCCAATTCACCGCCGACCCGCTGCCCGACGACGTCCTCGAGACCATCCTGCGGGCCGCGCTGCGCGCCCAAAGCTCCAAGAACACGCAGCCCTGGCAACTAATCGTGGTGCGCGACCGGGCGACGCTCGCCGCCCTGTCCAAGCTGGGCGACTTCCTCGGCCACGTCGCCGGGGCCGCCGCGTGCGTCGTGCTCGCGGCGCCGGACGAGCGCTTCTGGACCGCCTTCGACCTGGGCCAGTGCGCCTCCTACCTGCAGCTGGCAGCGCACGAACAAGGCGTCGGCTCCTGCCTGGGCGCGATCTACCGTCCCGATGAGGCCCGGCGGCTGCTGGGGGTACCCCCGGAAATGAGCCTAAATGCCCTTGTCTCCCTTGGCTATCCGGCCGCCGAACACCGACCGGCCAGGATGGGCGGGCGCAAGGGGCTGTCGCAAGCCGTGCACTGGGAGACGCTACGGCCCTGACGTAGCGGTGGCCATGTGGGTGTGGATGTCCACCAGACCAACTCCTTCCTCGCCGGCGATGAGGTCGCGTACCTGGCGCGGGTGCGGGATGTGGCGCAGGATGACGCGGTCCGGATCCCGCTCGTCGCGGCTGCGGTCGCGCAAGCCCCAACTCCTGCATTGTGTCGGAGAAACCGGGAAACGCTCCGAACGCGACGCTGCGACGGTGCTCGTCGCCGCGGTAGGCCGGCGGTGACGCTCGGGCTTGCCCGTCCAAATTAGCCGCTCGCCCGGCCGAAGGCTCACATCATCTTGCAACTTCTCCATACACGCCCTCAGCGTGCGCCTCCTGCGCCACCCGGCTGCCAGAGATTCCCTATGTCAACCTAATACATGACTGAACTATTTTCATTTGGGTCTTGTCGCGAAATCAACTCATCCTCATACTGCGATGGCGGTCGCAAAGACCCGTCTGAGACAGGAGGTTGCGGGGGTGTCTCGTTTGTGTCGGCGTTTCGCCGCGCTCTTGGGGTTTCTGGTCGTTCTGAGCCTGGCCCCGTTGGGTCTGCCCAAACCTTCCAGCAGTTCGTTTCCGCTCGCGTTTCTGCTGCCGAGCCTGCGTGAGGTGTGGGCAGCGGTAGCTGAGCCCAGCCCTACCACCCCGGTTCAGGGAGGTGGCGGTGGCCACGGTGACGGCGTTGCGTCCAGCGAGGAAACCAAAGCCAAGGGTGGCGAAGGTCGCGCGCCCAGCAAGACGCCTGGGGCTCTTGACGAGGCGCAGCCTCTGCCACCGCAGAATCGTTCTGACTGGACCACGCCTGTGAGGTCCGGATTCGACCGCGGCACGTCGCGCCGGATTCCGGCGGAGGCGACCGCGATGTCGGACATGTATGCCAACGCTGACGGTTCGCATACCCGGATAGTGTCAGCTGCGCCCGTGAATTACCTTTCCGATGACGGCTCCTGGCGAGAGATCGACTCGCGGCTGGTGCGCGACGCGTCCGGAAGGTGGCGCGTGGGAGCGAATTCATGGCAGATCTCGGTGGCCGGTTTGTCCCCGGAGCAGCGCCAGCTCGGGGAGGAGCGCGGTCCGGCGGAGTTGAGCCGCGTGGTGCTGGCACCCGGCCGGTGGGTGGGCTGGTCGCTGGTGAACGCCTCGCTGCCCGATCCGGTGGTGTCGGGCACGAGGGCGACCTATTCGGAGGTGCTGCCGGCAACCGACGTGGAGCTTGACGCGTTCCACTCGGGGGTGGAGGAAACGCTTGTTCTGCGGTCGGCGAATGCCCAGACCTCGTGGCTGTTCGAGCTGAATCTGCAGGGGCTCACGCCGGTTCTCGACGCCGATGGTGGAGTGTCGCTTCAGGACACTTCAGGCAGGACCGCCGCCCGGATCCCACCCGGCTACCTCGAGGACTCCAGAGTGGACCCCCGGTCGGGTGAGGGTGCCAGGTCGAACGCGCTGTCTTATGAGCTGACTTCCGCCAACGGCAAGCCCGCGCTTCGGGTGACCGCGGACAGGGCGTGGCTGGCCGATCCGGGCCGTGTGTGGCCCGTGAAGGTGGATCCGACCACCGTAATGGTGAGCGCGACAACATATGTGCAGAGCAACATCCTCAACACCGATGTGTCCGGTCAGACGGAGCTGAAGACCGGAGAGTCGCCGACGATCAATGATCTGCTCACCTTCAGCCTGCTGAAGTTTCCCGCCTTCTCCTCGGATTACCTAGGGAGAAAGATTTCGTCGGCCAACATCCAGCTACGGGTGTTCTGGTCCGGGGCGTGCGGCCAATCAGCGAACGTGAGGATTGCGGAGACATCGGCGTGGGACCCGAATTCGGTGCGGTGGGCAAGCCAGCCGTCGATGGGAAGCGTCGTCGCCGCGAGGTCGTACGACCCGAATGATGCTGTGTGTTCGGTCAACGACGACCCCAATGGCTCGAACAACGAGTGGATGACGGTCGACTTCGACTCGACCGGCCTGAGCGTGCTCAACGGCTGGACGTCCGGCACCAGGACCAACAACGGCCTGGCGGTGCAGACCGATTTCAACAGCGACGGGAACTGGCTCAAGTTCTCGTCGGTCAACACGAGCTTCGCCCCGCGCATGTCGATCGACTACGCACCTAACGCGGCTCCGGTGGTGTCCGGTCAGTACCCCACGCACGGGTACGCGTCGCCGACGCTGACACCGGAACTCAGGACGGTCGCACGCGATCCGGACGGTTTTCCGGGTCCCTTGACCTACCAGTTCCTCGTGTTCGATCCCTCGGGCCCGACCCCCACCGAGCCGATCCACAACACCGGCATGACTCCGTCGCCCAGCCTCACCGTGCCCGCGGGCAAGTTTGCCTGGTCGAAGGCGTACACCTGGACTGTGATCGTCTCAGACGGCAACGCCACCTCCTCGAACCAGACGATGAACGTTCTGACGACCCCGGTACCGCAGGCGCCGATCACGTCGGGCCTTTCCCAGAACCCGGACAAGGGGTTCTCGCCACAGGTCGGCAATTACACCACCTCGGCGGTCGACGCGCAGGTGCCCGGTGCCGGCCCGCCGCTGGCGATTTCCCGTTCGTACAATTCGCGCGATGCTCGCACCGGCCAAGTTTTCGGCCTCGGATGGTCGTCCATTTTGGATGCCAAGGCTAGTGAAGTCGTCGATGCCGGGTCGCCAACACCCCGCGCGGTGACCATCACCTACCCGACCGGGCAGGACGTGACCTTCGGCCGCAACAACGACGGCACCTTCGCGGCGCCGGCGGGCCGGTTCTCGACACTGCGAAACGTGAGTGGCGGGTACGAACTGGTGGACAAGGAGGGTACCAAGTACACCTTCACCGTCGCCAAAGTAGCCGGAGTGTTCGGCTTGACGGGTATCTCGGATGCGTCCGGGCGGACTCTCAGGTTGACCTACACCGCGGACAAAGTCACCCAGATGACCGGGACGTCGGGACGCAAGCTGAACCTCACCTGGGCAGGCAGCAACGTGGCGACGGTCGCGAACGAGGCCGGCGACACGTGGAGCTATACCTACACCTCGGGTCAGCTGACCAAGGTTTGCCCGCCGACCTCCACGACCGCCTGCCACACCTACCAGTACGGCAACAATTCGCTGTACCCCACTGCGGTGCTGGACGCGCAGCCGCACACCTACTGGCGGTTGAACGAGCCTGCCGGCTCCCCGACCGCGGGCACTTCGGTGGTGGACAACCCCGATACGGCAACCGGCACCTATGCGAATGTCGCCCTGGGGTCGGCCGGTCCGCTGCCCGCCGCGACGGGGTGGACACCGCCCACGGCAGCCGGCTTCAACGGCTCAAACTCCTATGTGGACTTCGCCCAGCCGAGGGTGGCGATGGAGCGCTCCGTGCAGTCGGTCTCCATGTGGTTCAAGACATCCTCGCCCGGCGTGCTCCTGTCGTATCAGGACAACACGCTGGCGTCAGGGGCCTCCGGCGCCTACTGCCCGGCGCTGTACGTCGACGTGAACGGCAGGCTGCGTGGAGAGCTGTGGCCGGTGGGCCCGATCGTGTCGGGTACTCCGGTAAACGACAACGTGTGGCATCACGTAGTTTTGACCTCGTCGGGCGCGCAGGTGCAGATGTGGCTCGACGGTGTCCATGTGGGGAGCCTGAACGGTACCCCCGACATGGCCTGGACCAACCACCTCTACCTGGGGGCGGGCAAGTGGGCCGGCTGGACCGCTACATCCGGGTGGGACGGCTACTTCAACGGGTCGATCGCCGAGTTCGCGTTCTTTGACCGGCCGCTGACCGGTTCGCAGGCCGTGTCCATGTACAAGGCGGGCACCGCCGCGGCCAAGCCGTTGATGAGCGTGTCTCGGCCATCGAGCGGCGTCACAGCACAAGTCGAATACGATGCCGCCTCGGGGATCGTCAAAAAGGTGACCGACGAGAACAACGGTGTCTGGACCATCAACCCGCCGGCGATCGCCGGTTCGAGCGCGGTGCACACGTCGGCTGTGCTCGGCGCGGCCCCCGTTGACTACTTCCGCCTGGTGGATACGAATAACGAGCTGCACGGGGTGACGGGAACCTTCACCGGAGTCACCTTCGACGACTCCAATACCGGACCGCTGGGGGAGCGCGCGGCGTCCTTCAGCAAGAGCGTCGGCTCCTACATGACGAGTAACGGTTCATCGATTGACACCTCGAAGTCGTACTCCGTGTCGGCCTGGGTTTACATGACCGAGAAGACGTTCTACCAAGGGGTCGCCACAGTCGAGGGCAACAGATACACGCCGTTCATGCTCGGCTACGACCACGGCCTGAATCGCTGGCGGATGGCGGTGTGTAGCGCCGACGCTGATGGCCTGGGGTGCCCGACCGCGTCGTCGACGGCGGTGCCGGAGCTACACACCTGGACCCATTTGGCCGCCACCGTCGATGCTTCCACCCGAACGGTGAAGCTGTACGTCAACGGACAGCTCGACGGAACGGCTACCGCTACCGTGCTCTGGAAGGCTTCGGGGCCGCTGATGATCGGTCGCGGGAAGTGGGCGGGAAGCTACGCCGACCACTGGCCGGGCCGCTTGGCGGAGGTCGCCACCTACCAGCGTGTTCTGCCCGCGGAGCAGATCCTGGCCCAATTCCAGGCTCGTGACAAGGCAGCCAGCGCTGGTGCCGGCGCGGGCGTAGCGGTGAAGACCGTAACGGTCACCGATCCGGGCGCCAAGAACACCTCCTACGTCTACGATCTGACCAACGGTGGACGCCAGGTGCGCCAGGTCGACACGCGTGGCGGGACAACCAAGTACGGCTACGACACCGGCGGTTTCCTGCACACCACAACGGATCCGAATAACAACGTCACCGTCGAGGAGCACGACGTCCGGGGGAACGTGGTCGCCAAGACTACCTGCCAGAATCGCTCGGCCGGCAAGTGCTCCACGGTTTACATGAGCTACTACCCGGACGCAAGCACGAAAGTCCTGACTCCGGATCCCCGTAACGATGTGCCGCTGACCGTCCGGGATGGACGCTCCGCTTCAAACGCGGACAACACTTTCCTGACGACAAGCGGGTACGACGCACAGGGCAACCTGATTACGGTGACCGATCCGCTGGGCAGGGTAACCCGCACCGAATACACGGAGGCGCCGAGCCTGTCGAGCAGCTCGCCTTGCTCTGCTGATGAGACGGCCGCGAAAGCGTTCGACCGCAACTGGAGCGGGCTTGCCTCCAAGTTCTGCTCGCTGTCAGCAGGCGCATGGCTACAAGCCACCTATACGAAACCTCAGGAAGTCTCCAGCATCACAATCCGGCACGCTCAGGCGGGCGGCGAGTACCCGACGTGGAACACCCGGGATTTCGACATCCTCACCTCGCCCGATGGGGCAGCCTGGACCACCCACTTCCAAGTACGCGGTAACACAGCCGGGGTGACTACGCACACGCTGCCGTCGGCCGTCCAAGCCCGGCACATTAAGATCATTGTCATAACGCCGACGCAGGACACCGATGCGGCGGCGCGAATCTACGAGGTTGAAGTTCACAACGTCACCGTGCCCGCAGGGTTGCCCCGCAAGAAGACCACTCCCGGCGGTGCGGTCGAAACGCTGGCGTACTTCCCCAGCGGCGACATCGCCTCCACCGTCGACCCTGTCGGACTGGTCACCACATTCGAGTACGACGCGGTGGGCCGCATGACCAGGAAGACGGTCAAGGCTCCATCGGGCGACCAGGTGACGACACTTACCTACGACAGGATGAACCGGGTGAGGACCCAGACCGCTCCAGCCGTGGTCAACCGGGTGACCGGAGCCACCCACACCGCGGTCACCACGATGGGCTACGACGACGACGGCAATACGGTGTCGCAATCGGTCGCCGACACCACCGGCGGGGACGCGACCCGCGCAGCGAGCAACACCTACAACACGCTGGGGCAGTTGGTATCCACCACGGACGCGTTGAACAAGACGCGCTCGTTCACCTACGACCTGTACGGAAACAAGGTCACTGAGACCGACGAGACCAGCGCCAAAATGGCCTATGAGTACGACGCTTCAGGTCAACTCGTAAAGACCACGATGAAGGGCTGGACCGGGGATCCCAACAACCCCTCGGCACCAACGGATCTGATAGTCGAGTCGCGCGCCTACGACCCGGCAGGGCGGCTGGCGTCCGTCACCGACGCGATGGGCTTCCAGACCACCTACACGTATACCGACAACGGGCTGGCCGCCACGGTCACTCGCAGGGATCCGGCAACATCGGCGACCTTCCTCGCCGAGTCCAATGTGTACGATGCCGCGGGAAACCTGATCGAAAAGGTGACCAACAATGGCACCACAAAAGAGACGTTCGCTGTCGACGCAGCGTCCCGGGTTTCCTCCCAGACCCTTGATCCGGCTGGACTGAAGCGGACAACCGACTATACCTTCAGTGCGGACGACGACGTGCTGGCGGTAGCCAACAAAGACTCCACAGGCGCTGTCGTCGGCTACTCGGAGACAAGCTACGACGCGGCGGGCATGGAGCAGAGCTCTACGACCTTCCCGACAACAGGGCTGACCCCTTCGGGCCGGTGGAAGCTGGGCGAGACCGGCGGGCCGCTCGCAAGCGATTCGGCTGGTAACACCCCGCTTACGGCGACGGGCGTGACGTGGAACGCCGACGCCAGCCGTGGCCAGGTGGCAACCTTCAACGGTACGACCTCGACGATCTCCGCCGAGGCTGAGGTTTTGGATACGACACGCGACTACACCATCGCTGTGTGGGCCAAACTCGCCGCCAAGGACAGCGTGCGGTATGTGCTGGCCATGGGTGGATCGATCGGTTCCGCGTTCAAGCTCAATTACGAGTCGTCCCGGGACGTCTGGCAGGTGTCGATGGCCCTCAATGGTCCAGACGGCACGCAACAGTGGCTTGTCATGGAGTCCACACCAGGATTGCCGCAGACCAACGTGTGGACGCATCTTGCGGTAGCGGTTGACGTCGACACCAAGACCGTAAAGCTCTATGTGGACGGGTCTCTGAACGCCGGCAGGACCGTGACGGAGCAGTTCCACAACCGGGCGAAGAACCTTTTCATCGGAGACCAGTTCGGATCTCAGCGGTGGTCCGGGGCGATCTCCGATGTGCAGATGTACCAGAAAGAGCTGTCCGCGTCTGAGATCAGCAGTGTGCGCAGTGGCGCCGCCCCGGCCGCCTCGGCAAAGGTGGTCCGGACATCCGTCCAGCGTGGCAGGGACGGTCTGGTCACCTCGAGCAGGGACGCCAACGGCAACGTCAGCCGGTACGAGTACGACGCGGCCGGGCATACGACGGTGACCACCTCTCCTTCCGTGTCCACGGAGGAGAACGGCGGCGCATCGGTGGCGGCGATGGCGATAAACACCGTCGGATACAACACTTTTGGCGAGGCGACGGAGCAACGCGACGCCAAGGGCCGGGTAACGGCGACCGTACGCGACGCGGCGGGTCAGGCGACCGAAGTCCGCATGCCCTCATACACTCCGCCGGGCTCCTCCACGCCTATCACTCCAGTGTCCAAAACGGAGTATGACGGGGCCGGACAGGTCGCCAAGTCCATCGATCCGCTACTGCGCGAGACCACGTATGTGTACGACCAGCTGGGCAGGCTCGCCAAGACGACGGCGCCGAACACCGGCGTATCGAAATACACCTACACCCTCAACGGCGATGCACTATCGGTGACCGACCCGAACGGGGCGAGGTCGGAAACGACATACGACTTCATGGGCCGCAGGCTCACCGCAACCCAGATCGAACGTTCACCCGCGGCCGCCTACACGACGACATACGGCTACAACACGGCGGGTCTGCTGCAGTCGATGACGCCGCCCGGCCGCAACGCCATCACGTATGAGTACAACGCGGCCGGTGAGGCGACGAAGGTGACCGACGGCGCCGGTAACCCGATGCGGACGAACTATGACGGGCTTGGCCGCACGACCGAGACCATCGAGCCGGACAACGCCAAGCAGACGGCCACCTACGACTTTGCTGGCAGACCGATCATCCAGCGGCGGCTGAGCCCGGCCGGTGCGGAGCTGGCGGCGACCTCTGTGTCATACGACGCCGAAGGAAACGTGCTGTCCACAACCGACGCCCGCGGCAAGACGACCTCTTTCAGCTACGACGCCACCGGCCTTGTCACGCAGATGGTCGAGCCGGTGTCCGCGACGGAGTCGATTACCACCTCGTTCGGCTACGACATCGCCGGCAGACCGACCCGCTTCACCGACGGGCGCAACAACAAGTTCGTCACCACCTACAACGCTTGGGGCCTACCGGAATCGGAGATCGAGCCGGACGGCACCACCTTCACCACCGGGTACGACGCGACGGGCCGGGCGGTGAGCCGTAACGAACCCGGTGGTGTCACCGTCACCAACGCCTACAACGCCATGGGCCAACTCATCGGGCAGACCGGTTCTGGCGCCGACGCCGCGACAGCGGCGCGCGATTTCGACTACGACCTGGGTGGTCGTCTGACAGAGATCACCGCAGGCGCTAACACCACGACACTGTCCTATAACGACCGTGGAATGCTCACCTCCGCCGCGGGTGCCGCGGGTGCGTCGTCGTTCACGTGGACCGGCGACGGGCTCATGGCCACGCGCACGGACGTGGCCGGGACCGCAACCTACGGCCACGACAACGCCGGGCGGCTGTCCACAGCGGCCGACCCGCTGACCGGTGAGACAGCCACCTACGGCTACAACAACCTCAACCAGGTCACATCCATCACGTACGGCGCGTCCGGAAACAAGCGCAGCTTTGCCTATGACGGGCTGCGCCGCCTGGACACCGACACCCTGGTGCGGCCCGACCTGTCGCCGATCGCGTCGATCGATTACGGGTACGACCTCAACGGCAACCTGACGTCCAAGACGACGGCGGGATTCGCCGGCTCCACCGCGAACACCTACGGCTACGACGACGCCAACCGGCTCGTCTCATGGAACGGCACCGCCTACGAGTACGACAAGTCCGGCAACCGCACGAAGATCGGCGGCCAGACGTTCACCTATGATTCGCGCAACCGGCTGACCTCCGACGGCAATTCGACTTACAACTATTCCGCTCGGGGCACCCTGACGGGTACCACTGAAGGAACGGTCACCACATCGTCAACATTCGACGCTTACGGTCAGCAGATCAGCCAAGGCACACAGAGCTACACATACGATGGCGCCGGCCGGGTGTTGGCAACCTCTTCCGGCTCGGTCTTTGCCTATTCGGGTACCGGAAACGACCCCACCTCCGACGGGACGGCGCTCTACAGCCGGGATCTCGACGGCGACCTGAGCGCGGTCAAGGCCGGCGCCGGCCCGGGCCGGTGGGCATGGGCCGATCTCCACACCGATGTGGTAGGACAGTTCAGCTCCACCGCAACGACTCTCGCCGGATCCAGAACCTACAACCCGTTCGGGACCGTGCTGGCCACCGCAAGCTTTGTGGGCAACCTCGGATACCAGTCGGGCTGGACCGACCCGGGCACCTCGCGGGTGAACATGCACGTCCGCTGGTACAACCCGGCGACGGCCCAGTTCTCCTCGCGTGACAGCGTCTCCGCTTCCGCACAGCCGCAGTCGATCCGCGCCAACCGCTACGCGTACGGCGACGGCAACCCCATGACCGTCACCGACCCGACCGGGCACTGCGGCTTCTGCGGCTGGGTGAAGAACAAGGTCTCTGCCGGTGTCAACAAGGTCGCCAACGCTGTCTCCAACGCCTGGACCAAGGTCACTTCCACGGTGTCGAGTTGGGCGTCGAACGCGTACGACTGGATGCGAGACAAGTACGAGCGTGCACGGGAATGGGTCACCGAAAAGTTCAACGAGGTCAAGAACTGGGTCACCGAAAAGGCCACCTCGGCCAAGAACTGGGCGGTCCAGAAGGCAAACCAGGTCAAGGAGGCGGCCAAGCAGGCCTACAACCATGCCAAGCAGGCCGTCGTCGAGGGTGCGAAGCGCGCTGCCGCAGCAACCAAGGCGGCTGCCCAGGCCGTCATCGAGGCTGGGAAGAAGGTCGCCGAAGCGCACGTACAGGCCGTCAAGGATGCCTACGAGAAGACCAAGAACTGGATCGAGGAGCACAAGGCCGAGATCGCCGGGTTCGTGGTCGGCCTCGCGGTGGGCGTCGGCTGCGGTGCTCTGATCGGCTGGACCGGTGTCGGCGCGGTCGCCTGCGGCGCCCTTGCCGGGGCCGTCGGCAACCTTGTCACCGGCTACATGCAAGGCAAACGCGGCTGGGCTCTCGTCGGCGACGCCGCCATCGGCGCCCTTGGTGGTGCGGTGGGCGGCCTGGCAGGTCCGCTGGCCGGCAAGATCGGCGACAAAGCCCTGCCCCTGATAGGTGCCGGTCTCCGTGCGGGAGGTAGGGCCTTGGCGCCGGCGGCGAGCGGGCTCAAAGCCGTCGCCGGGCGTGCGGGTAGCAAGCTGCTAACCGCCTTTCAGGCGGGCCGCCCGACGGGCAAGATCGTGGACAGCGGGTTTTCGGTGGCGAGGAACGCTGCCGCCCTGGAGAAGTACGGCCGAAAGGGCTTCAGCGGCATCTACGAGACAGTAAGCGACCGGTTCCACGCGAGGCTCAGCGGCGGGCCGGGGAGGCTCGTTGAGCGTAACGGCGGACATCTGAGGATAAACATAGACGAGTTCGCCGACTCCACGACCACGGTGGGATTCGCGATCAAAAAGACAAGCAATTGGCTGGGGGAAGTCCTAACCGGCAAGGTTAAACTGCAACTTACGTGGAGGTCCGGAGGAGTCAATGCCCCGAATCATGGCGCGGCGGATGCCCCAATGCACCTCCGTGACCAGGTAGTGGACGCCGTCCGGCGTGCCACCGGGTTTGAGGATGTGCGCGGTTGAGGCGGTCGAGGCACGGCACTCACGTTGGTGGGCTACCGCTGCCATCAGCTTTGCTGACAGCTATCGCCAACGGGAGGTGGAGGCCGCCGACCGGGCAGCAGACATTCCTCGACGTGTTCGGCGAGCGGGCCGGCGATGCCACTTTTTACGATGTCCCGGAGATGCTCGGGCAGAACAGCAAATTCCAGGGATGGTCGCCGGAGGAGCAGGCCAGGCATGGGTTCGTGGGAGAGGAGGGACTGGGGATAACACCCTCGCTGACCGTACTTATCGGCGACCTCGAACACGATGCGCCGATAGCCCTGGACTACCGGCTAGACCCCGCCGCCCCAAGGGTTCTGTATCTCCGGCGGAGCGGCTGGTTCGAGGTGGCACCCAACATCGAAATGCTGCTGCAGCGATTGGGCATCGATTGGCGAAGTTATGCGGTCATGCAGAAGATAAAAAACCTCCTCCGGCTTGATTGACGGGCGTGCCGAGGCTATAAACCTCAGGGATGTGAAGGGCTGGATGGCAGGTGCGAGTGTACTTATAGGAGGCTTGCCTTTGCCGCCAGGGCTGCTCCGGGCGATTAGCGAGGGCCGGTGGAAGGGCGCCTACTGACAAACGTCTACTCTTTGCGATCTTTGGCGACGAAGGGGAGGGTCCACGCTTCTACCATCGGGCAGCGATAACTAGTTCAAACCGAACTTTCCAGTCCTGGTCGCAGGATGATTTGGCGAACTACTTGATGATCACCGGCGGGGTAGGTGTCGACCCTGCCCTGTCCGTGCTCATCGGCGATTTGGGCATCGACTCTCCGATCGTCCTTGACTACCGTCTCGATCGGCGTGCTCCGCGCGTAGTATATATGCGACTTGATGGATGGCACGTGGTGGCGAAGGATTTTGACGAGCTAATCGCGCGGCTCGGCCTGTAGGAACTCGTCGACCGTCCGCAGGTAGAGTTCGGGCTCCTCGACATACATCATGTGCGCCGAGTGCTCGAAGACGACCAGCCGCGACCCCGGCACGCCGTCCGCGATCGCTTGCGCCCCAAGCACAGTACACGTCCTATCCTGCCGCCCCGCCAGCACCAGCACGGGCCGGTCGATCGAGCCCAGCCGGTCCTCCACCTCGATGCCGCCATATCCTGCATCCGCGAACGCCCGCAACACTTCCGGCGAATACACCGTCCCGGCCGACTGCCGCTCGAACTCGGCGATGCGTTCATCGAGCGGATCGGCGAAGTGAAACGGTAGCTGATCGTGCATCAACTGGGCAAATTCTTCCGCCGTGGCAACGCTTTTCTCCCGCTCCCACGACGCGGCCACCTGGTCTCGCAGGGACGCGGGCTCGAAGGTGGCCAGCTCGGCGTCGACCGCTTCGAGGAATCTGCTCGACGGCAGTCCGGCGGAGATGATGACCGGGTCCCGATCGTCCGGGAAGTCGACAGCGTACTGTAGCGCGACGAACGCCCCGTAAGAATGTCCAAGCACCGCAAAGGATTCCAGGCCCAATGCCCGCGCCAGCGCTGGCACGTCGGCGGCCATGCGTTCAAGGGTCCACGTCGCCGGGTCGGGGCGCGACGACCGGCCGCTGGCCCGCTCATCGACGAAGATTAGACGGTATCGCTCGGCCAGGGGGTGAAGGTAGCGCCCGAAGGCGTGGTGGTCCAGGCCGGGCCCGCCGTGCAGGAGGATGATGGGGTACCCATCCCCCTCGTCGGCGATGAACAGTTCACAGTCGCCGATGTTTACCAGCCGCTCCATGCGGGCAGTGTAAGCGGATATGACCTATGGTTTGCTCAACAAGTTAACCGCCAAACCGGGCAAGCGGGACGAGGTCGTAGGGATCCTTCTCGAGTCCGGGAAGTTGATCGACGATCCGGCTTGCTTGATGTACCTGGTGAGCGAGGCCGCGGACGACCCCGACACCATCTACGTGACCGACCTGTGGACGACCAAGGAACAGCACGCCGAGGCGCTCAAGATACCCGCGCTGCGCCCGTTCATCGAGCGCACTATGCCGTTGCTTGAGGGTATGCCGGAGCAGATCGAGCTGCACCCCGTCGGTGGGATAGGAGTACCCCAGTAACACCTAGTCCATAGCCGCCAGCACGGGCCGGGTGATCAGGTGTTCCATCAACGCGATCAGCACTTCCTTGACCGACTCACGGTCCCTGGCGTCGAAGTTCTGGATGGGTATCGACGCGTCGAGTCCCAGCGCCATCCGCACCTCTTCGATCTCGAAGCGCCCGGCGCCGTCGAAGCAGTTGACCGCCACGATGATGGGGGTACCGATCCGCTCGAAATAATCGATGCAGGAGAAGCAGTCCTCGAGCCGTCTCGTGTCGGCGATGATGACCGCGCCGATCGCACCGTACGCCAGCTCGTCCCACACGAACAGGAACCTGTTCTGACCCGGCGTCCCGAAAAGGTACAGCACGAGGTCGTCGTCGATGGTGATCCGGCCGAAGTCGAGCGCGACCGTCGTCGTGCGTTTGCGCTCGACGCCGAACGTGTTGTCGACCCCGACGCTCTCGCCGGTCAGTACCTCCTCTGTGAGCAGCGGCTGGATCTCGCTGATCGAGCCGACCGTCGTGGTCTTTCCGGCGCCGAATCCTCCGGCCACAATGATTTTGTACGCCGTCGGCAGACCGGGTTTATAGCGACCGTAGTCCATTGATGACCGCCCTGAAGACTTCGTGGCTTGGGGACGCTGTCCCCTGTGAGGGGCTTCGCTTGTGCAGCAGGCCGCGCTGGAGCAGGTCGCTTAGCAGGACCCGCACGATGCCGACCGGCAGTTTGAGTTGGGAGGAGACCTCCGCGACCGACAGCGGCCGCTGGCACATGCCGATGATGCGCGAGCATTCCGAGCCCATCTCATCGTCGGATGCGGACGCTGGGCGGGCGGCGACGAGGGTGGTGATGAGGTCGAGTTCCTCGCGTGGCGTCCCGCCGCGGCCGGCCGTCAGTGCGTAGGGCCGCACCAACGGACCGGCGTCGTCATCGATGAACGGCGGCTGCTTGGCCATGGTTCACTCGACCGCCACGGGCTGGCGCAGCGTCGTGCCCAGGTGCTGCCCGGCGCGTACCACCAGCATGGCCATCTCGTAGGCCATCAGGCCGGCATCGGCGTCCTCGTCGGCGAGCACCGACAGGCAGGCGCCGTTGCCCGCCGCTATGACGAACAGGAACCCGGTCTCCATCTCGAGGATCGCTTGGCGCACCTTGCCTTTGCCGAAGCGGCGGCCCGCGCCGCGGGCAAGGCCGAACAGGCTCGCGGCCACCGCCGACATGTGCTCGGCGTCCTCGCGATGCCCCGTCGACGAGGCCATCAGCAGCCCGTCGGCGGAGAGCAGGATCGCTTGCTGCGCCTGGGGGATCCGGACCACCAAGTCGTCGACCAACCAGGCTAGTTCAGCAGCGGCCGTTGTCTTCATTTCTTTGGTTTCCTTCCTGCTGCGCGGTTACTACTTTCTGCAGCTCTTGTGCCTCGGTCCGGCCACGCAGCGTGCCGCGCTGGATGGCCTCCATCAGCCGCCGCGACCGGTCGACGTCCACATCGGACGTATCAACTGCGGGCGGTTCGGGCTGTGCGGGCGGTGGTTGGCGCAGCCGGACCGGCAGCCCGGAGGGGGTGCGGGCTTGGGCCGGGATCCGGGCCGCGGCGACGACTGCCGAACCGCGCAAGGGTTCCCAGTCGTCGTTGGCGGCCGGGTCGAGCACCATCGTGCTGGGGGTCAGCAGGCTCGACGGGATGAGCACGCGTGCGGTGGTCCCGGCCCGCGGTGAGCGCCCCAGCCGCACCCGCATGCCGTGCCGGGCGGCAAGGCGCGCCACCACGTACAGGCCGAGGCGGGCGTTGCCGGTCAGCTTGAAATCCGGCGGGTTCTGCAGCTGTTCGTTGGCCTCGGCCAGGTCGGTTTCGCTCATGCCCAGCCCGTCGTCTTCAATTTCGAGGAGGTACCCGCCGGAGCCGAGGGCGAGGCCGCCAACGCGCACTTCGCTGTGCGGTGGGGAGAAGCTCAGGCCGTTCTCGATAAGCTCCGCCAGCAGGTGCACGACGTCGCCGACGGCCATGCCGGCAAGCTCGCCGGGGCCGAGGTGCCACAGCCTGACCCGGGAGTACTCTTCCACCTCGGCGACGGCCGCGCGGACCGCGTCGACCATCGGCACCATGCGCCGCCAGCCGCGCCCGGGCGTGGAGCCGGAGAGCACGAGCAGGTTCTCGGCGTTGCGGCGCATGCGGGTGGCCAGCTGGTCCACTTTGAACAGTTCGTCGAGCTCGGCCTGGTCGGTGACGCGGCACTCCATCGAGTCGAGCAGGCGCAGCTGCCGCTGTACCAGGGTCTGGTTGCGCCGGGCAAGGCTCACGAACACGTCCCGCACGCTGCGCCGCAGCTCGGCCTGCTCGACGGCGACCCGGATCGCGGTCTGCTGCGCGGCGTTGAACGCCCGGCCGACCTGGCCGATCTCGTCCTCGCCGAACGTCAGCGGCGGCGCCTCCACCTCCACGTCGACCTCTTCGCCCTTGCGCAGCTTCTCCACGACCCTGGGCAGCTTCTTGGCGGCGAGTTCCTCGGCCGCGTCGCGCAGCCGGCGCAGCTGCTTGACGATGGCGCGGGCGGTGGTGACCGACACGACGATCGAGGCGATCAGCGCGACCAGGCCGAGACCGGCGGCGAGCACCAGCCGCACGACGATCCAGACGATCGACTCGGTGGCGCGGGCGATTGTCGCCTCGGCGAGGGCGATGTCAAGCTTGGCAAGCTCGGTGATGGCGTTGTCGACGGCCGAACGCCACGCCTGGGGACTGATTGCGGGTGCTGTACCGCCCTGGGCCTCGGCGGCGACGACGTCCTCCATGACGCGCAGCCATTGCATGATGGCCCCGTCGACGACCGGCCCGTGGATGGCCTCGTCCTCGGCCAGGCCCGACAGGCCGATCCCGCGCAGCTGCCGTTGCGCCCCAACGATTTGAACGAAGCGGACCGCCTCGGCGGCGGTGAACCGGCCGCTGGCGTAGACGCCGGAAAGCAGCGCATCCTCCTGCGAGAGCAGCTCCCGGCCGCGGGACATGGTCAGCAGGTGCGCCAGCTGGTTGTCGAGTTCGCGGTCGTCAAAATGCGAGATCGCCGCGAAGATGCGGTAGCAGGCCTCGACCTGCTCGGTGTACGCCTCGATGGCGGAGACCCGGTCGGTGACGTGCGCGTCGATCTGGAACCGCAGCATGGGAAGCCGGTGCAGCACAGCGTCCAGTTCGGACACACGCTGGCGGGCGTCCGGGGACGTGGAGGCGGCAAGGCGCGCCGAACGGGTACCCGAAGAGGTGCGGAACCGGGCAACGGCCTCATCCGTCGCCCGGCGTGCCGCGTCGAGCGTCGCCTTCACCGGGGACGGCGTGTTCGCCAGCGCCACCGCCGAGAGGCGCCGCTCATCCTGCAGGTGCCGCACGAGCGTGTCGGTGGGGCGCCCCACCTCCTGGTCCAGGGTGCGAATCCACAGCAGGTTGAGGCCCTCGCGCACGGTCACGAACGCGGCGAACCCCCACAGGGCCGCCAGGGAGAGCAGCAGGCAGACGATTTTGAGTCGCAGATTGGAGGTACGGGACTTGGACTTCACAACCACCGTCCACGCTAGGGTGATGGACGAACCGGTCCGCACTCAACCCGAGTCAGGGGCCGGGTCATCGCACACCGTGTGCGATAGTTGCGTCCATGGCGGTGGACACTCCCGGGGCCGAGCTGGCACGGGTGCAGGCAGCGGTCAGAATGCCGACAGATCCGGCCTTCGCGCCCCTCGCCGCGGCGGTGCGCACGGGTGGACGCGACGTGACCGATCAGATGATCCAAGCTTTGCTTGACGCCGGGCACACCGAGGATGACATTTTCGAATGCATTGTGGCGGCCGCGGTAGGTGCAGGTGTCGAGCGTGTGCGTTCTGTCGAGCAATTATTGGGTACCAAATAATGCGGTTGAAAATCGTCGAGAGCGGTCACCGCTTCCGGCAGAAGGCGATGCTTGCTCTCTTTCCGCTCCTGTCCGGCGCCCGCCCGCCCGACTTCAGCCGGATCCTCATGTACCGGCCGGAGCTGTTCGGCAAACCGTTCGGGAAGTATGCGCAGTCCGTGCTGCGCAGCCAAAGCAAGTATTGGAGCATTGGCGAGCGCGAACTGTTCGGCGGCTACATCTCCGCCAAGAACGACTGCGACTACTGTCGAGACTTGCACTGCCGGATGGCGGCAAGGGCCCTCGGACGCTCCGATGTGGACGACCTGATCAGCCGGGCCTTCACGCTGCGGCCCGAGGTGACCGCGGTCTTCGACTTCCTTGACCGCCTTGAGCAGGATCCTTCGTCTTTGACGCCCGCCGACCTGGAGCAAATGCGCGCCTTGGGCCTCAAGGACGAGGCGATCCTCGAGGCGACGCACGCCGCGGCCGTGCTGAGCGTCGCCAACCGGGTGGTCAACGCCCTCGGCGCCCGCGTCGCCACCCCGGCCCAGCGCGAGCGGATCTCGTCTCTGCTCCTAAAGCGCGGCTACGACCTCTGATTCCCTATTGGGGATCGGTTGTCAAGGTGGTCGGCTTGACCGGAGTTCGGTATCGGTTGGAGGATCGCGGTCGGGGAAGGTCGCCTCGTTTGTCCATGCCTTGTGCGTGTGACCTGTCATGTCCCGTGGGGACTTGCTGAGGGGCCTTCCCCGCCTTCGTCTTGCGGGATCGGCGTCGGGTGCGGACATCGGTCGGGACGGTCCAGCACTCGGCGATGATCTTCTTGGCTTCGGTAGGGCTGACGGGGGTGCCGTCGGTGTCGCAGACGACATAAGGCATGCGACGGTTCATGACAGTCCAGGTCCGTTCGCTCTTGATCCGCACCTTGTGCTCGGCGGCGGCCATCGTCAGCCGGTCACACACCCGCACCCGCCGATCCAGCGCAGCCTGTTCAGATCCCGGCAGTTCCAACGGCTGGATTTGATGCGCAGCAACCAGCGGCAGCCGCGCCAGGGTATCGGCGTCGATGCCGTTGGACTTGGCATGGCCAGACAAGAAACGGCGTAGATCGGCGGCCTTGGCGCTGGACACCCGAAACACCAGGTGCCCGCGAGCGATGAAGAACACCGCCACCGGCAGCCACGCCGGGCCGGTCGGCTCGATCACCACCTCCAGCCGGGTACCGGCCACAGCACCGGCCAACGCCGCCTGCTCAATAACGGCCAGGCTAGCGACCGTCGGCTCACACCGACGCCGGCACACCTCCCGTCCCATTCCGTCGAGCACCCGCACCGTGTGTGCCGACGCGATGCCCAAATCTCAATGCCGACCAACCGCCGATCCATCCCCACCTCCCCAACCAGACCTACCGTTTCCGGCCAGCCGCAGGGGCGGCGACACGATCGGCCACGGTCCCAAGAAGGCGTGAGCGTCCTGACGACGGCTCCCACTTATGTGCTGCAACCAGGCCCCACCTCAACCGGGTCGGCCTACTTCCCTCATCCGGGGCATCCGTGGCCAGGCCAGGCGATGGCAATCAGAGGTACGAGGCTTACTCCTCAGACCCACTCTCAACGCCACCCACCGGACCAGCCGGGATGCTCATGCAACCTCGGAACCCGGCACCGATCAAGTACCGGACTTCCTTACATGACCCCTTCCCCTTTCCCTTCCCCGCGTCGGGCGGGGGTGGGGGCGCGTTTTGTGGGAGGAGGTTCGCTAAAGGTGGGGGTGGGGTGTGTCGTTCCTCCGCCGCCAGGATCGCCGGCCCCCGCCCGCCCTCGCCCTCAGGCCCAAGCCAGCGCTCATTGACGACGGCGAAGTCCTCGACGCAAGCGGCATCCAGAAACGCCTCCTGCTCGGCCAGCGCCGCAAGATTCCGCTCGAGCTTCGCGCCGCCATCACGGTTACGGAGCCGCAGGCGCACGATGTCCGTTGCCGCCACCAGCCGGACCACCCTGGACGGTGCACCCGGCGAGACTGCGTTCATACCGCTCGCGCAGCTCGACACTCTCGATGCCGGCCGAGACCACGATGAAACGTGCGCCGACCGCCTTGAAGTTGGCCCACGTCGCGGCCAGGTTGGCGCACTTGAGACGGTCATAGAAGCCGACTCCTGTTGGCGGTGGCCCGAACTGGGGCTTGGTGCATGCAGACCTCCTGTGCGTAATGTGAGGGTATGGCACCTCATCGGCACGGCGGCCAGTTGCACCATCCGCGGCTCTACGAACTGGTTGGCCTCATCGGTTTCCTGGGCATGCGCTCGCGAGTGTACGACGGGCTGGTGCGCTTGAGCGGCGCGGCGCCGGGGGAGCGGGTGCTCGATGTGGGGTGCGGCACGGGTGCGCTCACGCGGCGGGTTGCGCGGGCGGTGGGGTCGGCCGGGCGGGTGGTCGGGATCGACCCGTCCGAGGAGATGGTGAGGTATGCCCGCCGCCACTCACCGTCCAACTGCGATTATCGGATCGCGGGTGCCGAGGCGGTGCCGGAGCCGGACGCGTCGTTCGATCTGGCCGTGTCAAGCCTTGCGGTGCACCATATCCCGGACGACAAGCGGGAGAAGGCGATGGCCGAGCTGATGCGGGTGGTACGGCCGGGCGGGCGGATTCTCATCGCGGACTTCAGGGGCGGGGCGCAGGCCGTGCGGGAGCTGGTGGAAGGTGCCGGCTTCGACGTGACAGGCTCGGGCCGGCACCGCCGGTTCATGAGTTACCTTCAGGCTAGACGCCCTTAGCCCCGTCGATCGCCTGGCGCAGCAGGTCGGCGTGGCCGAGGTGGCGGGCGTATTCGGTGATGGCCCGCAGATAGACGTAGCGCAGCGAGGCGACATCCTGATCCGGGAACGTGAAGGTCTCATCCAGCGGGGCGGAGGCGACGGCGTCCCGGGCAAGGTCGATTTCCTCAAGCAGCACGGCGTAGTCGGCTTCGGCGCGCGCCGGATCCAGGTCCTCCCAGTCGGCGTCGCGCCACTGCGGGGTGGAGTAGAGGGTGTCAAGCGGCTGATAGCGGAACAGCGTGCGGAACCAGGTGCGCTCCACCTTGGCCATGTGCCGGACGAGGCCCAGCAGGGAGAGGTTGGAGAAGGGCAGGGGAGTGCGGGCCAGCTGCGAGCCGTCCAGCCCGGAGCATTTGTGCAGCAGGGTGGCGCGGTGCCAGTCGAGCAGGGTGCGCAGGTGGTCGGCCTCGGACGACAGGAGCACGTCGTCTGGGCGCTTTACTTCGGGGGCGGTCCAGGTCATCGGGCAATGCTACGGCGACGATCTTGCGGTGGCGGCCGCAATGATGCCGTGCTGCGCCGCGCCGAGCGATCAGCACCGGGCTTGCGGTGGCGGCCGCAACGAGGCGGTGGCGGCGTCGGCGCCGGCGAAGATGGCGGTGGCGGTACCCTTCGGCGCGCACCGTCTGCGGCATGGTTCTGGGAAGCGCACGGCCGGTGTCCTTGTGCCCGATGTGGGCGATCCGCCGGTGCCCGAGCTCGACGAGGCGGCGATCATCGACGGTGCCGGACATCGTGGCCGGGCTGACCGCGGGCTCACTCAAGGGTTAGCCAGCCGGTCAGCCGGCCGTGGAAGCTGTGACCAGCCACGCGGAGGCGGTCACCCACACGCCGTCGGGGCGCTGGCGGGCGCCGTACTCGGCGGCCATGGCGGCGAAACCGGGCTCGCGCGGGCCTTCGAAGTTGCGCACGAGGGGCGCACCCGATTGGTACTCAAGCAAGTCCGCGACGTCCGTGCCGATCCGGGCGGGCTCGGCCAGCGGCACCATGGTGATGCCGCGAAACCCCGTCCCCGCAAGCAGATCCGAGACCCATTCGGGGTTGGCGAACGGATCGGCGCTGTCGTCGATCGGGGCGTCGAAGGCGCGCATCATGATGGAGAAGACCTCGTTGCGCGACTGCGGCTGCCAGCACAGGAAGGCGAGCCGCCCGCCCGGCCGCAGGCCGCTTCGCAGGTTGGCGAAGGCGGCAACCGGGTCATCGAAGAACATCACCCCGAAGGTGCTGACTATAAGATCAAAATCTTTCAGGGGGTACGTTTGCGCGTCGCCGAGTACGAAGGTGACCTCGGATGTGAGGTCCCGCGCGGCCGCGAGCATGGGTTCGGAGAAGTCGATCCCGGTGACGATCGCACCCCGGCGCGCCGCTTCGGCGGCGTTCTCACCGCAGCCGCAGCCGACGTCAAGGACACGCTCGCCGGGCTTGATGTCGGCGGCCGCCCACAGGTGCGGCATCAGGTTCTGCCGCACCCCGGCGTGGCGGCGGCGCTCGGCAACCCAGCGGTGCCCGCTGTCGCCGTTCCATCTGTCCCGCTGGGCGTCGTTCATCTTCTGGTGAACCTCCAGATCAGGTGAGTGACCGCGATCCCGCCCGCGGCGCAGGCGAACGCGATCGCGAGGTCGGTGGGGTTGCCCGGGTCGAGTTCAAGCAGCCGCTGCGTGGGCGGCCAGATCAGCATGAGCGCGGACAGCAGCGCCATCACGGCGACGAGCGCGACCTTCCACCACGTGTACGGGCGGGCGATGACGGCAAGCACCCACAGCGCGATCGTGACGGTCGTGATGAAGCCGGCGGTGCTCGCCTGGACCCGGTCGCCGTGGGCGTCGGCGATGACGTACGACACGAAGCAGGCAAGTCCAATCGCGACACCGGCGGGGATCGCCAGCCGCATGACCCGTGGCACGAAGCCGGGGCGTGCCCGTTCGGCGTTGGGCGCCAGGGACAGCACGAAGGCGGGCAGGCCGATGGTGAACCATCCCATGACGGTGACGTGCCGGGGCAGGAAGGGGTACGGGATCGGTTCGAACCCGATGAGTCCCGGGATGCCCACCACCAAAGCGAGCATGACGGAATAGATCGTCTTGGTGAGGAACAGCGTGGAGACCCGCGCGATGTTGCCGATGACCCGCCGGCCCTCGGCCACGACATACGGCAGGGTGGCAAACTTGTTGTCCAGCAACACGATCTGAGCCACCGCCCGGGTCGCCGGGCTGCCCGACCCCATCGCCACACCGATGTCGGCGTCCTTGAGCGCCAGTACGTCGTTGACCCCGTCGCCGGTCATCGCCACGGTGTGCCCGGCACCCTGCAGCGCCCCGACCATGATGCGCTTCTGCTCCGGGGTGACCCGGCCGAAGACCGACGCCGACTCGAGCTTTGCCTCGACCGCATCGCCGTCGCGGGCGTCGACCGGATCGCCGGCACCGGGGAGGTCGAGCGAGGCGGCCACGGCGCCGACCGACGCCGGGTTGTCGCCGGACATGACTTTGACGGTTACCCCTTGCGCCGCAAAATACTCGAGGGTCTCCTTGGCGTCGGGCCGGATCCGCTGCTCCAGCACGACAAGCGCCCGCGCCGACACCCCCTCCCCGGGGCGGGGCAGGTGGGGTGCCGAGGCCAGCAGCAGCACGCGCAATCCTTGCGCGGCAAGCCCTTCGGCCTGCTCCCGGGTCGGATCACCGTCGGGCAGCAGGACATCGGGCGCGCCCAGCAGCCACGTCCCTTTGCCGCCACCGAACCGTACCCCGCTCCATTTGCGCGCCGACGAGAACGCCGCCACCTCCTCGACCGTCCAACCCGGAGGGTCGGGGTAGGCCTCCGCGATCGCCCGCATGCTCGGGTTGGGGTGCGGGTCGGCAGCGGCCAGCGCGGCAAGGGTGGCATCCACGTCTTCGCCGCCGCCGCCGAGCGCTTTCACCGACGAAAGGCGCATCGCGTTCTCGGTCAGCGTCCCGGTCTTGTCCGCGCAGACCACGTCGACCCGCGCCAGCCCTTCGATCGCCGGAAGCTCGTTGACCAGGCACTGGCGGCGGCCCAGCCGCACCACCCCGACCGCGAACGCGATGGAGGTCATCAGGACCAGGCCCTCGGGCACCATCGGCACCAGCGCCGCCACCATGCCGCGCAACGCATCCGGCAGTGCCTGATCGCCGGAGAGCTGGTTGTAGATGGACAGGGCTCCCACGGGTACCAACAAATAGGTTATGACCTTCAGAATGCGATTGATGCCGTTGCGCAACTCGGAGTTGACCAGCGTGAACTTGCTCGCCTGAGCCGCCAGTTTCGCGGCATAGGACTCCGGCCCGACTGCCGTCGCCCGATAGAGCCCGCTGCCCGCGATGACGAAACTGCCCGACAGCATCCGATCCCCGGGCCGCTTGACCACCGGTTCCGACTCGCCGGTCAGCAGCGACTCGTCCACCTCCAGCGCCTCGCCGTCGATCACCTCGCCATCGACCACCGCCTGGTCGCCCGGGGCAAGCTCGATCAGGTCGTCGGCGACGACCTCCCGCGGCGCAAGCTCTTTCACGTCCCCGTCGCGCCGCACCCGCGGCCGTGCCTGTCCGATGATGGACAGCCGGTCGAGGGTGCGCTTTGCCCGCAGCTCCTGCACCACACCGACGACGCTGTTGGCGATGATCAGGAACCCGAAAAGGCCGTCCAGGAAGTACCCCGTCGACACGATAATCGCGAAGAGCACAGCAAAAATCGCGTTGATGCGCGTGAACACGTTGGAGCGGACGATCTCCCACACGCTGCGGCTCACCCGCGCGCCCGCGTCGTTGGTCAGCCCCCGAGCAACCCGGTCCGCCACCTCACGCGCTGTGAGCCCAATGGGTGATTTTACCATTTCCACATTCCGAGACCCTCCCGGCCCGGCGGTGCACGCTTGGGTGCATCCGCTGGTAAGAGCATAGGCATGACCGAACTCAGGGCCTTCGGGCGCACCGGCGTCAGGATAAGCACGCTGACGCTGGGCGCCATGAACTTTGGCGCACGCGCCAACGCCGACCACGACGACGGGGTGCGCATCATCCACCGCGCCCTCGACGCGGGTATCAACTGCATAGACACCGCCGACGTCTACTCCCACGGCGAGTCGGAGGAGGTTGTGGGCAAGGCGCTTCGCGGCGGCAGGCGCGACGACGTCTTCCTGGCGACGAAGTTCTTCGGCGAGATGGGCGACGACCCCAACCATCGGGGCGGCTCGCGGCGCTGGATCATGCGGGAGGTGGAGAACAGCCTGCGGCGCCTGGGAACCGACCACATCGATCTGTACCAGATGCACCGGCCGGATCCTGAGGTCGATTTCGAGGAGAGCCTGAGCGCGCTCAGCGATCTCGTCCACCAGGGCAAGATCCGCTACATCGGTACCTCGACCTTCCCGGCTTGGTCCATTGTGGAGGGTCAGTGGATCGCGGAGCGGCGCAACCTGGAGCGCGTGGTGTGCGAGCAGCCGCCCTATTCGATCCTGGTGCGGTCAATCGAGCGGGAGATGCTTCCCGCGGCGCAGAAGTACGGCATGGCGGTGATCCCGTGGAGCCCGCTCGCCGGCGGCTACCTGACCGACTCGGCGAGTGCGGGTTCGGTTCGGGCGACCCGCATCCCGGAGCGGTACGACCGCACGCACCCGGCCAACGCGCCCAAGCTTGCCGCGGTGGAGAAGCTGCGCGAGCTGGCTACCGAGGCCGGCATCACGATCATCCACCTGGCCATCGCCTTCGTGCTGCGGCACCCGGCCGTCACGTCGGCGATCGTCGGGCCGCGCACCATGGAGCATCTGGAGTCAATGCTGGGTGCGGATAAGGTGGTTCTCAGCGCGGACGTGATGGACCGAATCGACGAGATAGTGCCACCGGGCACCGACCTGAACCCGGCCGATGCCGGCTATCGACCGCCGTCGTTGACCGATCCGGCGGTGCGCCGGCGTTAGGAGTGATGTGCAGTACCCCGAGCCGATAATGCTGGCGCGTGCGAAGCAACGCGCGGGCATTGCCGCCGACCGCCGTCGTTGACCGATCCGGCGGTGCGCCGGCGTTAGGAGTGATGTGCAGTACCCCGAGCCCAAAGCGAAAATCGACCCCGACGTCACGAAGCCCTGGCTGCGCAGGGCTTTGCCGGTGGTGCTGGCGCACAGATGGTTGTTGCTGACCTCCCTGGCGCTCTCGCTTGTCGGGCTGCTGGTGCAGGTGCAGATTCCCAACCTGCTCCGGATGGGGATTGACGGCGCCCTGGTCGCCCGCACGGCGAGCCTGTCGAAGTATGTCTGGCTGGTCGCCGGTTTCGCGGTCGCCCAGGGTGTCATCAATTATGTTGCCCGCCGGTACCTGCTCAAGACCGCATACGAGGTCGAGTACGACCTGCGCAACATCATGTATGCGCACCTGGTCCGGATGCCGTTCGGCTTCTATGACCGGGTGCAGACCGGTGAGCTGATGTCGCGTTCAAGCTCCGACATCCGCGCGGTGCAGATGTATCTCACGTTCGGCCCGTCGATTCTTGTCCAGTGCACCATCGCCGGGTTCGCCTTCGCGCTCATGCTATCCATCAACGTGCCGCTCGCCTTCATCGCGATGGCGGCGATGCCGCTCGTCGCGGTCATGGGCATCTACGCGCGCAAGGCCATTTTCCCGGTCTCGTGGCTGATCCAGGCGCGGCTGGCCCGGGTCGCCACGGTGGTCGACGAAAACATCAACGGCGTGCGGATCGTCAAGGCGTTCGCGGCCGAGCAGGCTCAGCTGGAGACGCTTGCGCGCGAAGCGGATCGGGTCCGCTGGGCGTACAGGCGCGACGCCGCGGTGCGCAGCTGGTGGGCGCCGACGCTGGAGAGCTTGCCGCGCTTGGGACTCGCGCTGGTGCTGCTGCTCGGCGGGTTGATGGCGATCGAGGGGTCGACCTCGATCGGCACGATCGTCGCCTTCAACTCCTATGTGCTGATGCTCCAGCCGCCCTTTCGCATGCTGGGCATGCTCATCATGCTGGGCCAGCGGGCGGCCGCCTCGGCCAAGCGTATCTACGAGGTACTCGACACCCGCAACGAGATCACCGACGGCCCGGTGGACGCGAGAATCCGAGGCGACATCGTCTTCGACGGGGTGGAGTTCGTCTATCCACTTGGGACACATGCGCTCAGCGGGCTCAGCTTCACTGTTCCCCAGGGGCAGACGGTCGCGCTTGTCGGGCGCACCGGCTCGGGCAAGTCGACGATCGCGCGCCTGCTGGCCCGGTTCTACGACGCGACCGACGGAAAGGTGCTCATAGACGGGCGCAACATCCGCGAGTTCCGCCTCGACCGCCTGCGCGAGCAGGTCGGCATCGTCCCCGAGGAGCCGTTCCTGTTCTCCGTATCGATCCGGGACAACATCGCCTACGGCCGCCCCGACGCTTCAGATAGCGACGTGAGGCGGGCGGCGATCGCGGCTGGGGCGCACGAGTTCATCGAGGAGCTGCCGCGCGGCTACGACACCGTCGTGGGGGAGCGCGGCTACACCCTGTCCGGCGGCCAGCGGCAGCGCGTCGCGATCGCCCGCGCGCTGCTGGTCAACCCGCCCATCCTGGTGCTCGACGACGCGACGAGCGCCGTCGATGTCGCCGTGGAGCAACACATCCACGAGGCGTTGCAGACCCTGATGACCGGCCGTACCACGCTGATCGTGGCGCATCGCCTGTCCACCATCGCCTTGGCCGATCGGGTACTGCTCGTCGAGCACGGCAGGGTCGCCGCCGACGGCACCCACCGGGAGCTGCTCGCGACGGAACCCAGATACGGCAAGGTTCTTGCGGAGTTTGAGGACGTGGAGGAAGTAGAAAAGTGAGCATGTTCGGCGGCGGTTTCGGTGGGCCGGGTGGGGGTCCGGGAAGCGCCCCGATGGGCGGGCTCGCCGCCGGGCCGCGCGGCGGCGCCCACGTGAAAGCCAACGAGGGCCTGCCTTTCGCCGGTGTGCCACCGGAGCTCGCCGCCGGGGTGCTTCGCCTGGAGCAGGGCGAGCCGGTCCACCCCGAGCCGAACGTGACCTTCGACCACC
>DASUXL010000051.1:0-24563 GCA_036377915.1 Candidatus Limnocylindrales bacterium
CAAGACACGTTTGCGGATGATGAAATACGGGCCGAACAGTCCCAGGTCGCCGGGCCGCGGCGCGCAGCAGCAGCGTAGGTGATTGTAGATTCTGACCATGAGTGAGCTCCTGATGGAACTATGCAATGAAATCGCACGCGCTGTCGGGCTCCCGAGCCGAAAGCGTTGGGGGGAAGGCGAAAAGTGGGCCCTATATGTCGAGGCAGCGCGAGTTGAAGCAGTGCATCCATTGCTATTTCGAGCTGTCGAGACAGAGAGTGACGCGCCTTTGGCGAGCGCTTTGGCGGTGGAGTTGTTTGATTATGTCGACCCGAGAGACCGGTACCGGCTAGTGGCCCTATTGCCCGAGTCGGTGCGGAGGTTTCCGGCCCGCCGTGCCTACGAGTTGGAGGTACTGCAATCTCTGTCAAAGGTCGATCCTCCCCCCGGGAAAGTCTCGATCTCAGACTTGGAGGGCTGGACCGATTGGCTCCAGTGCCGATTGGTCGAAGCCACCCCTCGCCGCGAGTTGGTGGAGCTGCTCTCCCAGTCGGGACGCACGAAAAGGATTCGGCACCTGGCGACTGAAAGATTGGCAGGTTTCACCGAGCAGTAGTCCGCGCTGGCAGCGATCGGCACTGACGACGTGCCCCCAAGCCGTCGATTCGATCGTCTGGTTGCGAAACGCTTTCTGTCGGTCACGGGTGACCCCCTGCCGGTTACCCCGGTTCGGCGTGGCTATCCACAGGCGATATCTTCATCAGATATCCTCCTCCGGTGACTAAGACTGCCGTCGCATTCGATGACTATGTGTATGAGACGATCAAGTCGTGTTCGGCGGCGCTCGGACAGACGATGACCGAGTGGTTGAACAACGCGGCACGCGAAGCCGCCCGCCGGCAGAATGCTCAGGCATACGCTGCGTGGCTGGCGGAATCACGTGTCGCAGAGGACATGGGCGCTGCGGATGCTGTGACCTCGGAGATCTCCCTGGCCGGTTCTGAGTGGTGAGTGGAGAGTTCCTGCGCGGCCAGGTGTGGGAGTATATTGCCGGATCCCAGCAGTACCGAGTCGTGATCATTTCTGGTGACGAGTACAACAGCACGCCGAACGCCGCGCCCTGGGCATTAACCATTCAACGCCAGGCTCCATCGATCCCTGGTTACCTGATCCGGCTATCCGAGGCGGACCCGTTTCCCGGCGCGTCCGTTGTCGTACCGAACGTACTGCGTTGCCAGCGAACCGGCCTGGTTCGCAGCCTCGGTTACCTGGGCGATTCGACGATGAACGCCGTGGAGCAGGCAATGCGCGACTTCCTCGCGCTCCCATGAGGGCACGGCACCATGCTGCCGCCCTGGCGTGAACAGGTGTTGATACAGATCGCGCTCAGTCCGTCAACGAGCGGCCCAGCACTTGCTTGGTCCGGTTGCGAAGGGCGTCGAGCTCGGTGGAACCGCCTCTCACCTCCATGATGAGCTCGACGGCGGCCAGCAGGTACTCGAGGGCGATGACGTGCTCGTCGAATGGCGCGTCAACCTCGAACCAGTCGAGCAGAACCTCGAAGTCAGCCAGGACGGCCTCGACGTGGTTGGCAGCTCGGTCGGGATCGCCGTTTCGCTGGATGCAGCGAGCCGACTCGATCATCGCTCGTCCGACGAAGGCGTGGCATTGGCCCAGCAGCCGGGTGACGATGCGTCCTACCAGTCCAAGGCCGCGCTCCTCGAGCGCCGGGTCGGGCTGGGCAGCGAATTTCGCGGTGACTTGACGGGCTGCCGCGGCGAGCGCGACACCGTCGACCCACTCCTGGGAACCCTCCGGGGCACAAGGCCGCTGCCCCAGCCGGACGATGCACGCTTCGGTTGCGACCGATATTGACGTCGCGGCTTCAAGGAGGAGGTGAAAGCGCGTCCGACCCGGCTCCTGCGACGCGACCGCCAAGCGTGCGACCTCGAGCGCTACGGCGACGTCTTCGGTGCCATGCGTGGGCTCGCCACGCCTCGCTCGCTCCAGGAGCGCCTCCGCGGACGCCCGCTCCTCCAGCGATGGCCCAAGAGCATCATCATCGACGGGCAGTCCGAACTCGAGCCGGTATGACATCCACGCCAACGGGTCCTTGACGGGGTCCGGCTCGTTGGCGGGGTTGCCGGACGTCGCACGAACGACTCCGCCCATGACACGGTCCATCGCGAGCCGCGCATCATCGAACGGCAGCGCGAACCGCTCGGTCAAGACGGCAAGGACATCGCGACGGCGCGTCCCGTCCTCGGCCGCCGCTCGCAGGTACATGACAAGAGCGCGCGCCGATGCCCCACGACCCAGGCGCACGGTCATGTCGTCCGTCCACTCCACCTCCACGGCATCGAGGATGCCCGCCCCGACCTCGAACGACAAGCGAGCCGCGCTCTCGGTGCCAACGGCTGACCGGCGGGACTGACCGTGACCTTGTCCTGCGAAGGATCCAGAGCACGGTGAGCGACATCGTTCCGGCTCGGGCGTCGCTGCGCGCGTAAGCTCCTTTCGGTACGACCATGAGAGTCACGGGGAGGGGTTCTGCTATGACCGACGGCCGGGATGGGTGGGTGTATGTCGTCACGGACATCGAGGTCGACGGCCCGTGGCCGGGACCCAACTCGATGAGGTCTTTCGCCTCCGTCGCCGTGACTTCCGATGGAGAGGAGCATGGCAGTTTCGAAGCTGTCCTCGAACCTCTACCGGGGGCGGCTCCGAACCCCGGCACCTACGCGTGGTTTCAAACCCAACCCGGAGCTTGGGCTGCGGCCACGACCGACCCGCAACCGGTCTACCAGGTGATGACGCGGTTCGCCGCGTGGGTTGGCGACTTGCCGGGACCGCGCATGTTCGCCGCCTCGCCGATCGGCTTCGACAGTGGCTGGATCGACTACTACCTGCGACGCTTCACCCGCTACAGCTTGCTGCATGGCCCGTACGACAAGGATGTCCTCTTCGAGGGTCCTGGCCTGTGCCTGCGCAGCTATGCTGCGGCGGTCACCGGCCGTCCGGTTGCTGATCTATCGAATCAGAGCTTGCCTGCGGAATGGTTGGGCAACATCGCGCACACCCACAAAGCGATCGACGATGCCCGCGGATACGCACACCTGCTGGGCGTGCTGTTCCGTCGAGCTCGGACACTGCAGGCCTCGGCCGGCTAGCGCGATCGCCGGTTCACGAAGTTAATCATCGTCACTCGACACCTCTCATGTCGCCTAAGTGGACGGCTTCCCTGGCCACCAGGTCGTTTGCGGTGCGCAGCACCGGCCGGGTGACAAGCGCCACCGGGTCGACGGGTGCGGGTGTGCTCACGCGGAAGGTGACCTCCTCGCCCGGAAGCACTGTCACGAGTGCATTGTCCACCCGGGCCTCGGGGTGCGCGTGGTCGGCGAGCAATGTCAGGTCCTTGACCAACGATCGGGCGCGCACCACGACGTCATATCCGTTGATGGAGCCGTCGACGGCCGGGATGGCCGACGCGTCAACGGCATCGGCGGCGAGGTCCAGAAGCGGGTCCTCCACGAAATACCAGAGTGCCCGCTCACCGGTGCCGAGTTCGACGCAGACGAACTCCCGCCTCGGATTCGCCGCGAGGAACACCTCGACCGGCAGCTGCACTGTCGCGGCGCCGCGCGGCGGCACGTCCACCTCCACCTCGGCGGAGGCGAGCGGCTTTCCGTCAAGCGTCATCCGCACCGCGCGTGCCGTCGTGCGCCAGGCCGCCGCATGGTCATTGTGCACGGCCAGCGCGTGTCCATCCACTGTGGACTGTACCGAGGCGAACCTGTCGGCGAAGACCTCTCGCAGCGCATACCAGACGGGTTTGCGGATGCCGTGCCCATCGACCACCGCCCACGAGACCACCGGCCAGCAGTCGTTGAGCTGCCACAGGATCGCGCCCGTGTTGAGCGGGAAAAGCGAACGGAAATGGGCGATGCCGAAGCGGATGGCGCGGGCTTGGTTGAGCTGAGTGGCCCAATGCCAATCAACAAATTCAGTGGGTACCGGCAGATGCTCGCCGAGTCCCCGGCGCAGCTTGGCGTTGCCGTCCTCGGCCTTCTGATGCACGAGCAGGTGCGGGCCATCGGGCGACGGTGGCCGGTCGTGCACCACAGACCGCAAGGTGGAGATGGCCGGTGGCCCCTGGAAACCGAACTCGGCGACGAACCGCGGCCGGTACTTCGCGTACCCGAGGTAGTCATCGGTGTTCCACACGTCCCAGATGTGCATCGTGCCATTGGACTCGTCGTTCGGGTGTAGATAAGGATCGATCGATGACGGGCTGCCGGGACAGTAGGGCGTGCCCGGCGCGAGTTCGGCGACGATCCGCGGGAACAGCTTCGTGTAGTAGCCGTCGCCCCAGGTGGCTCCCTGGAGTTGCGCGCGCCAGCCCCACGACGCGTACCCCCACAGGTTTTCGTTGCCGCCGTTGAACAGCGCGAGGCTGGCATGTCCGGCGAGCCGGGTCACCGCCTCGCGGGCCTCGGCCTCGAACTCTGCGGCAAGCGGTTCCTCTTCCGCGTATGCCGCGCAGGCCAGGAGGAAGTCCTGCCACACAAGCAATCCTCGCTCGTCGCAGCAGGCGTAGAAGTCCTCCGATTCGTAGATGCCACCGCCCCACACGCGCACGAGGTTGACTCCGGCGTCGACCGCGTCGTCAAGCGCGCGGTCGATCCCGTCGCGGGTGACGGTCGGCAGGTATGGGCTCGCCGGGATCCAGTTCACGCCGCGGACGTAGATGTCGCGGCCGTTGACCGCCAAGCGGAACGCGTTGCCGACCTCGTCCGGGGCAGTGTCCAGGGTGACGCTGCGGAACCCGATCCGGGTCGACCACCGATCGAGCACCGTCCCTTGTGGAGTCACCAGTTCGAAAACCACATCGTAGAGCGGCTGTTCGCCGTAACCACGTGGCCACCACGGCCGCGCCGTTGGCACGGCAAGGGAAAGGTGGGCGCTGCCACCGGAAACGGTTGCTGTTGCGTGATTTCCTTCAAGGTGTACCCGGACAAGCAACTCGCCGTGGGACTCCACGTCCACGTCCACGTCCACGTCCACGTGCGCGTCGAGCGTGCCGCCGGTCTCCTCGGCATAAGACGTGAGCGGGCGCACGGCCGCGATTCGGGCCACCGACCAGCTCTCGATGGCGATCGGCCGCCAGATCCCGGCGGTGACGATCTCCGGACCCCAGTCCCAGCCGAAACTGTAAGCCGGTTTCCGGATCGCGTTGAAGGGATGCGCGCGATCCACCAGCGGGCGCGGACCGAGCTCTTCGGACCGGCTCCGGGCGTACCGGGCGGCGGAGGAGAAGGCGATCCGCAGCTCGTTCGTTCCGGCGCGCAACACGGCACCGATATCGAAACGATAGGTCCGGTGGTGATTGGCGGTCCGCGCGATCTCCATCCCGTTGAGCCAGATCGTGGCCACGGTGTCCAGCCCGGCGGCGACCAGCTCGTGCCGCTCCGCGGTGCCCGCCTCGAACTCGAACGACCTGCTGTACTCCCAGTCGGTCCAGCCGATCCAGGCGAGCGTGGACTCGTTGGCGCCGTCGAACGGGTCCGGGATCAACCCGGCGGCGAGCAGGTCGGTGTGCACGACCCCGGGGACCGTCGCGGCGACGCCGGTGTGAAGGACTTCGGCGATGTCCTCGGGCACCGATCCGGAGAGGGCGCGCAGTTTCCAATCACCGTCGAGCGGAATGGGTACCCCCAAATGATTTTTCATTGCACAGTGACCTTTCCGCCCTCGGCGGGCACCGGTTCACCGTCCACGATGACGGTGAAACTGTCAGGGCCGCACTCGATGTCGACGCTGCGTCCGCGGAAGCGCAAGCCGCGCAGTGCCAGGTGGCCGGGGGCCGGCGGTGGCGCGATGACCAGAGTCCCGTCCGGCTGGGGCCGCACACCGGCGAGGCCGGCCAGGATCGCCTCGGCCCCGGCGAGCCCGGCGACGATGTTGACGCGCCGTCCGGTGGGCGGGGCCGCGGGGCGGTCCGAGTAGTGCTCCTGCGGGAAGTAGGGGTAGTGCGTGCCCATCCACAGCAGCCGGGACAGCACCTTCCATGCCAGTTCCGCCTCGCCCAGCTCCCAGAGGGTGAGCGCGAGCAGCGGGGCTTCGCCGGTATAGGCGCCGCCGCCGGACCAGTCGGTGTCGCCGAGTTCGTAGTGCCGCTCGTCCTCCGCGCTCACGCTGCTCACGCCGTACTCGCCGAGGAACGCGCCCTCGCGTATGTGCGCGATGAGGTCGGCGGCCATCCGCGGCGTGCAGGCGCCCGCGCGCAGGGCATCGAAAGCCTGCACCGAGTAGGCGAGTTCGGTGTGCCCGTCGGGATAGCGGCTGCGGAACCACTTCGCGTCGGCGTCCCACAGCTGTTCGCCGACCGCGGCGCGGATCCGGCGAGCGGTGTCACGCAGCTCGTCGACGGGCAGCGCCGCACCGCAGATCTCGGCGAGCGTGGCGAGGGCGTCGACGGACGCTGCCCGTTCGGCGTTCGGGCTGGCCACGATGTGCTCCCAGCCCGCGCCGCGCATCTCCAGCAGGTTCTGCTGCGTGCCGTAGTCGCGGAGTTCGCCCACGGCCGGGAAGCGGGCATCGAGCGCGGCGACCGCGTCGTGCAGCCGCTCCACAAGGTGTGCGGACAGACCTCGGTGGCTGGCGACCGCGGTGGCCAGATTCACCAGCGACCAGCCGCTGTACGCGTAGGCGACGCCGAGGCCGGCGCCGTCCGGCGCGATCGCGTAGTGCTTGGCGAGATCGGCCGTCAACATGGCTTCGAGCAGATCGGTCGCGGCATCGCCGAGCATCAGGGTGAGCAGGTTCGGCGCGTAACCGCCGGTGTCCCATACGTATGCGCACAGCGCGCCACCGTCCACACCGGACGTGGCAACGAACGGGTTGGTGACGAAAGCCGGGTTGTCCCAGAGGCAGACCAGCCCGCTGGCGATGCTGCCGCGCCAGTAATCGGCAAGGCCCGGGATGTCGGTCTCCAGGCGGGGTACCGATTCGAGCGCGGTGGCGAGGCGGCTTTCCCACCGCGCGGTGGCCCGCTGCGCGGTGGTCCGCTGCGCCGACGCCGCCGAACCCACGGTCTCTCCTAACTCGACGGTGAGCGTGAAGGTCGCGCGGTCGCCCGGGGGTACCCGGCGGTGCAGTGAGTCATGGTGCAGCGTGATCTCCACGCCGGCGGTGTCTTCCGGCCGCGGCTGCATCCAGCCCCAGTCGGCGAGGGGTACCCGGCCCGGCCGTCCGGGGACCAGATGCGGCCGGAGGCTGATCTCGGCGTCCCGGTCGGCCCGGTTCTCGACGGCGATCTCGAGGATGTACCCGCCCGCGCCGTACAGCGGGGTGAGCCGGCTTTCGACCGCGAGCGAGACGAGCCGCCCCTTGTCGTACTGGTGGAATGTGCCGCGCCGCTCGACCCGGTCCGGCCGCCAGGTGCCACCGGCGGTGAGCAGTCCGAGGCCGAAACCGGCGATGCCCGGACGGACGCCGTCGCTCAGTTGGCGGCCGTCGACCCCGAGCGTGACAGTCAGCGAAGTGTCCGGAGCCGCGAACGGCGGGGCGAAGCAGCCGCCGACGCCGCACACGGTCCCCGCGGTGGCCTGGACCGAGGTCCAGCCGCTGGTCAACCAGACGTTGCCGGGCGCCATGTGCCGGCGCAGATCGAACGAGAAGTCGTGCAGTGAATAGCCTGCGGGCATGCCGGTTCCTCAGGTGTGTGAAGGCGCGATTGTGCGAGACACCAACGGGGACCGGCGAGGCCCGTGCGGCTTGGAATGAGAGCTTGCCATCCGCATCCGCCCGACCGCAAATGTGGGTGCGGGCGGCCGGCCGGTTACCGGCTTGTTTCCAGCAGGTTTGCCGCGGCTATTGCCAGTTGGACCGGTCCACTGTTAGTGTCCGGCACGGGCGTTGGACCGTTCCAACGCGACCGGCGAACCATGAACATCCAAAGCAGACACTCGGTGCCTCCCCGGGCGGAGGCGCGTACCACAATGAAAGCCCCAGACTTATCCCGACGACGCAGCCATGACGGAGGGCCAGCATGCGAAAGCTGACGATTCGCGACATCGCGCAGCTGGCTGGGCTGTCCAAGAGCACGGTGTCGCTCGTGCTCAACAACAGCCCGAAGGTCGACCCGGCCACCCGCGATCGGGTCCTCGAAGTCATGCGCAGCCACAACTTCACGCCCAGCTCGGCCGCCACGGCGCTGGCCAAGGGACGCACTCCGTTCATCGGGATGATCGTGCCCGGCCTGACCTGGCACATGGTCGCGGCCGTCAACTACGGCGTCGCGTCGGTGATAGAGAAATCCCCCTACGAGATCATTCTCTACACCAGTACGAACGAGAAGGACTACACGGATCTCGTCGACCGCATCAAGACGTCGGCGCTGTCGGTGGGTCTGCTTGTGGTGACACACGACCAGCCCCTCGATCCGCTTGAGGAACTGAACCGGTCCGGGCTGCCGGTGGTGCTCGTCAACACCCTCGGCGTGCCGTCCGGCCTGCCGTCGGTGCAGACCGACAACTACGACGGCACCCGGGCCGCGTTGCGCCATCTCGTCGAGCTTGGCCACACGCGCATCGCCTGCGTGCAGGGCCCGATGAGCTACATGTGCTGCCAGGAGCGCTATCGCGGCTTCCTCGACGGTCTGGCCGAGGCGGGGATCACCGCGGACGCCCGGCTGACGGTGGAGGGCGACTTCCACCCGCCCACGATCCGCGAGCGGGTTTCCGAACTCCTCGCGGGTGACGACCGTCCGACCGCCTTCGTGGCACACAACGACAACACCGCGTACGCGGTCATGCAGGCGGTGATCGACTGCGGTCTTCGAGTGCCGCAGGACGTCTCCGTCATCGGATTCGACGATGTCGCCTCCTCGGCCGACACCCACCCCCCGCTGACGACCGTGCGCCAGCCCTTCCCGGAGATGGGCGTCGCGGCCGCGCGGGTCCTGCTCGAGACGATCGAAGCCGGCACCGGCGACGGCGGCGTCATCAACATCCCGACCAGCCTGACCGTCAGGCAGAGCACCGCTACTGCGCCGCCCAAGCCCTACCGGCCCGCCGGCCCGCCGGCACCGGGGCCGGCGACCCCGCCCCGGTCGTGGAGCGGGCTCGGCCCCAACATCAGCAGACACGACTAACGCCCTGACCCCCACTTCACCCGCTGCTCTGTCGAGATTGGACAGAGGGCTTGGTGAAGCGCTGCCACCGTCCCCGGAAAGGCAACGCTCATGAAACCACCGGTACCACCGGCATCCCGCCGCCTGCTGTCCGCGGGCGCCGCCATCACGCTGCTGGGCACGGCCGCCGTGCTCATCGCCGGCCCGGCCCGGGCCGCCGCACCCTTCGAAGTCATGCCCGCCGCACCGCTGCCCGCCTTCACCCAGCTCAAGGGGAACCCGCCGCCGCAGGCACAGGTCGTGGCCGCGACTCACCCCGACTTCGACCAGGCGCTACAGATCACCACCACCTCCAGCCCGGCCAGCTCCGGCCTCGACGGCGAGTACGAGATCGCCATCGGCGCCGGGATCGGCAGCGCCGTCGAGCAGAACGACGCGCTGCTCGCGACCTTCTGGGCGCGGTCGATCCAGCCCGTGTCCGGTATCGGCGCCGGTGAAGCGACGTTCATCTTCGAGCGCGACGGAGGCAGCCACAAGAAGTCGGCCAACGCACCGCTGAAGCTCAGCGACCAGTGGCAGCGCTTCGAGTTCCCGTTCCGTGTCGCCGAGAAATACGCGCCCGGCGAGGCGCATTTCCAGCTGTGGCTCGGTTACGGCCCGCAGGTGTTGCAGATCGCCGATGTCTCCGTGCTCGACTACGGTCCGGAGAAGAACCCGGCGGGCTTTCCCGCCGTGACCTATGCCGGCCGGGAAGCCGGCGCGCAGTGGCGCACCCCCGCCGCCGACCGGATCGACCGTTATCGCAAGGGCGATTTGCGGGTCAAGGTCGTCGACACCGGCGGCCGCCCGGTTCCCGGCGCCGACGTCCAGGTACGCATGCAGCGCCACGCCTTCGACTTCGGCTCGGCCTCCTCCGCGGAGTGGCTGGTGTCCGACTCACCCGACGGCGACAGGTACCGCCAGATCGCCGGCGACGACTTCAACGCCGCCGCGTTCGGCAACGACCTGAAGTGGAACTACTGGGAGAACCAGGCCCACCGGACCCGCAACACGCTGCCCGCCCTGGAATGGCTCAAAGACCAGGGCCACACCATCCACGGCCACACCCTGCTCTGGGGGTCGTGGGGGCTCATGCCGCCCGACGTGCGCAACCTGGCGAACGACCCGGCGGCGCTGCGCGCCCGCATCGACGGTCACATCACCGACGAGGTCTCGACCCTCAAGGGCCTCATCGAGGAGTGGGACGTCGTCAACGAGCCCTACTCGGAGCACAACGTCACCGACATCCTCGGCTCGGCCGAGATCGGCCGCTGGTTCCAGCTTGCCCGGCAGGCCGACCCCGACGCCTTGCTCTACCTCAACGAATACGACCTCGTCGAGGACAACGGATGGAACCTGCGCAAGCGGGCCTACATCTACAACCTGCTTACCAGCCTGCTCGCGCAGGGCGCACCGATCGACGCGCTCGGCATCCAGGGCCACTTCACGGGCCTGCAGCTCACCCCGCCGGCCGACCTGCTGCCCATCATCGACCAGTACGCCGGCCTCGGCCTGCCGGTCGAGTTCACCGAGTTCGACATCGCGACCGACGACGAGCAGCTGCAAGCCGACTACACCCGCGACTTCCTCACGCTGGCCTTCAGCCACCCCTCGGTCACGGGCGTGAACAGCTTCGGCTTCTGGGAGTCCAACATCTGGAACCCGCTTGTCGCGTTCTACCGTCCGGATTGGACACCTAAGCCCAACCTGCTCGCGCTGCGCGACCTCGTCTACCGGCAATGGTGGACCAACGCCGGTGGGAAGACCTCGGGCAAAGGCGGCTACGACGTCCGCGGCTTCCAGGGCGAGTACCTGGTGACGGTCACGGTCAACGGCATACACAAGCAGGTCGAGGTCGACATGCCGACCAACGCCGGTGCCGACGTGACGGTCATCGCGGACGGCATCCAGTCCACCATCCGCGAAGACCTGGGCAGCAAGATCCTCGGCGGCGGTTTCGAGCACGCCACCAACGGCTGGAGCCCGCTGGCCACGCCCGCGACACCGGTCGCCGACGCGATCGGCGGAGAGCAGGGAGTGCGGACCGCGGCCACCCAGTCCACCGGCAGCGGCCTGAGCCAGCCGGTGCGCGGGCTTGTCGCCGGTACCGGCTACCTGCTCGCGGGCTGGGGAAGGTCCAGCGGACCGGACAACCAGTGCTACATAGGCGTACGCGGTGGTCCGGCCCCGGGCACGACCAGCTTCCAGCACACCCTCAACTATCGAGGCGAGACCGGGTACACCCAAAAGGTCGCGGCCTTCACCCCGCCGGCCGGCACCAACTGGGCCGAGGCCTTCGTCTGGCAGAACCCGGTCGCGGGCGGCCTCACCTGCTCCTTCGACGAGGTGTCCGTCACCGAGACGGTCGGCACGGCACCGGGCCCGCTCGCCCCGCCGTTCGTGACGCCGAAGCTGCCCGGCAACCTCAACACGATCGTCAACGGCGACCTTGAAACCGGTACCACCAATGGCTTTTACTGCCTGGGCGGCTGCGGCGGCCTGACCGTGACGAGCGACCCGGTGCACAGCGGCTCGAAAGCGTTGAAGGTGACCGGACGCACCGCCAACTGGGTCGGCCCGGCGCAGGGTGTGACCGTTGGCTTGAACGGCCGCTACGACGCATCCGCGTGGGTGCGCCTCGCGACCCCGGGCACGGCCACCGCCGAACTGCGGCTCAAGGTGTGGACCTCGACCGGGCAGGTGACCATCCCGCTCGGTTCGGCGGCCGTGAGCGACACCGGTTGGACGCGGATCCGGGCCGACAACATCCCGGTCACCTTCACCGGCTCGTTCTCGAAGGCCGAGTTCTGGGTCGACACCGCGGCCGGCACGCCCGACCTGCTCGTCGACGACGTCGTGTTCAACGTGCACGCCACACCACCCACGGGTGTGGACCTGCTGACCAACGGAGACGTCGAAAACGGTGGTGCCAACTGGTTCTGCTTCTCCCCGTGCGCATCGAGCGCGGTGACCTCGCCACTGCACACCGGCGGCCAGGCGTTGCGGGCCACCAACCGCACCTACGAGTGGACCGGTCCGGCCCAAGGCGTGCAGCTGACCAACAACACCGGATACAAGACCTCGGCGTGGATCCGGCTGGCCGACGGGGCACCGCCCACCACGGCGCTGATCAAGGTGAAGCTCTACTTCAGCGACAACACGACCGCGACCGTGCCGCTGGCGTCCGGCACCGTCACCGCCGGCGCCTGGACCCAGGTCCACGCCAACGATATTCAGCTCGGCTGGACCAAGACGCTGACCCGGGCGGACTGGTGGATCAGCACCACGTCGGGGGCGGACGACCTCTACGTCGACGACGCCGCGCTGCAACCCGCGGGTGCGGACGAGACCGCCTTCAACCGGGTCGTGACGCGCGACGTCTGCGTCGTCGACAACACAAACGGCACATTCACTGCGTATTTCGGCTACAACAACCCGAACGCGTTCGGGCTGCCGGTGCCGATCGGCCCGGCGAACACCTTCGGTTCGGCGCCGGTCGACCGTGGTCAGCCGGTAGCGTTCCTGCCCTTCCAGCGTCCCCGCCGCGTGGCGATTGAATTCGCCAAGAAGTCCTCGGTGACCTGGCAGCTGGGCGGGCAGAGCGCCACCGCGACCGCCAGCACGACACCTTGTGGTTAACCTTTACCAGGAGAAATGATCATGCACAGACGTACGTTGATGAAGGCCGCCGTTGCGGCGGCCTTCGCCCCCACCCTCGGCTCCGCACTCGCCGCGTGCGGCTCCGACGACAAACCAACGGCGGCCAAGGAGATCACCAGCTGGGACTGGCTGGTCAGCCAGGCCGCGTGGATGGACCAGGAAATCAAGCTCTTCCAGCAGGCGCACGGCGGCGGCACCATCAAGAAGGCCACGCAGGCCTCTGACAAGTACCCCGACCTGATCTCGCTGGCCGTCCGCAGCGACACCGCACCCGACGTGTTCCAGCTTCCCCGCACCCCGGCCATCGAGGAGCAGGTCAAATCCGGCTGGCTGCTGCCCTTGGACAAGCTGGCCACCGATGCCTGGAAGTCAAGGTTCGGTCCGGGCTGGTTCGAGGCGGGCGGCAACACGTTCGACGGCAAGACCTACAGCGCGCCGTTCAACGGGGCCGGATCCAACCTCCAGCTCTACTGCCACCACGGCCTGTTCAAGGAGGCGGGGCTGACCAACAGCGACGGTTCGGTCAAGCTGCCCAAGACGTGGGACGACGTCACCCGGGCGGCCGAGGCGATCACCGGCAAGAGCGCCGGCAAGGCGTTCGGCCTCGGCTTCGGCAACTCGGGCAACGCGGCCCTCGCCTGGTGGATCGAGATCTTCTGCCGGGGCGCCGGTGCGGTCGGGGGTACCAACACCATCGACTACCGGGTAGGGAAGTGGACCTACGCCAGCGACCGCAACTACGCCGACTTCCTGACCCTCCTGCTCGACTGGAAGAACCGTGGCTTCTTCTTCCCGACCTCGATGAGCGTCTCCGACGAGCAGGCCCGAGCCTTCTTCGCCCAGGGCAAGTTCGGGATGATCGTCAACGGCGTGTGGAGCCAGGCCGCCTGGAAGGAGGCGAAGTTCACCGACTACAGCCTGGTCACGCTGCCCTCGCCGACCTCGACGCCGAAGGGCACGTTCTACTACGGCCAGGCCAGCAGCGCCCGGATGTTCGGTATCTCCGCCAAGACGAAGGAGCCCGACACCGCGCTGGCGTGGCTGGACTGGCTCTACAGCAAGGAGGCCGGGCGCCGGTGGGTGAAGGCCGGACTGGGCCTGTCGGTCTATCCGGAAAACAACGACCCGTCGGGGATCGAGTTTGCGCCGTTCGCGCAGTATGTGGAGACCTCCAAGACCAACCTCCCGGGCCCGGATCCCAAGCTGCGCAACCCGGAGATGGCCAAGGTGAAGGTGCAGGCGGTCAAGCCGGACGTCAACGACGTGGCCGCCGGTCTGTTCACCGGACAGCTCAAGAACGTCGCAGCCGCACTGTCCGATCTGGAGGGACGGCTCAACAAGGCGCAGGACGACGCGATCGCCGCGGCCGTGGCGGCGGGAGCGAAGGTCAGCGCAGCGGACAACGTCTTCGCGGACTGGGATCCCGTCAAGCCGTACCAGACCAAGAAATCCTGACCGCGCAATGAGCCGCCGGGCCAACCCCCCGGCCCGGCGGCTCCAAAAAGGACGAGAGCAAGGAACGACGAGATGAACGTGCGCCGCCAGTCGCTGCCCGGCCGGATCTGGGCCGCCCGCTGGTCATATGTCTACGCGCTGCCGATGATGGTGTTGTTGGTGGGCTTCATCATTTACCCCATCGGCGCGTCGCTGGGCTACACGTTCTACCGCTGGAACGGCATCGGCGATCCCAGCCAGTACGTCGGCCTTGACAACTTCCGGCGGATCATGGATGACTCGATCTTCTGGGGTGCGGTCCGGCACACGTTCGTCTACGTCGCCGTGGTCGTACCGGTCCAGCTGCTGCTGGCGCTGGCGCTGGCGTTGGTACTCAACCAGAAGCGGCTGCGGTTCGCCTCGCTCTACCGCACGATCTTCTTCCTGCCGGTGGTGACCTCGGCCGCGGTCGTCGGCGTCGTCATCCAGCTGCTGTTCTCCAGCTTCGGCGACGTCATCAACAACATCCTGCTCGACCTGCACCTCATCAACGGTTACATCGACTGGCTCGGCGATCCCCGGTTCGCCATGGCGATCATCATCGTGGTGGGCATCTGGCACACGCTCGGATACAACCTCATCTACTTCCTCGCGGGCCTGCAAACCATTCCGGAGGACCTCTACGAAGCTGCGAAGATCGACGGAGCCGGACGGATCGCGTCATTCCGCTACATCACCATCCCCATGCTGCGCTCGGTCGGGGTGGTGATCCTGCTGCTCGCCCTCGTCGGCTCATTCCAGATCTTCGACATGGTCCAGATCCTCACCAACGGTGGTCCCTACTTCGCCACCGAGGTCGTCAACACCTACATCTATCACCTGGCATTCGGGCGTACCGGGGAGGTCGAACCCGACGTGGGACTGGCCTCGGCGGCATCCTTCTTCTACGGGCTGCTGCTGATCACCCTGTCCGTCGTCCAGGTCGTCGTTCTGCGCACTCTGGTCCGCCGCCGGGCCGCACGATAGGGGCATTCGCATGACATCCACTACAAGCACACTGCCCAGCCGTGCGAAGCGGCGTCGCCGCCCGGGAGCAGCGATGGTCATGACCCACATCGCGCTGGTGGTCAGCGGCATCGCCTGGATGTACCCGTTCCTGTGGACCCTGGGCAGCTCGCTGAAGGACACCGACGAGTTCTTCGCCCGCGGGCTCAACCCGATGCCCCAACAGCTGATGTGGAGCAACTACCAGCAGGCATGGGAGCAGGCCTCGTTCGGCACCTACTTCGTCAACACCCTGCTGATCACCCTCGGCACGTGTGTCTTTACCCTCCTGGCCACGGCGATGGCCGGATATGTCCTCGCACGGGCGCCGTTCCCGGGGCGCGGTGTGTGCCTTTTCCTCATCTCGGCGACGCTCTTCCTGCCGCACGGGTACACCATCATCCCGATCTTCGACCTGATGGAGAAGCTGGGCCTGCTCAACTCCCTCTTCTCGATCATCATTGTGCAGGCCGCGGGCGGCATAGTCTTCGGCACGTTCCTGTTCATGGGCTACTTCCAGGCGATCGACCGGGAGCTTGAGGACGCCGCCCGGGTCGACGGCGCCAGCTTCCACCAGACCTTCTGGCGGATCATGCTGCCGCTGTCGGGCCCGATGGTCGCGACGGTCGGGCTGTTCACCGCGATCAGCGCCTGGAACAGTTACTTCATCCCGCTGGTCTTCACGCTCGCCCGGCCCGAGCTGCGCACCCTGTCGGTCGGCATGTATGCGTTCATAGGGGAGAACACCACCAACTGGACGCTGCTGTGCGCCGGCTCGATCATCACGTTGGTACCGATCATCGCGCTTTTCGTGATGTTGCAACGCTTCTTCGTCAACGGACTGGCGGGCGCGGTCAAGGGCTGATGTCACGCTGGCCGTCGGCGTTGTTCCCCGTGCCGACAATCGTGCCGTCGGCGCGCCGGCCGAGAGTGTGCGTGGAACCTGCCGCCACCGCGATGACGCCCTCCCAATCGCCGACATCGCACTGCCCGTAGCTGTTGTCCCCTGTGGCCAGGACGCGTCCGGACGCCGTGACCCCGACGGTGTGGTAGCTGCCTGCGCTGAGGGCCAGCACGCCTTCCCAACGATCCACGTCGCATGCTCCCGCCGTCCGGTCCCCGGTCGCCACGACCCGGCCGTCGCGCCCCAGGCCGACGGTGTGGAGGTATCCGGCGGCGATGGCGGCCAGGTCGCGCCAGCCGTCGACTGCGCACTGCCGCCGTCGATTGCTCCCCACGGCCACCGCTGAGCCGTCCGTTCGAACGCCTGCCGAATGCCAGTCACCACAGGCGATGGCCACAATCTCGCGCCAGGACTGCACGTTGCACTGTCCCTCCGCGGTCCGGCCGGTTGCCAGCACGGTGCCGTCTGAAAGCAGGCCGAGCGTGCGGCGCCAGCCCGCGGCCACCGCCGTGACGTCTCGCCACGCGGCCACGTCGCACTGGCCGTCGCCATTCCACCCGGTCGCCAGCACGGTTCCGTCCGAACGAAGCCCGACCGTGTGGGACTTTCCCGTGTTGGCTGCGGTGTGGACGTTGCCCGCCGCCACGGCGACGACGTCCTCCCACCGCTCAACGCGGCATTCGCCGGCGCTATCGTTGCCAGCGGCGACAACCGTTCCGTCCCGGCGACACGCGACCGAATGACGCCTTCCGGCCGCCAGTATCGGCGTGTTTGCTCGCATTCTGGCCCCGGGGCCAGCCTACAGCGGTTGCGGCAAGATCCATGAAGCACGTTGTGTCGAGAATGGGCGCGATCCTACACAGGACGCTTCTTCGATCTAGTGGCGGTGGGTGTGGTCGGGCTGGGCGGGATCGGCCGGGTGTTCCGAGCCCGGGGCGAGGGCCACGCGGTCGCGCAGCGCCACGTCGAGCCAGCGGGCGAACGCCCGGAAGCGGGCCGCGGCAAGCAGTTGCGCGGTGAGGTCGGGGGAGTGCTCGGCCACCGTGTCGACGACCTCGAGTGTGTCGGTGCCGGCCGTGACGAGCGTGCCGAGCGGTGCGGCGAAGACCTTGTCACCGAGCAGATCGGTGCGGCGCATGCGGTACGGCCGCCCGCCGTTGACCGGGCGCCCGGCGCGCACGTGCCGGACGAGCCTGGCTGGCTCAGCCGAGAGTTCTGGGTTGGCTTGACGGTAAGCGTCCACATCGGACGGTGAGACCGTGACCGTTCCCGTGACGTGGGCGAAAACCGCTGCCGCACAAGGCGAACCGGCCAACGCGGCGGCGGCGATGCTGCCGAGCGCGGCCCGGTCCGCGCCGGGTATCGCGCCTGAGCCCGGCAACCCGTGCCGCTGCGCCTCGTGCGCGAGCAGCATCCGTATCGCCAGCACCTGCACAACCCAGCGACGCAGCTGCCGACCCTCGGCGGTGTGCGGGACCGGAAGGGCGTGCCCACCCGGCCCGCTGTAGAGCGCGCGCAACTCGGCGTCGACGGCATCGCGGCCGATCGGCTCACCGTCGACCCAGGCGGCGATCACGGCGCGACCACCAGACGTACGGCCTCGGTGTAGGCGATCCGGCCGTACCACATCACCTTCGCCATCGCCCACCACGTGCCGGCGGTGGCCGCGTCCGGTACGGACACGTCGATGCGCAGACAGGTCGTCTCCCCGGCGCCGACGTCGAAACCCTGCGCGTGCGGCGACAGCATCCGCCAGGTACCCCACGGGCTGACCACGTGCACCTCGCCGTGGACGGCGTACTCCGCGAGGTTTTCCAACCGCAGCGTCAGATTGCCCGTCTCCTCGTCGACCACAAGGCTCGTGGTCAGCTCGTGCCGCGCATCGCCAAGCGGGAGAACGTCTTCGACGGTGCTGCCGGCATGGTCCAGCCGCGCGGTGAGGACACCGGGACCGGCGGCCTCACCGGCGACCACATCCACGGTGAAGCGGGTCCAGCCGCCGGGCGCGAGCCGGACCGGCCGCTCACACGGGTCCGCCGCCCATCCCTCGGGCGCGGTGATCCAGACAGTGCCGTCATAGGTGCTCTCGGTCAGGTCACTGGCCACCGTGACCTCGACCGTCCGATCCCGACGGTGCAGGTGCACGCTCACCGGCTGGTTGCCTGTCGGGGCCGGGCCTTTGTTGTGCAGCCAGTAGCGCGCGTAGACGGGCTGCACCGGCTCGGCCCGCGGACCGATCTCGACCTGGGTCTCCACCGGATGCGGTTCAGCCGTGAGGGCCAGGGTACGGATCTCGAAGGGTTCGAGCGTGCCGGACCAGCCGCCGAGCGGGCGCCCGAGCAGGTCGCACGAGCCGGTGACGGAAAGCTTGGGGCCCTTGAGTTTTACCTCGGCGGTCCGCCCGTGCGGTTCATAGATGCGGGCGATCATGCCATTGCGTGGGCCGGTCGCCTCGGTGCCGCCGCCCGCGGCCAGGGGGTCGCCGGCGGCCTTGAGCGTGGTGAGCACAGCTTCCGGCGACACCGTCAGCAACGCCGCCGTGGCGGGCATCGGGCCGGCGTGCGGTTCAGCGACGATTCCGGTGAGCGGATGGTTGAAGTCGTGCGCCCGCGCGGTGATGCCGCCGGTGCGCCAGTCGCCGTCGGCCGACGTGACCGCGTACTCGAACTCGTGGGTCCAGTGCTGCAACGCGAACGCCGAACCGTCGGGTGCGGTGCGTTGCGGCGGGTCGACCCACACCCCGGTGGGCCAGCCGGTGCAGGACCGCAGCAGCGACAGGTGCAGTGCGCCATCGGCGGTCACCGCAAAGCCGGGGATGCCCCGGTTGAGTATCGCGACGGTCCGGTCCTCGAACGGCCCGGCCGGAACCGGTACCGACCGGACCTCGATACACGCGTCGGCCAGGTCGGCCACCAGGTCGGCGACGGCGGTGGCGTCACCGTCCCGGTCGGCTCCGGCGATCAGCAGGACCGGCAGGTCGCGCAGGCCGGTGAGGTCGGCGTCGGGGGTCCAGGCGTTCTCCAGCGCGGTGGAGGCGGGTAGCCAGACCCGGGCGGTGCCGGCGGTGGCGAGCTGGTGGGCGAATTGCGTTGCGGCGCCTAGGTCGGCGGCAAGCAGGCGAGCGGTGAGCGCGTTGCGTTCCGGGGCGCCGATGGCGATGCGCACATCGGGGAGATTGGAGTCGATGTCGATGCGGCCGTAGCGCGGTGCCGAAGCGGTCGTGCAGGTGGCGGTGACTCCGGCTCGGACCAGCGCCACGGTGACCGGGCGACCCAGCAAAGCGGCGCTTTCGGCGTCCGTGACGATCACCTCGGCGACGCCGATGGCGCGGTGTCCCGTGCTGGCGGTAGCGGGATCGGTCACCGTCACCCGGGCGGTGGTGCCGGAACCGAACCAGCGGTATGCCGGATTGTCGAGCGTCCACGGATGCCGTGCGGTGTCGACGTCCGGATGGGCGAAGCCGCGGGCGACCACCGCGTTGGCGACCTCGGACAGCGGGAGCCCACCCGGTACACCGATCGGCCAGCGCACCCGCACCAGATGATCGCTGCCGGTGAACTCGTCGACGCGGGTGACGCAGTCCAGCCGCGGCAGGCCGTGCCAAAGCGTCAGAACCTGCGTGTAGCGCACCGGCCCGACACTGCCCCGGACCGTGACGCGCTCGCCGGCGGCACTGCGCTCGACCAGTACCGAATCGGCTTGCCGCGCACCGGATGCGGCCACCGGCCCGCCGGTGGGAAGCAGGTGCCACGGTCCCTCGTGGAACTCCGGATGCTCGGCGTATTCGTCGTACACCAGGATCTCGTTGCCCACCAAGCCATCGCGCATCAGCTCCCGCCCGGTGGCCAGTTCGATGAGCGAGCTGACCGTGCCGCCGCGCGCCGGATCGACCGTGACCCGGTAGAAGTGGTTGGTGGCAACCACTTCGCCGGAAACCTCGACCCAGCGCTCTTCCGCGGTGGTCGCGGGCAGCAGCCGGAAGGTCTGGTACCCAAGCGATGGCACGTCGCGCGCGAGGAATGTCAACCCGTTCCCGCTGACGGCGGAGGGCACGGCTGCCCCTCCCGCGTCGACGATCCGGCCCGGCTGTGCTGATTCGACGGTCACCACATCGGTGCGGTCCCACGACGACGGGTTGAACACGACCAAAGCCCGGCCCGGCCCGGTGGTATCGATCCGCTCGCCCAGGTGGGCGATCGCTGCACTGTGGACGGTCAGCGCCAGGTCGTGCGCCTCCCGCCAGCCACCGAGCAGATCGATGTAGACCTGATCGGACTCGGTGCCGGTGATCGCGTCGTGGTGGGCGCCGTACACCAGCAGGCGCCAAGCGCGGTCGAATGCCTCGACCGGATAGCGCGCGTGCCCGTGAAGCCCGGCGAGCGTCGCCCACTTCTCGGCATCGATCAGCAGGTTCTCGACGACACGCTGGGCCTGCTTCGTGTCGATGTACGACACGTCCTTGCCGGTGTAGATGGGGTTCATGTCGCGGGTCTGCGGGCTCGGCGAGGTGAGCCGCGCACGCACGGCGGCGAAGAAGTCGCGGGGGAGTGAGCAGACCAGCCGCGGCCACGTGTAGCGGCTGTTCCAGTCACGGTGGATCTCGGTGATCCACTTGTTGGGGGGAGAGTAGTCGGTCCCCACCGGAAGGAGCACGTTCCGGGTGGCCGCGGCGGGCCGCAGCAATCGCAGCAGGCGCAGGACCGCCTCTTGCGCCTCGGCCAGGGTGGCCGCCGAGTCCATCCACCAACCCGCGCTGTAGTGCGCGGGCATGTAGTGGGTCAGCAGCCCCCGGCCGTTCGGCGAGATCCACTCGAACTCGCTGGGGAACTGCATCGCCGAGGCGTCCGTGATCAGGTTGTCGTGGCCGGCGGCGGTCCGCATCATCGGCCCCCACTGGTGGAACGGCCCGCGCGCCCACGAGCTGGAGGTCAGTCCCGCGTCGGCCATCATCCCGGGGAACTGCGGGTCGTGCCCGAACGAGTCCAGCTGCCACGCCGTGGCCGGGTCGCCGCCGAGCACATCGCGCTGGAAGCCCACGCCGTAGACGACGTTGCGAATCGTCGTCTCGGCACTCGTCAGATTGGTGTTCGGCTCGTTGTAGGTACCCCCCATCAGTTCCAGCCTTCCCTGGGCCAGCAGCCGCCGGATCAGATCGCGGTCCTCCGGATGGCTGTCCCAGTAAGGCTTGAGGTAATCGACCTCGGCCAGGACGAAGCGGTAGTCCGGGTCGCGGCGGGCCAGATCGAGATGGGTGCGCACAAGGTGGAAACCCGTGTGCTGCCACGGTTCCCGGTGCCGCTGGGCGGTGCCAGGCAGGGCATCCCATTGGCTGGTGTAGGCGGCCTGCGTGTTCCACCAGACCGGGTCGTAGTGGAAGTGGGACACCATGTGGACCGTCCACCCCGGCTCGGCGACAACGATCTCGCCGAAGCCTTGCGCGGTCTGGCCGCCGCAGCGGACCGTCACGGTCACCGGCACCGTCGCCCCAACCGGCCCGTCCACCACCACGCCCACCTCGAAGACGGCCGTGCCTGCGGTCTGCGAGGTGGGCGCGGCTTGAGTGGTGGTCTCAACTCCCGCCGCGGTGGTGACAGTGGCGTCGACTGCCAGCGGTGCACCGTCCGATCCCGACACTGTGACCCGCAGAACCTGTTGGGGTGCGTCAGGCGGGCCGACGAACAGGTCCGTCGACTCGATCGTCGCGATTCGCAGCGGCATCAACGGATCCGTCAGGTGTCGAGCAGGGTGTCGACGACGACCGGGTAGCCGGTGCGGAATGACTCGTTGGCCGCCAGTCCGGGCAGCAACGCGATCAGCCCGTCTTCGGCGGTGGCCAGGTCGGCAAGCTGGTCGGAGTCCGCGTCGAGCATCGCGGCGAGCATCCGCTGGTCACCGCCGCCGTGCCCGCCGTGATCGAACGCGGGGACCTTGACCTCCTCCGGCGGCTGCCACAGCGGCCGCAGCAGGATCCGCGCCTCTCCGGCCGTATCCGAGGCGAGGTCACCGTGCACGGAGCCCTTTGCCGACTCGACCCGGACTGCGGGCCGTGTCCACTGCGCCTCCTCGACCTCAAGCTCAAGGCGGCCACGACTGCCGTTGAACATCACGCGGTACCCCTCCCACGGCGAGTAAGCCGTCAGATGGTACGTCATCGATGCCCCGGTGTTGTAGCCGATGAGCAGCGCCATGTCGTCTTCGATGGTGACGCCGTCGCCGAACACGTTCTGGTCGCGGATATAGCCGGAGTCCGCCTCCGCGTCGAGATACAGCGCCCGCAGACTCGGGTTGTCGGCGAGGTGGATGGCGAACGGATCGTCCTGTGCCGCAGGGGAACCGTGCGCCCGAACATAGTCGCGAGCGTAGCCGTGCCGCCGGCCGTTGGCGCTGCCGTAGAAGGCGAGCCGGCCCTGGCCGTACACGATCTGCGGGCGCGCGCCCAGCCACCAATTGACCAGGTCGAAGTGGTGGCTCGCCTTGTGTACGGTGAGCCCGCCGGAGTGGTCCCGGTACCGGTGCCAGCGGCGGAAGTAGTCGGCGCCGTGGCGCACGTCGAGCAGCCATTCGAAGTGGACCGAGATGACGTCGCCGATCGCGCCCGAGTGGAGCAGCTCGTGCACTTTCGCGTGGACCGGGTTGAACCGGTAGTTGAACGCCACCTTCAGCGGCACCCCGGTCTCCTGGACCGCGTCCATGATGCGCTGGGCCTTGTCAGCGTCGGTGGTCATCGCCTTCTCGGTGATGACCGGGATGCCGGCCCGAAGGGCGGGCACGATGTACCCGTCGTGGGTCGCGTCGGGCGAGGTCACCACGACAAGCTGCGGTGCGGCGTCGCGAAGCATCGCGTCGAAGTGTTGGGGCGCCCACGTTTTGGCCGGGTTGCGCCCGTGGTCGGACAGGATCCGGTTGTGGAAGGCCATCCGCGTCGGGCTTGGATCGCAGAACGCGACCACCTCGTAGGCGGGCCGGGCCGCGAGGCCCGTGGTGAACAGTTGCGCACGGTGTCCTGTGCCGACGATGGCGACTCGACGCATGGGCTTCCTCTCAAGCCGTTGGACCGGTCCACCGGACGGTAGCAGTGGACCGGTCCAACGGACAAGGGCTAGGCTACGCCCGTGGCCAGAGCGGGGACAGATTCGTGGGTCGGCATAGTCCGGTACCCCCGCAAAATGCTGCACGAGTTGATCGTTGCCGTGGCGTATCGGAAGTCCGTCCGTCCCCACACGCCGCCGCCAGACGTTGTCGCCGGGCTGCAGGTGGATCGCCGGCGATCGCCGGGGAGCGGAGCCACGGTTGGGCCCGCTGCCGTTCCGGCAGATCTGCCGGGAGCTGACCGCGGCCCGGCGGCATCGCTACAGCGGCCTCGTCCTCGCGGTCGACCGGCTCGTGCTCGAGGTGACGCGGCAGGCACGCGACCGTCCGATCCCGACGCTCGCGTCGCATCCGGCGGTCGCGGCGGCGCGGCCAGCACTTCGCGCGGGTCTTCCGGCAGCTCACCGGGGTGACACCGCGCGAGCACAGGCGCGCGTCATCGGAGGCGGCACCGGGTCAGGACCAGGCGGCCGAGTCGCGGAACGGGAAGTGGCGCTCCGCGTCGAAGACCGGCACGGGCTGGTAGCTGTTGACACCTTGCTCGCCGCGTAGCCAGAACGCGCTCGGGAAAGGCTGTTCGGGGTCGGTGATCCGGGTGGAGGTCGGGATGTACCGGATGGTCAGCCCGCATCGGCGATGCGGGCTGCTGTTGGCGTTGCTGCCGTGGACGATGTTGGGGTGGTGCACCTCCACATCGCCGGGTTTGAGCACCATGTCGACGGCGTCGGCCTCGTTCACGTCGACGGCGATCTCGTGCCCGAGCACATTGTCGACCTCGGTGTTCTCCCGCATCGCGGCGACGTTCATGGTGTGGCTGCCCGGAACCACACGCACGCAACCGTTCTCGGGGGTTGAGTGATCCACGGCTAGCCACAACGTGACCACCTCCATCGGGTCCAGCGGCCAGAAAGCGCTGTCCTGGTGCCAAAGGACGGGCTGCCCGGTGAACGGCGGCTTGCTGATGTAGTGCGAAGCGAACAGCGCGAGATCGGGACCGACGAACATCTCGGCGATGTCCAGGAGCCGGTCGTCGCTGATCAACCGGATCCAGAACGGGTCGTCCCGCAGGTATGTGTGGCCCAGCTGCTCGGTGCGAACATCAGGGTGGCGCTGCGCGAGCCAGTCGACATGCGCGCTGGCCTCAGCGATCAGGTCGGCGTCGATGACATCACGGAAGATGACATAGCCATCCCGCTCGAACCGGTCACGTGCGGACACTGCGCTCTCCTTCGGTCGAAAAACCTGTTGACCTGTCGTGTCCGAACACCGTGCCATCCGGTA
>DASUXL010000052.1:0-9383 GCA_036377915.1 Candidatus Limnocylindrales bacterium
CACTGTTCGTGCTCAGCGACGTCGACCTGCACACCCTGCCCCTCGGTGTGCAGAACTTCTCCACCCAGTACACCTCCGACACCGCGGGAATCCTCGCCTTCACCTCACTGGCCATGCTGCCCGCCCTCCTGTTCTTCACGCTCGCCGAGCGGCAGATCGTAGGAGGCCTGCAAGGCGCGGTCAAAGGGTAAGCGGCGGGTTGCGGGACAAAGCAAGCTGCCATGGGGTTTCATGCATTCGGGAGGCGCGGCTGCATCGACGGCGAAGCCAAGGGGTCAGTGTAAATGTCAAGTCGTCGTGCTATCGGGGCTGTTGTTGCCGTAACGGCCAGCCTCCTACTAATTCCGGCCGCCCCGGCGGTGGCCGCCGAGCCTGAGGTGGTCTTCTCGGGCCTGGACAATCCGCGCGGTCTGGCCTTCGGGCCTGACGGGGCGCTCTACGTCGCCGAGGCGGGAAGCGGCGGCGCGGGGCCGTGCTTTACCGGGCCGGAGGGCGAGGTGTGCTTCGGGCTCAGCGGGTCGTTGACGCGCTTCAAGAATGGGGAGCAGATTCGGGTTCTGATGGATCTGCCCTCGATCGCGGCGCCGGACGGCACGCAGGCCCTCGGGGCTTCGGATGTGTCGTTCGGCAAGCTCGGGTACCTGACCATCGGCCTGGGTGGTGACCCGAACATGCGCGCCGACCTGCCCGAGGGTGGGCAGGACATGGCCAAGCTGTTCTCGTTCGTGCCGGGCAAGTCGACGACACTCAAGCCCGTCGCCGACATCGGCGACTTCGAGGCCGAGGCCAACCCCGACGGCGGGGTGCTGGACACCAACCCGCAGAGCGTCCTGGCGAGGGACGGCTTCACGGTGGTGGCGGACGCGGGCGGCAACGCGCTGCTGAAGGTCGGCAAGAACGGCAAAATCAAGACGCTTGCGGTCTTCCCGCAGCGGATGGTGGACGCGCCTCCGTTCCTGGAGCTGCCTCCGGGGACCCAGATCCCGATGGACGCGGTCCCGACCGGGGTGGCGTTTCACGAGGGCGCCTACTATGTCGCGCAGCTGACCGGCTTCCCCTTCCCGAAGGGCGGGGCGAACATCTTCAAGGTCGTGCCGGGGCAGGATCCGGAGGTGTTCGCGAGCGGACTCACCAACCTGATCGACATCGCCTTCGATGGATACGGTGACCTTTACGCGCTCGAGATCGCCGACAACACGCTGCTCGGTGAGCAGCCGTCAGGAATGTTGCTGCGGATCCACCCCGGACAGGCGCCCGAGGTGATCGCGTCGAACCTGATGATGCCGGGCGGATTGGCCATCAAGGACGGCTTCGCCTATGTCACCGACTGCGGCACTTGTGTCGAGGCCGGACGGGTACTCAAAATCAAGTTGTGAAAACGATGGCGCCCACATAGCCGTCGCCGTCCTGGGCCACCTTCAACAGCATGTTGTCCTTGAAAATTGTGTCATTGCTGTTGAAGGTGTCCCGCCCGGTGCGCTGCGAGTACGGCGCCGACTGAAACACCTTCGTCCGCGCAGGTAGCGCTTGTCGTCCTGCGGGGTCAGGTCGGCCATGCCGCCGGGCGGTGCGCCGGCACCGGGAGTCCCGCCGCCGCCCGATGAGAGTGCCTCGGCGCCGGAGTAAAGGCCCGCGGCGTCGCAGTGCCAGATCTCCACGATCGCGTTGGGCAGCGGGGCGCACTGCTCCGAGTCCTGCACCTTGATGGCTACGCGTAACCGCGTGCCCTGCCGGTCCTCGCGGATGTCGCCGCGTACCTTGTCGGCGTCGAAGTAGTACGGTCCCTGCGTCGTGCCGGCCGTCAGCGTGCAGGTGTTGGCGCCCTCGAACAGGCTCGACGCATCGGCCGCCGCCGCGCCACCATCTGAAGTGGACGATCCACTGCTCTTGCAGGCCGCCAGCACACCGCCGAAGCCCAGCGAGGTCACGCCCGCGATCAGAATGCGGCGGCTGACCCGCTGTCCTTCATGCTCGTCTCGCATCATGTCCGGGACGCTAGGCAGGCCGGTTGTGCGTCTTCTTTGCTCCGCCTATGTGCCCACTGTGGCCGTCCGAGTGCGCAAAGTACTCCCATTGACATATGTCGAGATATCGTGAAGTCTCGAATACGTGAACAGAAGATCGATTGCCCTGGTCGTTGCGGGGGTGATCGTCGTGGCGGCCGCCATCACGTTCTTTGTCGTGCGTGCCGGAGACAGCGACAACCCCGACACCGACATCTCGGCGGACAGGTCGAACGTGTTCGGCCATCCCGGCCAGCCCTCCACGCAGCCGCTCCCCACCGGGCGGCCGGCGACCGTGACGGCCGACTTCGTGCGGGAGCCGTGCGCCGTGGTCACGGTCGAGGAGCTGGGTGTCGCCCTCGCCCAGCCGTTCCATCTCGTGTCCGGAACCTTCCTGCGCCGTGACCGTCCCCCGGCGGTGAAGGCCGGTGGCTGCGGTTACAGCTTCATCGCCGACGGCAGCGACGCGGCCGAGACGTACCACCAGGTAGAGGTGACGGTGACGCAGCAGACGGCCGACGGCGCGAAGTTGATGACGGAGTGCCTCGCCCGCACCGGCCCGATCCCGTACGGGAAGGTTGACGCCGGCGACCAGGCGTGCCTGAGCGCTGGTTCAAAGCTGGTGATAAAGCTTGGCGCCAACCACTACTCCATCAACGTCGCGGCGACACCGCCACGCGCCGACCGGCGGGACGAGGACGCCGAGCTTGCCCCGATGGTCAAAGCGGCGGCGAAACTCTTCGCCACCCGGCTGCCCAGCGGTTGACCTGTCGCCTCATCGACAAGGTGTGTGTGCACAACGACACGGACCCAGACGCCGATCGGTTGTTTCCTTGATCCATGGCGATAGATGTTGTGGTCGAACTGGACAGGCTCCAGTGCATCAGGGAGCACGACGGTTCCGGGGACTCGGAGCCATACCTGTGGACGGCGGTGGTCGCCGGCAGCTCTGCCGGCACGGAGATTGTGGCGCCGGGCATCCGCGAGGGTGCGCGCGTCGTCGTCAAGTCCGGCATGCGCGCCGGTGACCGGGTGCAGGTGCCGCCGGGGCAGCGCCGGTTCACCCACCGGTTCCCGGACGGGGCAAGCACACCGATCATCGTGCTCGTCGTTGCCCTGCTTGAAAAAGACTCGCTGCCGGGCAGCGCGGTGAACGACGGCTACCGCCGGTTCCTCAAGGAGGTCGAGGCGGAGGTGAGAAGGTACGCCGCGACCAACGATGAGCCGCCAACGGACGCGGACATAAAGCGGATCGCCCGGACGATCAGGAACAAGGTCAAGACCAGTGTCCAGAATGCCCTGAGCCCATGGGAGAAGGGAAAGGGCTTCTTCGGGGTTCTCGACGCCGACGACCCGCTGGACTTCAAGGCCACGTACGTCCTCGTCGACCTGTTGAGCAGCCAGCGGTTTGAGCTGGAGTTCAAGGAGGAGGTGCTCAGGGGTGGGCATCCGATAGAGGTCAGCGGAAGCCGCGTGGGACAAACGCCGACAACCCTTGAGGTTAGGCAGCACTACAAACTGACCGGCAGGATCGCGCGGGCCGGCTGACGCTGGGGGAGCGGTGCCGGCATCCGCCGACACCGCTCCCGCACAACAATGACGACAGCAATTCTAAAGCTGGGCACAATCACCGAGCTTTGTCCCCCGTACCGTGTTGGCCGCGCCGAAGTCCTTGACCGCGGCGCTGTTGCCTGAACAGGTCAGCGCGCCGTTGACGCGGTTGCCGACCAGCAGCGGCCCGTACGGGCCGGCGAGGCGGCTGTACCGCTCGTTCGCGGAGACCTGCGTGTTGCTGGTCAGGACGACGGCGCCGTTGAACGTGTTCCCGGCGGCGGTGACGTCCCGGGCGGTCCTGGTCACCAGGACCACGCCGTTGACGGTGGAGCCGAAGATCTGAACCGCCTGGGCGCCAGACGATATCAGCGACCCGTCGATCGTGCTGTCCCGCACGACGAGCGACGCTCCGGTCAGGACAGTCACCAGGCCGGTCACGTGGGCGTTCGTCAGGCAGGTCACGCCCTGGACGGCGGTCACCCGCGACTGGCGGCCGGTCAGCGTCCTCGTGCACGCCGGGGACGCTCCGGGTAGGACGGTCGCCCGGTAGCTCGCGGCCGGGCCGACGTTTCCGGCCGGGTCGGTGGCGCGGTGCTCCACCAGATGTGTCCCGAAGCCGGGGATGAACCCGCCGCTGGGGTGGTCGTCGGGCAGCGTCTGCTCGAACGTCGCCCGGGACAGCCCGCCGGTACCGAGGTTGCCGTAGGTCAGCGCCTTCACATTGGTGCCGGAGTGGCGGAACTGGAACGGCGAGTCGGGCATCGGCCTCTCCGGGAAGCCGAAGTAGTTGAACCAGCCGTCGCGGTTGAGCCGGAACTGCCCGACCACGAACCGGTCGCTATCGTCTTGTGGCTCCAGCAACATGTCCCACCCGTCGAAGTAGACCGGGTGCTCCAGCGCACCGGGAAGGGTCGTCAGAGGTGCGGACAGCTTGCGGGGCGCGGACGGTGCGGTGTTGTCGACCGTCCACTCGACACGGTCGGACACCCCGCCCGGGTCCGCCGGATCGGTCACGGTCGCGGCCAGCCTGTGCGTTCCCGCGGGCGGGCCGAGCGCGCCGAGGTCGAGGCGGCGGCTGTTGCGCGGGTTGGGCAGCGGCGAGCCGTTGAGCGTCCACGCGACGTCGAGGATGCGGTCGGCCGGACGGTTGGTCTCCACGAAGACGACCTCGTCGCCGCCGACCGGCTGGTTGGTCATCGTGGAAGCGGTGATCTCGGCGGCAGGCGGCGACGGCACGACGCCAGGGTCGCCGACCGTCCATTCACGAGTCTGCACGAACCGTGGCCCGTTGAAGCCGGAGTTGGTGGAGGTGTTGCCGTCCGACGGGTTGCGCACCCAGTCGATGCCTTGTGGCCCAACGGGATCGCGCACCTCGACGCGGACCACCGTGCCCGGGGAGAGGTTCAAAGGCTCCAGGTCAAGGTTCCGAGCATTCTGGGTACCAACAACGGTCTCACCGACACGCCAGGTCACGTTGAGTTCGTGGTAGCGCGGGTGCCCGGTCTCCACCCAGAGCACACTGTCGGAGGCGACCGTGCCCAGCGGGGTGTTGCGCACGCTCATCTGGCCGGCGTTGCGCATGCCGGTGATCCGGGCCACCATGTGCTCGCGGCCGACCTGATCCCAGTCGAAACCGATCCACCGCATGATGGAGTGCTGGCTCGGGCGGCGCTGGCCGCAGGGGAACGTGCCGCCGCCCTCGTGCAGTCCGATCGTGCCGCCGGACAGGCTCTCCTCGCCGACCCAACGCCACCACTTGTGCTGGTCGGTGACCATCTGCTCGGGGTCGGTATAGATGGTGTGGTGGAAGCTGCCCGGCTCGCCACCGGCGTAGCACGGCCGGATCACGTCGCGGGAGGAGTAGGGGTACTCGTCGGCCATGGTGCCCAGGGAATGGCCCAGCTCGTGCAAGGAGATCAGCGGGCCCTGCGGCGATCCGCCGGAGGTCGTGGCGTTGGTACCGCCGATCCCGCCGTAGGTGAAGGTGTTGAAGATGGCGAGCGTCTGGACGTTCTGCGACGTGCGCGGGATGCCGAGCACCGGCATGACGAACGAGTCGAGGATGCGGTTGTGCGCCTGGTTGCCGGTCTCGCACGGGTTCACACCGGGCGGGTAGGAGCCGGCGAAGTCGGCGCAGTTGACCGGCGCCGGGCCGTAGACGGTGCCGCGGGCGAGCGGATCGTTGCACCCGTTCTGGAAAATCATCCGCAGCGCGGTGTTCTTGGCGTCGATCGGTCCCTCACGCTGGCCGGTGTCGCGAATCGTCCCGTCCGGGTGCCGGATCCGGCCGTCCGGGTCGCACCGCACGCCGTAGTCGATGGAGGCGATCTCGACCGCGAAGACGTTGATATAGCTGCGATACGTGCGGAACGGTTCGGTCGCCCACATGACCGCCAGGTTGCGGTCGACGTCGGCCAGGAAAATGCTCTGCTGGTCGGCCTGGTACCCGTCGCCGAGGATAATCAGGTTGAGCCGCTCCGCCGGTGGCCCGGTGAACTGGATTGTGTGGACCTTGGGGTCGGGAAGGGGTGCCGCTTGCTCGGCCTGTGCCGTTGCGGGAGAAGCCACCAGGAGCGCGGCGGCGATGGCGGGAACGGCAAGGAAGACCATGGTGCGTCGCACGAAATCACCTCATCCTAGGATCGGCTAGCGAAGTCGGGTGAGTCGGGTGAGTCGGGTCAGTCGGGTCAGTCGGGCACATCGTAGCCCGGTATATGGAGGTATCGCGATGGATGGAAAGTCGTTGCCGCCGCTGCTGATCGGGCTCGCCGCGGGGGTGACCGCAGGGGATTACCTGGGCCCCAACGGTTTGTGGTACGGCATCGCGCTCGCGGTGGTGGGCATCGGGCTCTGGATCGCTGGCCCGCGACGGCCGAAGTTCGGCGAGGAGTTCGGGATGGCGCCGACGGCCGTGCCACCGGAGTCCGAGAGGCCGACGCTCGCGAGCCTGGGGCCGAGGGTCGAGCAGATCCTGCGCCTGGCCGAGGAGCAGGCGGCGCAGATGGTTTCCGAGGCGCGGGCGGAGGCGGACGCGATCCGCAACGCCGCGCGCGAGTCATAGGTTAGCCTGTGGCGTGGTGATCATTGACATCGATGCCTATCTTCGCCGGCTCGGGCTGTCGCGGCCAGGGTCGGCGTCGGCGGCGGTACTCGGGGCGATCCATCGGGCGCACGTGTCGCGGGTGCCGTACGAGAACCTGCTCATCCAGCTCGACCGTCCCGCCGACCTTGACGCGGCGACAACGGTGTCGCGGATCCTGCGCGGCGGCGGCGGGTACTGCTTCGAGCTCAACGGTGCTCTTGCCGCATTGCTTGAGGCGCTTGGCTTTCAGGTCAGCCGGTACGAGGGGCGGGTGTGGCACCACCGGCCCGACAGCGACTCGCCGGTCAACCACATGCCGATGATCGTGCGGTGCGACGACGGCAGCCGGTGGCTTGTCGAGGCGGGCATGAGCGACGCCGTCGCCGCGCCGCTGCCGCTGACGCCCGGGGAGGTCAGGCAGGGGCCGTTCACCTATCGCCTGGAGCGGGTCGGTGACGATGGCTGGCGGTTCCACCACGATCCGGATGGGTGCTTCGACGGGATGGACTTCAGGCTCACGCCACCCGTCGATGGGGTGTTTCAGCGGGCGCACGCTCGCCTGTCACGGTCGCCCGAGTCGCCGTTCATGCGTGCGCTTGTGGTCGCGCGGCGCGATACGACCGGTGCGGATGTGTTGCGCGGGCGGGTGTTGTGGCGCTGGGACGAGGCCGGGCGGCGCAGCCGCACGCTCGGTGGCGAGGACGAGTTCTTCGCCGTACTCGGCGAGTTCTTCGGCCTGCCCGTTGACGATCTCGATGCGGCGGCGCGCGGGGCGTTGTGGCGCAAGGTTTGCGATGCGCACGAGGCTTGGGTGCACAAGCGTGGGGCGCCGATGCACTGGTCCGCTCCCGCGCCGATCGGGTCGCCCGGCACCGGCACTCCTTCCACCGCCACCCCGGCCCCTGAGTAGCCCTCCAAGATCCCGCAATTTGCCAGGCAAATGACGCCCGGCGGTGGTCCGCAGTGGACGATTGCCTGGCAAATCGCGAGATCTTGCGCAGTGGGAGGCTCATCGGTACCCATTGATAAATAACGGAATGGTCTCGAGGTTTCGCATCGGTTGACTTCGAAGCGTCAAGGGTCAAAGACTGGAGTGTCTATTGTAAGCGCTTTCAGAATATGTAAACGCTTGATGTGTGAGGTGGTCGTGAACCGAGACCGGCCCAAACCGGTGACAATTCACGAGGTCGCGGCGCACGCGGGCGTGTCGATCGCGACGGTCTCCCGGGCCCTCAGCGGCTCGGTCACCGTCGCCTCCGCGACCCGCGAACGCGTGCTCGCCGCCGTCGAGGCGCTGCGGTTCCGGCCGAGCAGGCTGGGCCAGTCGCTCGCCGAGGGCAGGCACGCCGCCAACGGCATCGTGTTCCCCGACCTGTCCGGGCCGTACTACGCAGAGGTCGTCCTCGGCTACGAGGAGATCGCCGCGGAGCTGGGCAGCAGCGTGCTGATCCTGGCCACGCACGGCCGGCCGGACCCGACGTGGCGGGTGCTCGACCTGGCTCGCCGGGTCGACGGAATGGTGTTGATGGGCCGCACGGTCCCGGATTCCGTCGTCTCCCAGATCGCCGACGCCGGGATGCCGGTGGTGCTGGTGGCGCGGCCCGCGGTGGGGGAGTCGGACACCGTGAGCGTGGACAACGACCTTGGCACGCGCGGGTTGGTGGAGCACCTGCTGGGCCACGGGTATGAGCGGTTCGCCTTCGTCGGCGACCCAGCCGAGTCGCCCGACGTCGCCAGCCGTTATGCCGGATTCCGCGCGGCCCTGCTGGAGAAAGGCTGCCGCCCGCCGAGCGAACCGCTGCGCTGCGCGTTCGACGTCGCCTCGGGGCAGCAGGCGGCAGTGGGCGCGCTGCGCCGGGCCGACCGCCCGCAGGTTCTGGTGTGCGGCAACGACGAAACCGCCTTGGGAGCTTTGGAGGCTGCGGCGGAGCTGGGTCTTTCGGTCCCGGACGACGTCGCCATAACGGGTTGGGACGACGTGATGGCCGCCAGGTATGCGGGGCTGACGACCGTCCGCCAGCCGATGCGCACGCTCGGCGCCACCGCGGCGCGGTGGTTGCAGGAGCGGATCGCCGGTGCCCCGGTGCCGGTGCGCAGGCAGGTACTCCAGACGCAGCTGATCGTGCGCGCCAGCTGCGGATCGCACGATCACGAACAGTGAGGAGAGGGCGATGAGGACGTGGACGCGTTCCGGCGCCGTACTGGCCGTCGTGGCGGCGCTGGCGCTTGCCGGTTGCGGCCGGGACTCCGGCGGCGACAACGATTCCGGCGGGGGAAACATCAGCGGCGGCAAGGCCAGTGGCGAGATCACCGTGTGGGCGATGGGGACCGAGGGGGAGAAACTTGCCTCGTTCGCCGAGGATTTCATGAAGGAGAACCCGGACGCCAAGGTGAAGGTGACGCCGATCCCGTGGGACGGCGCGCACGACAAGATTGCCACGGCGATCGCCGGCCGCCAGACGCCCGACCTGAGCCTGGTCGGGACGACGTGGATGGGCGAGTTCGCCACCCTTGGCGGCCTCGATCCGACACCCGCGAACATCGATGGATCGCAGTTCTTCGAGGGGGCGTGGAACACGACGATCGTCGACGGCACGAGCTACGCCGTGCCGTGGTACGTCGAGACGCGGCTGCTCTACTACCGCACTGACCTCGCCGAAGAGGGCGGCGTCACAGAACCGCCTGCCACGTGGGACGACCTGAAGGCGCTCGCCGAGGCCATCCAGGGTGCGGGTGCGGAATAC
>DASUXL010000053.1:0-23608 GCA_036377915.1 Candidatus Limnocylindrales bacterium
AGGGCCCGGCGCTCGAAGCGCTGCGGCACGTCGTCGCGGTCTCGCCACTGACCGTCGCGGCTGTCGTAGGAAAGCTCGCGCGGCACCAGGATGCGCAGGCCGGCACCGGTGACCGTGCCGGCGGTGGACAGCAGGTGGGTCACGCCGAAAGCGGCGGCGACCCGGGCCCGCAGGAGCGCGTCGGACAGCTCGTTTCCCCTGTCCGCCAAGGGAACCGCGACGATGACCGGGTTGGGCAGGCGGTCGCGGGCGGCGAGCACGCAGCGCATCAGCACCTCGGGGGTGACCCCGTCGCGGGCCGCGCCGTGACCGCCATACGGCACGAGGACGACCACCTGTGCCATCAGCTGGCGGGCGGCGTGGGCGACCTGCGCGAGCTGCGGGCGGTGCAGCGGGCGGTCGACGAACACGCCCAGCACGCGCTGCTCCCGGATCAGGCCGCGGACGGTCCCGGTGTCCATGCGGTAGGCGGCGAACGGAGCGTGGCCGCCGTCGCCGTGGCGGGCGACCGGACCGGCGACCCCGACCCAGCCCGGGCGGGTCTCCCAGGTCTCGGTGATGTCGAGGCGCGCGACCGGCGCCCCCTCCTCGTCTGTGATGAGCAGCACACTGGGCTCGGCGGCGGGGTCGCGTGGATCGAGGCCGTCGAGCATGCCGGCCGGCACCTCGAGCGTGATCGGCACGGGCCAGTGCTCGCCGCCGCTGAGCCGGGCCGCGCGGCGGATCGAGCGGACGTCCTCCTGGCCGAGGAAACCGGTCAGAGGGGTGTAGGCGCCCGCGAGCAGAAGCTCAAGGTCGGCCAGCTCCGTGGGGCTGGGTGTCCACGCCGGTGCGCCCCGCATGGCCTCCTCGCTGATCACACGCTCGCTCCGTTCGTTCACAGGTGACAAGTGTGTCAGCCGGTGCGCTGTAGGTCGAGTCTCGGGCGGGTGGGGTTGCCGCGTTGGGCTGCGGGATACAGTCTTGGCAGGACAGCGGCGTCCTTCGAGGAATTGGGGAAGGGACGCGTTCGGCGATGATCGAGGACGAAGAGGACGCCGCGCTGCGGGCAGACATTCGCAGGCTGGGCACGCTGCTCGGGCAGACGCTGGCAAGGCAGGAGGGCAAAGGCCTGCTGGACCTTGTCGAAGAGGTCCGGGCGCTGGTGCGCCACGACGCCGACGGCGCGGCCGCCAAGCTCAGCGCGGTGGACGTCTCCACGGCGACGCTGCTGGCCAGAGCATTTTCGACCTACTTCCACCTGGCGAACATCATCGAGCAGGTGCACCGGGCAAGGGGCTTGCGGCGCAAGCGCGCGCAGCAGGGAGGCTGGCTCGACGAGGCCCGCAAACTGATCGCAGAGCGTGGGGTACCAGCCAAGGAGCTTGCCGCGGCGGTGCGGCGGCTGGCGATCCGGCCGGTGTTCACCGCCCACCCCACCGAGGCCGCCCGGCGGTCAATCCTGACCAAGCTGCGCGCGGTCGCCGACGAGCTTGACGCCGAGTTCACCGCGGGTCTGCTCTACGGCGAGGAGGGTCGCGGCGACAGCAGGCTCAGCGAGCTGCTCGACCTGTTGTGGCAGACCGACGAGCTGAGGCTGGACCGTCCGGACCCGACGGACGAGGCGCGCAACGCCGTCTACTACCTGAGGGACCTCTACGATGAGGCCGCCCCGGTGGTGCTGGCCGAGCTGGCCGAGACGCTGCGCAAGCTTGGCGTCGAGACGGCGCCGACGGCCAAGCCGCTGACCTTCGGGACGTGGATCGGCGGGGACCGGGACGGCAACCCCTATGTGACGCCGGGCGTGACCCGGGATGTGCTGCTGTTGCAGCACGAGCACGGCATCCGCGCGGTGGAGCACGCCCTGGACGGGATCATCGACGAGGTGTCGGTGTCGCGGCGGTTGCGGGGAGTCTCCCTGGACCTGGGCGCCAGCCTGGCCAAGGACCTCGACGCGCTGCCGGAGGTGGCCCACCGGTTCCGCAGGGTCAACGCGGAGGAACCGTACCGGCTCAAGGCGAGGTGCGTGAAAGCCAAGCTGGCCAACACCCGGGCCAGGCTCGCCAGTGGCACACCGCACGAGGGGGGCAGGGACTACCTCGGCACCGGCGAGCTCATCGCCGACCTGGAGCTGATGCGGGCCTCGCTGGCGCGCAACGCCGGGCAGCTGACGGCGGTGGGGCTGCTCGCGTCGGTGATCCGGGTGGTCAGCGCTTTCGGGCTGCACATGGCAACGCTCGACGTGCGGGAGCACGCCGACGCGCACCACGACGTGCTCGCACAGCTTTACGCGCGAGTGGGTGAGGAGCCGGGGTACGCCACCCTGGAGCGGGCGCAGCGGAGCGCGCTGCTGGCAGGGGAGTTGCAGGGGCGGCGACCACTGTCCACAGCGGACACCCCGCTCAGCGACACCGCCAGGAAGGTCTTCGAGGTCTTCGGGACGATCCGCAAGGCGCAGGAGCGGTTCGGGCCGGACGTCATCGAGTCGTACATCGTGTCGATGACGCGGGGCGTGGACGATGTGCTCGCGGCCGTCGTGCTCGCGCGCGAGGCCGGCCTGGTCGACGTGCACGCGCCGCGGGCCGCGATCGGGTTCGTGCCGTTGCTGGAGACCGTCGCCGAGCTTGACGCCGGCGGCAGCCTGCTGGACGAACTGCTGAGCCTCGACGCGTACAGGGCGATCGTGCGGTCGCGCGGGGATGTGCAGGAGGTGATGCTCGGGTACTCCGACTCCAACAAGGAGGCCGGGATCACGACCAGCCAGTGGGCGATCCACAAGGCGCAGCGGGCATTGCGGGATGTGGCGGCGCGGCACGGGGTGCAGCTGCGGCTCTTCCACGGCCGGGGCGGGACGGTCGGGCGGGGCGGAGGCCCGACGCACGAGGCGATCCTGGCTCAGCCGTACGGGACCCTGGACGGCGCCATCAAAGTTACCGAGCAGGGTGAGGTCATCTCCGACAAGTACACGCTGCCCGGCCTGGCACGGGAAAACCTTGAGCTGACGGTGGCCGCCGTGTTGCAGGCGACGCTGCTGCACACCGCGCCGAGGCAGCGAGCCGAGTCGCTGGCCGAGTGGGACGAGGCGATGACCGTCATGTCCGACGCGGCTTTCACCTCGTACCGGTCCCTTGTGGACGATCCGCGGCTGCCGGAATACTTCTGGGCCTCGACGCCGACGGAGTTGCTGGGGGCGTTGAACATCGGGTCGCGCCCGGCAAAACGCCCCGACAGCGGCGCCGGGCTCGGTGGCCTGCGGGCGATCCCGTGGGTCTTCGGCTGGACCCAGTCACGGCAGATCGTGCCAGGCTGGTTCGGTGTGGGCACCGGGCTGCGGGCGTTGCGTGAGTCCGGGCGCGACGGCGTGCTCCGGGAGATGTATGCGCAGTGGCATTTCTTCCGGACGTTCGTGTCCAATGTGGAGATGATGCTCACCAAGACCGATCTGAGCATTGCCCGCGGTTATGTGCTTTCGTTGGTACCCCCAGAATTGCACTCGATTTTTGAAACCATCGAGCGGGAGTACAGGATCACGCGCGCCGAAATCCTAGCCGTGACAAAGGAACAGGTTTTGCTTGATAGCCAGCCCGTGCTCAAGCGGACCCTCGCGGTGCGCGACACGTATCTGGAACCGTTGCACCACCTGCAGGTCGCGCTGCTGCGCCAGTATCGTGACACTGGGCACGCGGGGCGTCGCGTCATGTCGACCGACCCCACGCTCGAACGGGCCCTGCTCACGACGGTCAACGGGATAGCGGCGGGGATGCGCAACACGGGATGAGGTACAAACGCGTTACGACGCTTGAGGATGCTGCCGCGGCAGTACGCGAGCTCGGCCTGCGAACCATCGTCGTCGACGTCGAACCGCTTGTGGCACACTGGGAATCGGGCAACGCTGAGATCGAGTCGGGAGTCGCCCGGGTCCGGGCCGCCTTCGACGCCGACGTGGTGGTCGTGTTCGCCACCAACTCGCTGCGCGGCTGCATCAGCTACGAGGGCTACATCGCCAAGGCCCGCAAGCCTTTCGCGCTGTCGCGATATCGCGGCCTGCCGCTGCCCGGGGGAGTCCTCGGCGACCAGGTGGCCACCGACGGCCTGCTGGCACGCCGCCTCGGCTTCGTCTTCCTGCACTACAGCCCGCCCCTTGACCGCATTCCCCTCGGCCCACGACTGATGCGCGGCCTAGGAAAACCCCTGCGCCCCTTGCTGTTCCGTTCATGATCGGGGTTTCTGGGCAAAAAGTGTGGCTTGTGCTCCTATGGGCCGTATGGTTAACGTGGTCGCCATGCCCTCAGCACTCCATGAAGGACTGATCGAGATCTTCCGGCAAAGGCCCGCCTTCGCCGCCGATCTCATCGGCGGACTGTTCAATGTGGACCTGCCTGCCTGGCAGAACGCCAGGCTTGACTCCGGCGACCTGCCCGAGCTCATCCCCACCGAGTATCGAGCCGACGGTGTGGTCACCCTGCTGGCCGGCGAAAAACCGGTGCTCTCGGTCATCGTGGAGGTCCAGCTACAGCCCAAAAAAGCCAAGAGACGCACCTGGCCGGTCTACCTGACCACCCTGCACGCCAGGCTGCGTTGCCCAACCGTGCTGCTGGTGGTCAGCCCGGACATAAACTGCGCCAACTGGTGCGCTCAATCGATCCACATCGGGCATCCCGGTTGGGAGCTGCGCCCCCTGGTGCTCGGACCACAGCAGGTGCCAGTGATCACCGACCCGACACCACCTGGAGGCACTCATGAGCACCGGCACCTACCAGTACCAGAGCGAATTCGCCCGCCGCTACTTCTTCAAAGGCAAAGCCGAGGGTGAGGCAGTGGGCGAGGCCCGAGGGCTGCTGGTGGTGCTCGCTGCCCGCGGCTTCGAGGTCCCCGCCGAAGCCCGCGAGCGGATCACCTCGTGCACCGACCTCGAACAGCTCGAAACCTGGATCACCCGAGCGGTCACGACCAGCACCCTGGACGAGCTGTTCCTGTGACGGCGCGGGTTCTGGTTCAGGGGCGCTCGCCGGGGACTGTGTAACCCTCGAACAGAGGGCCGCCGTTGCGGTCGAGGAGGTCGCGGACGAAAGCGGCGATGGCGTCGGGATTGCCATGCGCGGCAAGCCATCTGTCCGCTGTCGCCGGGTCGAAGTCGCGCAGCTCGCGCAGCAGCCACTTGCCCGATCCGCTCCAGCGACCCGCGAAACTCAGCGTGTGATCGCCGGCGGCCTGCCAGGCACACTCGGCGATCACCACGCGTTCTCCGGGATCCGTCGCGTGCGACAGATCGTCGAGCAGATCGGTCAAAACATACCGGGCCCGGTCCCGCTCAGCCTGACTGAGCGGGGGCGGGCCGCCGGCCAGCACCTTGGCACAGGTCTCCTGCCACGGGCCGGCGTCGCCGACCAGGGCGTAACCGGCGCCGACCATGCGGTGCAGGCTCGGCTTGCGGGCGCCAAGCTCCTTGGCCAGATAGTGGGCAAGGCTCGCCTCGTCGTGCACGAACAGCTCGACGGGCCAGCCGCGGAAGCGGCGCGAGTCGCGGTGCGGTGCCCGCGGGTCGCCATCCGGCAGCATGACCACGATGTCCAGGTCGGACCCGGCGGTGCGGGCCGGGGTGATGACGCTGCCGGTCAGCACGGCCCACAGGGCGTGCGGGAACAGCTCGGCGACAAGCGCGCGAGCGTCGGTGACCGGGTTCTTCGTCATGAGATCAAGGGTCGCGGCGCTGCGGATCGAGAGCAAGTGATTTAGCCCGGGTGAAGATCTCATCGAGCATGGCGGGGGTAAGGCGGCCGGTGAAAGTGTTCTGCTGGCTCACGTGGTACGAACCGAGCAGCACCGGGCCACGCGGCGGCCTCCAAAGGGACCCGTGCCCGAAGAGGGGTCGGGGGCGGGGCGGACTCTCCCGGTACCCCCTGGAGAAGACCGGAAACCAGGAAGCCCAAGCGAACGCACCAAGGGCGACCACCACCCGCAGCGTGGGTTTTATCAGTTCGACCTCGCGGACAAGCCACGGTGAGCAGGTGTCGCGCTCCTGCGGCGTGGGCTTGTTCTCCGGCGGGGCGCACCGGACCGCGGCGGCGATGCGCAGATCGCGCAAGGCTAGACCGTCGTCCTTGGACACACTGGTGGGCTGGTTTGCCAACCCCACCCGGTGCAGCGAGTCGAACAGCACGTCACCGCTGCGGTCGCCGGTGAAGATGCGGCCGGTACGGTTCCCGCCATGCGCCGCCGGTGCCAGCCCGACGATCAGAATTTTGGCGTCGGCGGCCCCGAAACCCGGGACCGGCCGACCCCAATACTCCTGATCACGGAAGGCGGCCCTTTTCTCCGCGGCCACCTTCTCCCGCCATGCGACCAGTCGTGGGCAGGCCCGGCAACGCGAGATCTCAGCGTCGAGATCCGAAAGATCTTGCGCGGTCACAGGTGCGTTCGGAAGACCTCGAGCGTGCGCGCCCACGCGCTCTTGCTGGCGTCGGCGTCGTACACCTCGGGCCGGTCGTCGTTGAAGAACGCGTGATGCGTGCCCGGATAGTCATACGTGATGACCTTGCCACCGGCGTCGGCGATGGCACGGGCGGCCTGCTGCACACCGGGATGCACGCCAGACAGGCCGTCCTCCTCCGCGCAGTGGATCACGCCGACCTTGCCGTCGTAGTTTTCCCAGGTCGGGGACATGCGCTCCCAGGGCAGCGGCGGGTAGAAGCCGACCGCGGCGACGATGCGCGGGCTGAGCGTGGCCGACCACAGGGCGAGGCTGCCGCCCATGCAGAAACCGACACAGCCGATTTTGCCGGTCACCTCGGGGCGCGCGGCCAGGAAGCCGGCGGCGCCCGCGATGTCCTTGGCGGCCTGCTCCATCGCGAGGCCCATCATGAGTTTGCCCGCCTGATCGGGCTCGGTGGTCTGAACCCCGTGGTACAGGTCGGGTGCGAGCGCCACGAACCCAGCCTCCGCGAATCGATCCGCCAGGCTCGTGATGTGCGGCACCAGGCCCCACCACTCCTGGATCACGATCACAGCGGGGCCGCTGCCACTCTTGGGCAGCGTCAGATACCCCTCGCTGGTCCCCCCGTTGCTGGCATAGCTAATAAGCTCACCCACGCTTGTCCTCCTGACGGTCAGTCTTCGTTGGCTGGTCGCACAGTGTTGGCGGTACCGGGTAGCCAACCACACGAATCCACGCCTGGGAAAGCCAAAGCGGCGTGGCGTGCGTTACGAGTTTCGATCGCCGCACACCCCGCCGCCGTGGTGAGACCCTACTTTTGGTTCGGCTCCAGGCAGAGAACCTTGCCCTTGGTCGCGTCCGTGAGGTTGCCCTCGTAGCGGAACAGATAGCTCTCCGCGGTGGCGAACGTCGTGCACGACGCCTCCGCCTCGGCCTGGGTCTTGTCATCGACCACCCCGACAACCTTGAACGCCGCCTCCGGCGTTGTGCAGTCGACGACCTTCATGTCGTTGGCGTCCTGGGTTTCGGTGATGCAGTCGCCGACCTTTGCCGTGGAGGTGTCGCCGGTGACGAGGTCCACGAGTCCGCTGATGCCGTAGCGGATCACGCCGTAGACCGCGAGGGCGACGATTACGCCCAGGATGCTCAGCACGATCCGGCGGGCGCCGCCGCCCTTCTTCTCCGGTTCTGCCGGGGCAGCCGGGGTAACCTGCTCGGTCACTTGTTTCCTCCCGTGAGGGGTAGGTATTCGAAGACCGAGTCACCGTAGCGGTTTCTCAAAAAACGCGCAGCTCTGCGTTACCTGTTCGTGACCTTAGCCAGGCATAGACCGATTCCCCTGTTCTGGCCGGGGCCGCCGGTGCCCGGGAGGAACATCGACTTCTGGTGTCGGGTGCGATGCCCACGATCATGATCAGGGTCGCGGCGCGGGCGGTCTGTGTCGGTGAGCGGCGCGCAGGGGGTTGTGGATCCACGCAGGATTTCTAGCAGATTATTAGGGTGTACCGGGTGACGAGTGAACCGGTCGCGGCGATCGACTGCGGCACCAACTCCATCCGGCTCCTGATTACCCAGGCAGGACGTGACCTGGTCAGGCAGATGAGGATCGTTCGCCTCGGCCGCGGGGTGGACCGGACAGGCCGCCTTGACCCGGCCGCGCTGGAGCGCACGCGCGTGGCGCTTGCCGACTACAAGCGGCTCATCGACGAGCACCATGCGGGCAGGGTCCGCATGGTGGCCACGAGTGCTACCCGGGACGCGGCCAACGCCGGTGACTTTCATGACATGGTTGTGGCCACGCTCGGCCGGCCCGCCGAGGTGATCACGGGGGAGGAGGAGGCGGCCCTTTCCTTCGCCGGCGCCGTCGCCGACCTCCCGCCCGGCCGTACCTGTCTAGTCGTCGACATCGGTGGCGGTTCGACGGAGTTTGTCAGGGGTCGCGACGCGGTCGAGCGCTCGATCAGCGTGGACATCGGCTGTGTCCGGATGACCGAGCGGCACCTGCACTCGGATCCGCCGGCCGCCGCCGAGTTGGACGCTGCCGTGGCCGACATCGGGCGGGCGGTGCGTGGGGCGCTTTCCCATGTCGGCGGCTCGGTCAGCGGCTCGGTCGGCGGCTCGCGGGCGGAGAGCCTTGTCGGGCTGGCCGGCACGGTTACCACGATGGGCGGGATGGCGCTGGGCCTGCCGCGCTACGATCCGCACCGGATCCATCACTCGGTGCTGACGGCGGGGGCGGTCGAGGAGATCGCCGACCGGCTGTCCAAATTGGACCACGAGGGCCGCGCCGCCATACCCGTGATGCACCCGGGCCGCGTGGACGTGATCATCGCCGGGGCGCTGATCCTGAGGGAAATCATGCGTTCGACCGGGGTGGCGGAGGTCATCGTTTCGGAGCACGACATCTTAGACGGCATTGCCGCTTCTATCAAAAGAAGCGGGGCCGAACAATGAGGTGCCATTTTCTGCGTTGACAACTAGGCTCGGTGCCGATGATTGACGACCTCGACCTCCCGTTCCACGACAATTCCGGCGAATATGATCGCCGCCGGCAACGTCGGCGACCTCCCGTGGAGCCACCCCGCGGCAACAAGCGCAGGAAGAAGAAGAAGAAAAAGAAGGGCCGCACCGGCCTGGCGCTCTTCCTCTCGCTTGTCCTGCTGCTGTGCCTGGGTGGAGGCATCTTCTTCGCCTACCAGAAACTGGCCGACAATTTCATCACACCAGACTATTCGGGCGAAGGCACCGGAGAGGTGACCGTCGAGATCCCCAAAGGCGCCAACGGTCTCCAGATGGCCAAGGCTCTCAAGGCCGCCGACGTGGTCAAGAGCGAGAAGGCCTTCACCACCGCCTTCGACCAGAACCCGGAAAGCAGGTCAATCCAGCCGGGCAAGTACAAGCTGCGCAAGCAGATGAGCGGCGTCTCCGCCGTCACCATGCTGCTCGACCTGAAGAACCGCGTGGTCAGCGGGACACTGATCCCGGAGGGCTTGAGCAGCTTCAAGATCTTCAAGGAGCTGTCGACCAAGCTGAACCTCCCCGAGGAACAGTTCAAGGAAGCGGCCAAGGACCCCATCAAGCTCGGCGTACCGGCGGATTGGTTCGTCCGCAAGGACGGCAAGCAGACCCCCAAAACGATCGAGGGCTTCCTTTTCCCCGACACCTATGAGTTTCCGAAGGACGTGACGGCCGAGGGTGCCCTCAAGATGATGGTGCAGCGCTTCCTGTCCGTCACCAAGGACCTGAACTTCACCGGCCGCATCGCCGAGGTGGAGCGCAACCGGATCTCGCCGTATGAGGCGCTGATCGTCGCGTCATTGGCTCAGGCCGAAGCGCGCAACCCCGACGACCTGGGCAAGGTGGCACGGGTCGCGTACAACCGGCTCTTCCAGTCCAGCCCGGACATGCAGTGCAAGTGCTTCCAGTTCGACGTGACGGTCAACTACTCACGCGAGCTGCGCGGGCTGCCGATCAAGTCGTCGGCCGAGATGACCGTGAGCGAGCTGACCAACAAGAACGACCCGTACAACCGCAACGCCGTGGGCTTCATCCCGACGCCGATCAACAACCCGGGCAAGAAGGCCCTGGAGGGTGCGATGGCGCCGCCGGCCGGCAAGTGGTTCTTCTTCGTCGCCGTCGACAAGGCGGGCACGACCAACTTCTCCGAGGGCGGCACCCAGTTCTGCAAGGACAAGCAGCTGGCCGTCAAGAACGGCGTGCTCACAGACGACGACTGCTGAGCAGGCGCCACTGGACAGCGACCGCGGCGACCGTCAGAAGCAACATGATGACGGTCGCCGCGGCGGCGTACCCGTAGCGGAGATACTCGAAAGCATTGCGGTAGACGAAAAGTGACAGGTAGGTCGTGGCGTACGGCGGCGGGCCGCCGTTGGTCACCACGAGCGCCGGCGTGAACGACAGTTGCAGGCTCAGGATCGTGTCGCGCACCAGCAGCAGCCCCACCGGCGCGGCCATCAGCGGCAGCGTGACCCGCCGGAAGATGTCCCAGCCGGTCGCGTCCTCGATCGCCGCCAGCTCGTAGGCGTCCCCCGGCAGCGCGCGCCGCGCCGCCACCAGGATCACGAACATCTCTCCCATCGTGAAGACGCTCATGATGATGATGCCGGCGCGCGCGTCATTGGGCAGCGTCAGCCAGCCCGGCGGGGTCCGGCCGAACACCGTCAACCCGTCCGAACCAGCGAGGAACTGGTTGATCGGCCCGTAAAGCGGGTTGAAAAGCCACAGCCACAACAATCCATAGGCGATCTCGGGAATGGCGGCGGGCAACGCGGCAACGGTTGTCCCGGTACCCCCCAAGAAAGCCCGGCGGTGAAGCAAAAGCGCAAGGGCCAACGCGAGAATGAGCCGCAGCGGCACCGCGATCGCCGCGAACACCAGGGAGTTCTTCAGCGCGGTGCGGAAGATGCCGTCGCCCCACAGCTCGGCGAAGTTGCCCGTGCCGAGCCAGACCGGCGGGTTGATCAGGTCATACTCGGTGAACGCCAGGGCGAAGGTGACCCCGAAGGGCAAGAAAACCAGTGCCACCAAGCCAATCAGGTAGGGCAGGAGGAGTTTCTTCACGTCCGCCGGCCCGTCGCCGCGTCGAACAGGTGGACGCTCGGCCGGCGCACCCCGACCCGGATCGCGGCGCCGGCGTGCGGCCGCTGCGCCGTCGGGACCCGCGCGACCACGCTGTGCTCGCCGACGCTGAGGTAGACATAGCTGTCCTCGCCCACCACGTCGACCCGCGTGACCGATCCGAGCGGATCGCCGGCCTGGCCGAGCACCACCGCCTCCGGCCGGAACCCGATCAGCCAGGCGGGCTCCGGGAACAGGTCGGGCGGGCGCACCGGGCCGTCGCCGGGCAGCAGGTTCATCGCGGGGGATCCGACAAACCGGGCGACGAAGGTGGTCGCCGGCTCGTTCCAGATTTTTTCAGGGGTACCAAGCTGTTCGAGCAACCCGTCGCGCATCACCGCGATCCGGTCGCCCATGACCAGGGCCTCGGTCTGATCATGCGTCACGTGCACCATGGTCCCGCCGACGCGCCGGTGCAGCGCCTTGATCTCCGCCCGGGTCTCCACCCGCAGCTCCAGGTCCAGATTGGACATCGGCTCGTCGAGCAGGAAGACGTCCGGCTCGCGGACGAGTGCGCGGGCGAGGGCGACCCGCTGCCGCTCGCCGCCGGAAAGCTGGAAAGGCTTGCGGTCCAACAGATGCTCGCACCCGATCGTGGCCGCCGCCTTTGCCGTGCGCTCCCGCGCCTCGGCCTTGGGCACATCCTTGACGATGAGGCCGAAAGCGATGTTGTCCGCGACCGTCAGGTGCGGGAACAGCGCGTACGACTGGAACACCATCGACACGTTGCGCAGGCCCGGCCGCAACCGCGTCACGTCCCTGTCTCCGATGTGGACGGTGCCGCTGGCCACCGGCAGCAGCCCGGCCACGACCCGCAGCAGCGTCGTCTTGCCCGCGCCCGAAGGCCCAAGCACCACAAGCAGTTCGTCCTCGCCCACGGACAGGTCCACGCCGTTGATCCCGAAGGCGGCGTGGACCCGGTCCAGCTTCAAGCCCGCCATCTATGGGGCGATGCCGCGTTCGAACATCGGCTTTGTCTGCTTGTCGATGTCGGCGAGCACGCTGTCAAGCGAGGGAGCGTGGTTGATCGCGTTCTCCAGGATGCCCTCCATCGCGTCCTCGATCTCCGGCCAGGTCGAGATGGTCGGCACCGACCGCAGGTTCGGCACGGCGTCAAGCCACACCTTGGCGTTCTTGGGCGCCTTGGCCGGGTCGAGGTACGCCTCCGACTTGGAGGTCTCGATGTGCGAAGGCACTGTCCGCCCGGTCGCCGCGATGATCTTCTGCCCGTCCTGGGTCATCGCGTACTCGATGAAGCTCCACGCCGCGTCCTTGTGCTTGGAACCGGTCGTGATGCAGTACGCGTCCGAGTGCAGGATCCCCACCGGATTGCCGTAACGCGGCACCGACACCACATCCCAGTCCAGATCCTTGGCCGCCCGCAGGGTCGGCGTGATCCGCCGCGACTCCAGCAGCATCGCCAGCTGCCCCTTGGCGAACCGCGACACCAGATCCTGCGCCTTCACCTCGTCGTCGGTCGGCGTCACGCCGTAGGACAGGCGCAGGTCGACGAAGTTGCGCAGCGCCTCAAGCGAAGCCTTGTCGTCAAAGGTGAACCGGGTCGGCTTCTGGTCGTTGTCGGTCAGCCGCCCGCCGTTGGACCAGACGAACGGCGCCACCCGGATCAGTGTCGGCTCTGTGCCCACGCCGTGGACCGCAGCCTTCGCCGGCGCGCCGCCCTCCGCCTCGCCCGCCCGGACCGGATGCCCGTTGGCGTCGCGCGTCATCGCCTGCGCGGTAACGAGAAACTCGTTCCACGTCCAGCCATCCTTGGGCAGGGCCACGCCAAACTTGTTGAACAGCGCCCGGTTGTAATACACCTGAAGGCTGGAGACGTTCTGCGGCATGCACAACTGCTTGCCGCCCCACCGGAACGCGGTCATCGCCTGCGGGTAGAAGTCGGAAGCCTTGATAACTGTGGAGGCCTTGAGCCGGGAGTCGACCGCGTCGACCGCGTTCTTCGACGCGAACTGGCCATAGAGCCGGTAGTTCATGAGGAACACGTCCGGCGGGGCGCCACCCGCGATCGAGGTGGACAGCTTGGTGGTCAGATCGTCGGCGTTGCTCGCCTCGACGAGCTGCACATCCGTGCCCGGCTTGGCTTTCTTGTACGCGTCTATCAAAGTGCGGAAGGCGGCCAGCTCGTCCGGGCTGCCCGAGGCCAGCAACCGGATCGGGCCCAGATCGGCCCGGCCCTCCGGTTGCTGACCGGTGCAACCGCTCACGATCACGGTGACCGCGGCGAGCACCGCGAGCACTCTGTTCATCGCAAAAACCTCCGCTGAGCTATCGAATAAACCAGCACGGCGGGCAGGGTCGCGAAAACCGCGCCCGCGAGGAAAATCGGAAAATCGGTGGGATCAAGGGCCGCAAGGGATCTGAGCGCGAGCGGCAAGGTGAACAGATCGCGGTCATAGATGAAGACGAGCGGGTCGAGGAAGTTCGACCACGTCGTGACGAACGCCAGCGCCGCGATCGCCGAAGTCACCGGCTTCACCTGCGGCATCGCCACCCGCCACCAGATCCGGGCAGGGCTCAGATCCTCGATCAGGCAGGCGTCGTAGAGGTCGCGGGGGATCGCCCGGAACGCGAGATAGAAAGCCAGCACGTAAAGCGGTGACATCCCGATCAGGGCGGGAGCGATCAGCGGTACGAACGTGTTGGTCAGGCCAAGCCAGCGGAACATCGCAAACCTTGGCACCAGGAGCGCTGTGGCCGGTACCATCAGCGCCGCCACCGACGCTCCAATCACGACGATCCTGGCGCGGCGGGAAAGCTGGCTCACGGCGAAACCCGCCGCCGAGGCGACAAGCACGCTCAACGGCACCGCGATCACGGCGACGATCAGCGAATTCACCGTCGCTCGCAGCAGCCCGCCCCACTCGAAGGCCAGCTCGTACCCGATGGTCGTGGCCGGGCGGGGGATCAGATCCGGGGTCAGGGTCGGCGGGCGGCCGGGCGTGTGAAACGAACCGGAGACAAGCAGCAGCAGTGGTGGCACGAAGACCAACACCACGAAGAACGAGCCGAGGGTGCGTGCGGGGCCGCCGAAGCGGCCCCGCAGCATCGTGTCGTTTCTGCTAACTTCCATCAATCCTTGAACGTTAGGCGCCAGGCACCCAGACCGTGCGAGGCTGCATAGAGAATGCGCTCGCCCGGCACGATCGTCAAGCCGGTGATCTCGACGTTCGGCATGCCCGAAGCCGCCTCGGTCCAGGTCGACGTGCCAGCGGCCAGCCGCACGACACCGTAGTCGGTGGCGGCGTACAGGTCGCCGGTGACATCATCCCGGACGAGATCGGTGATCGGCAGATCGTCGAGGTCGCCTGACCTGTCCACCCAGCTCGACGTTCCGGTCGCCGGGTTGAAGGTCACCTCGAACACGTGGCCCGGTGTGGTCGGAGTGGCCACATTGAACCCGCTGTAGGAGACCCACGCCCGGTTACCGTTTGCCGGGTCGACGTGGATGCTGCTGACGAACCGGTTCGGTGCACCGGCGAAGTCATCGTCGATGCGGGTGAACGAAACCGAGGCCGGGTCAGCGGCGTCGACATTGTTGCTGATGAACACGCGGCCGGTGGTGGTCGCGACCCAAGCCGACGACTTGTTCGCCTTGGTCCGCTCGATCGCCGCGACGGCACCGCCGGCACGGGTGCCCCAGAAGGCGTCCGTGAGACGGTTCGGGCCAAGCTCGGCCCAGTCACCGCAGGTAGCTTCGAAGGTCCCGGTCCACTCGTTGCAGATCCGGTTCGCCTCCGCCACCGTGCGGTTGCCCAGGCCGGCGGTTGTCGTCCTGTGCGCGGTGAATCCGGTGCCGACGAACATCGTCTTCGACACCACCGGGTCGCTGATAATGGGCGGATAGAACAGTGAGTTCGGCACGCCCGCGATCGGGTCCGAAATCCAGATCCAGTCCTCGAACCCGCCGCTGTTGAAGTTGACGTCCGCTTGAGGGCCGGCGAACGTGTGGAAACGGAACTTCGGGTCGGCAGCGTCGAACCCGGACTGGCCGCCATCACCGATCATGGTGTTGCGCCAGGTCACCGTGTTGCCGCCACCGTTCTCCCAGGTACCGTTGTCCTGCGTCCCGCCCTGCAGCAGATTCTTGTTGTGCGGGCTGACCGACAGGCTCATGAACTGCAGAGTCGTCAGACCCTTGTTCACACTGTCCAACTTGGACGGGATTGCGGAAAGCATCTGCTGGCAGCGTGCCTTGGCCGCCGCGTTGGTCAGATTCCGCCGCGGGTCATCGCACCAGGAGGCGCGGTTGACCAGCTTGCCACTTGACCGCATGACGCCACCGTCATTGGCCTCGAAGAACTGGAACGGGTTGCCCGGGTTCACCACCAGATCGTGCTGATCAGGGTGCAAACCGTTGGGGTGCAACGAGTCCGTACCGTCGAAGGTCATGTCGGTCGCGGTCACGCCGGCATCGAGCGAGAGCACGACGCCGCGCTTGTTGGCGACGGTCTCGCCGTAGGAGTACGAACCGCCGACGTAGACCATGTCCGGGTGCCCGTCCGGTGTGGTGACGAACGCGTCGTACCAGCACTGGCCGGTGCACACGTTGTGCGTGGCGAACCCCGGATCGGCCGGGTTGGCGCTGCTCAACTGGGTGAAGCCCGGGGCACCCGCGGCGACGTCGTCGCTGCGGAACAGGGCCGAGGCCGGTGAGCCGGTGTTGCCCTCGAGCACATACATGCGAGTCTTGCCGTTGGGCAGCTTGGTCACGTCGAAGTTCGGCCGCGTCGTGATGACGTTGGTGGCCAGCGACTGCTTGATCTGCTGCCAGCTGGCGCCGCCGTCGGGCGAACGCCAGATGCCACGCGCATACGAGCCGGCGTAGACAATCTCGGGGTTGGTGGGGTCGAGTTCCAGCGACCGCACGCCACGAGGCGAGCAGGCGGCCAGGTTGTTGAACTCGGCGGTGTTGCCGAAGCAGTCCGCCGGGTTCGCTGTCCCGTTGTGGACGAAGGTCCACGAAGCGCCGCCGTTGGTAGTCTTGTACAGGCCCCACTTTGCCGCATCTGGGACCGGGCGCGTGATGCCCGTGCAGCAGACGCTGGACATGCCCGCGAGCGCGGTCGTGGTCGCGACGTAGATCGTGTTGGGCGAGCCCGGCTTGACGGCGATCTCCCCGATGCCCTTGCCGCCCAGATCCGCCTTGCCGATCGGGCCGGTCCAGCTGATGCCGCCGTTGGTCGACTTGTACAGGCCGACCCCGTGCACGCAGCCCGACCCGCAGACGTTCGCCTCACCGGTGCCGACATAGATTGTCAGGCCGGTAGGGTCGTTGGGGTCGATGCTGACATCACCGGCGGCGTTGATGCCGAACGGGCCACCGAGGTAGCTCCATTGCGGCTCGTTGGCGCGGATGTTCCAGGTGCGCCACACGCCACCGCCCGCAGCGGTGATCCATGCCGGACAGAAGATCGCCAGGCAGAAGTTGCCGATGGCGATCGACGTGGTCCGTCCCGCGGCAACATACTCGTTCGGAACATAGAGGAACGAGTCGCGGAACCGTTCGAATGGGTAGAGCGCGACGCTCGGGCCGATGTTGGTCCACTGGCCCTTGCGGCCCTTGCCCGTCGGGAACGGGCGGCTGAACGCGCGCGAAGCCGCGTTCTTGGCCTGATCCACCTGGGCAATGCTGATGGTGTCCATTGGGTATGCGCGGGCCAGGAACGCGGCTTCTTCCGCCGATCCCGGGCCCTCCTTCAGCATCGGCTGACCGCCGGGTGCTGCTTGGCTCAGTTTGGCCAGGTGCTGGCCGAGCGCGGTCGGCATCTCGCCGCCGCTCGGCACGGCAGCCGGCACTTGCGTCCCGGACAAAGAGACCGTCACCGCGGTGATCGCCATGACGACGATCCCGCATAACGCCCCCGCCAGGACTTGACGACGTCGACGCGTCATTTAATTGGTCCTCCCCTGGGGGTGTCGTTGCCACGCAACGGCACGCCGTAGGCAGGCCGTCACTGGCAGCTTCCGGATCGAGCATTTCAGAGCGCTTTAAATATGTACAGAGACGATTGGTCAAATAGCGGTGCTCCACCACCTCATACTGGGCCGCTTTGCCGTCGCGAACGAGATCGGGACGAAATGACGACGGCAATAATGACCACGGCGGTCACGGCGGCGATGGCCAGCAGGCCGCCGGCGATCAGGAGTATCCAAAGCGGAAATATGGGTCTGTCCGGTGTGGACGGTGTCGAGCCGGGGTCGGCCGGGAGGTCGGCCGTGAGAGCGGCGACGAGATTGAGCACGCCGAAGCCATACTCCTGGTCACGTCCAGGGGCACCCTTGTCGGTGGCCGTGGCGGTCAGCCGCCTGACCACCTCTGGCGCTTTCAACTGGGGGTAACGAGCCCGGATCAACGCGACCGCACCCGCGGTGATCGCGGTGGCGTTGGACGTGCCTTGCGCGACGTTGTACCGACCATTTCGGTAGGCAGTGGAGACATCGCCCGGCGCGGCGATGACGATCTGCGACCCAATCATCGAGTTATCAGCGTGCTCGCCGCTCCGGCCAATTGCGGAAACCGCGACCACGCCCGGATAGGCGGCCGGATATGCCGGTGACGATACTTCAGGCATATTGCCGATGGCGGCCACGACGACGACGTCGGCCGCAAGGGCCGCCTTGACCGCGTCATGCTGCTCCGGGTCGTCCACGGCACTTCCGAGCGAAATTGAGATCACCTTGGCGCCCTGGTCGACCGCCCAGGTGATGCCTTCCGTGATCTTGTCGCTACGCGCCTCGAGGATGACCCCGGCGCGCACCGGAAGGATCTTGGCGGCCGGGGCGATGCCCTTCACACGGCCGTGACCGGCGATCAAGCTCGCCATCCCGGTGCCGTGTCCATGTATATCTGCGCGTCCGTCGCCGGGGCCGGCTGCGGTCAGGTCGGTGCCGGGCAGCACCGAACCGGCTAGGTCCGGGTGGCTGGCATCGACGCCGGTATCGATGATGGCGACGGTGATCCCTTCTCCCTGCGTGATCCCGTGCGCCTTGGTGGTGTCAAGAAATTGGTGATACCACTGCCCATCGGAGATCTCATCTGCCGCGAGTGCTGGCTGTCCGACCACGACGGTGAGAGACACGGCCCCGACCAGCGCGATGGTCTCGATCAGCCGACGCGATTTCACGGCGTCACCGACCGGAAGGTCACCTTCGCTCCCTCGTGGCTCTTGAACTCAGACTCCCACGGGTGAGCCAGCTCCGAGAACCAATCCCGAAACTGTTCCTCCTGTTGGGGACTTGGCTGGTCCGGCACATAGTCGTCTTGCTCGATCGAAATCACCGCCGGCACGCCCTCATCGGCCTGCCACTGCACGTTCGGCCGTCGGTAAAGACGACCCTGACCGGCCGCACCCGCGCCCGGTGCGCCGGCAATCGGCATCGGCATCATCCCTGTCATGCCACCGCCGCCTCCACCACCGGACGCCGTCGGCATCATCCCGCGGGGTCCGGCCACCGGCCCACCACGAGGCGGCTGCGGCATCGGCACCACATAGCCGCCGGGGCCCACACCCCGACCCGGCAGGATGTAGGCGCCACCGAACGGCGCATACGGATTGCCCGGCGGAATCGGCAGCATCGACACCGGCGTCCCCGGAACCGCGGGCACGAGCTTGGGCGGAATCGACTGCATCTCGGGCCCGCCGATCGTCGCCAGCTCCGGCGGCGCTGGAGGCCCCGCAACGACGGTGGTCACGGGCTCATAGCCGGGTACGGGCGGGATGCGCGGGCTGTATGTGCCACCGCCGGCAGCGCCGGTCAACAACGCCGACGCGCTGACAGGACCAGCCTTCGGATCGGTCGCGGTATCCCCTCCTTCTGGAGAATGAACGGCGGCCAACGATCGCGGGGGCGTGAAGTACGGGCGCACCTCGGCGACCCTCCGGTCGGTTTCGACCATGACCTGGCGCGCCTCGAGGTTGAGCTGCCAGGCGCGGGCTGGCCATTGCAGCGGCACATAGCTGCTGGTGACGTTGTCCCACTGCCTCCTAACCGGTGCGATCCGCTTGCGTGCGTCGTCGAGCGCGGAAACTGTGTGGTACCAGCCGAACGCAGATCGTCGGGCGCACGCCTCATCCGCCGCCAGGTCGTCACCGTACTGGTCCAGGATTTGTAAGAAGGCTTGCGCGGCAGGAGACTCCCAGATCTGCGCGATGCGGTCCCGGTGCACCTGCCAGGTTTGGTACTCACCGTGGAGGAGGTCGGCGAGGAAGGTGAACCCGCCAGCCTGCTCGTATGCTGCTTTGCTGCCCTCGCGCTCGACCATCGCCCATATGCGCGGAACATCGTAGGCGTTCCAATCCGATGTCCACCACGGCGTCAACGGGATCAGCCGCGCGGCGACGCTTGCTATCGACGCGGGACCAAAGAGCTTGTCACTCATGCCTTTTCTCCACTTGTCGGCCCGAGCTGTGTGGAGTCCAGCGTCGATATGTCAATGAACTTCTGCGTCACCGCTTCGATGTCCATCCTGGCGAAGTCGTCGGCGGTCCGGTAGTTCTCCAGCACCGCGGTCAGGAAGTACTTCACCTGTTCACTGCGCCGCACATATACCTCCGTGTTTCGCGCGAAGCCATGCAGCATCTCTGCCATCACCTGTCTCGAAACATCGACCTCGCCCGACTCCGACCGCTCTCCGACTGGCAATCCCTGTTGGATTCGGCTGCTGGCGTCGGAGATGCCAGGCTTGAGAACGACTTCAAGGTTCGAATCGAACGTCTCCCAGACCTCGTTGAGCTCCAGCAGGTCGACGTCGATCTGCCCCGGTGTTGTCATTTGTCCCACCCCTCACCGTCGACATAGAGGTTAACGGATGGGTGCACGGGATGGGGTACCCAAGTCAATACCTGTGGATAACTTGAGAGACTTAGCCAAACGCGCTGTTCAGAGGCGCAGTAGCATCCGGGTGTTGCCGAGGGTGTTGGGCTTGACCCGTTCCAGCCCGAGGAACTCTGCCACACCCTCGTCATAGGAGCGCAGCAGCTGCTCGTAGACGGCATGAGGCACCGGTGCGCCGTCGATTTCGGCGAAGCCGAACGACGAGAAGAAGCCGACCTCGAAGGTGAGCACGAAAACCCGTTTTACGCCAAGGGTTCTGGCGTCTTCAAGCAGCGTTTCGACGATCCGGTGGCCGACCTTCTGGCCTCGCCGGGCCGGGTCGACCGCAACCGTGCGGATCTCCGCCAGATCTTCCCAAAGTACATGCAGCGCACCGCATCCTACGATGGTGCCGTCCCCGGAGTCGGCCGCGACCCGGAACTCCGGCACGTCCTCGTAAAGCGCCACGGTCGCCTTGCTGAGCAGGCGCCGGTCGCTGCTGTAAATGTCGATGAGGCGCCGGATTCCGCGTACGTCGGCGGTGCGCGCCTTGCGGATTTCGATGTCAGACACAGGGACCCTCGGTCCACCATGGGTCGAGCATCTCCACCACCTCGTCGCCGAGCGGGTTCACCCCGGGACCGGCGCCCAGCGAGTGTCCTAAAAGGACATGCAGGCACTTGACCCGGTTGGGCATGCCGCCGGCCGACACTCCGGCGATCTCCTCGACGTGGCCGATGCTCTCTCGCCTTGCAAGGTAAGCCTCGTGCGCCTCTTCATAGGCTGCCGCCAGCGCCGGGTCCGAGGCCAGGCGCGCCGCCATCTCCCGCATCACCCCGGCCGACTCCAGCCGGCTGCACGCCGCCACCGCACGCGGGCAGGTCAGGTAGTACAGCGTCGGAAACGGGGTCCCATCGGCAAGGCGCGGCACAGTCTCCACGACGTCGGGGCGCCCGCACGGGCAGCGGTGCGCGATCGCCCGCGTGCCCCGGGTCGGCCGGCCCAGCTGCGCCTTGACCGCGGCCAGATCCTCCCCGGAGGGCTCCTCATGCACCGGGGACGGGACCTCGCTCCTATCCATTGGTGTCCAGATTGGACCAGAGCGAGTCGTACCAGTTTTTGGGCGGCGGCTCGGGCGGCGGCTGGCCGGTGTCCACCTCATCTTCCCAGATCGGGATCAGCGGGATCTCCCCCTTGCGCACCCAGTAGAGGCGACTACGGACCTGAATCTCCAGGTACCGGTCATCGTGCCACTTCGCCTCCTCCTCTTCGAGCGCGGCGATGCGCTGCCGCTGCTCCTCCTGGGCCTTTGCCAGCGCCTCGATCTCGGCAACCTGGGTGAAGTATTCCCTTACCGGATAGGCGTATCCGAGCGCCAGCGCCGCCAGGATCACCAGCAGGATCGTGGCCCGCCCCGGCATCCCGCCCTCGCGCGGCGCGCGCGTGCGCTTCGCCGCGCCCTGCGGCGCGGGCCGGCGCGCGGCGGCCGGACGGGAGGAGGAGCGGGCGGCGCGGCCGCGCCTGCGTGAAGAGTCCGGCCTCGAGTCCGGCCTTGGCATCCCGCACCCCCTCCATCGGAAAAGTTAGCTCTGACGGTAGCGCGGGAAAGCGCCGGCGCCCGCGTACCGGGCCGCGTCGGCGAGCTCTTCCTCGATCCGCAGCAACTGGTTGAACTTGGCGACCCGCTCGGAACGGGCGGGCGCACCGGTCTTGATCTGGCCGCATCCGGTCGCCACGGCCAGGTCCGCGATGGTGGTGTCCTCGGTCTCCCCGGAACGGTGGCTCATCATGCAGCGGTACCCATTGCGGTGCGCCAGATCCACCGCGTCGAAGGTCTCCGTCAGCGACCCGATCTGGTTCACCTTGACCAGCAACGCGTTGGCGGCGCCGGAGTCGATCCCGCGCTGTACCCGCTGCGGGTTGGTGACGAACAGATCATCGCCGACGATCTGGAGCTTGCCGCCCAGCTGCGTGGTCATCGAGATCCAGCCCGCCCAGTCGTCCTCGGACAGCGGGTCCTCGATGGAGACGATCGGGTAGTCCTGCGCCAGCTTGGCGTAGTACGCCACCATCTCGTCGGCGGACTTGGACGCGCCCTCGAACACATACGACCCGTCCTTGAAGAACTCGGTCGCGGCCACGTCGAGCGCGAGCACGATGTCGCGGCCCAGCTGGTACCCGGCCACCTGCACCGCCTCGGCGATGAGTTCAAGGGCGGTGGCGTTGGACGGCAGGTCCGGGGCGAAGCCGCCCTCGTCGCCGAGGCCGGTGCTGTACCCCTTCTGCTTCAAAACCGATTTCAAAGCGTGGTAAACCTCGGCACCCGAGCGGATCGCCTCGCGGAACGTCGGCGCACCGATCGGGGCGATCATGAACTCCTGGATGTCCACATTGGAGTCAGCGTGTGCCCCGCCGTTGAGGATGTTCAGCATCGGCACCGGCAGCAGGTGCGCGTTGGGCCCGCCCAGGTAGCGGTAGAGCGGCAGGCCGGAGCTGATCGCCGCCGCCTTGGCCACCGCCAGCGACACGCCAAGGATGGCGTTGGCGCCCAGCCGCGACTTGGTCGGCGTGCCGTCCAGATCCAGCATTGTCTGGTCGATGAAGCGCTGCTCGCTGGCGTCGAATCCGATGATCTTCTCGGCGATCTCATCCTCGATGTTGGTGACCGCCTGCTCGACCCCCTTGCCCGAGTAGCGGCCCTTGTCGCCGTCGCGCAGCTCGTGAGCCTCGAAAGCACCGGTGGAGGCGCCCGACGGGACCGCGGCGCGGGCAACGGTCTCATCATCGAGACCCACCTCGACCTCGACGGTCGGGTTGCCCCGCGAATCCAGGATCTCGCGAGCGCTTACTACAAAGATGGTCGCCATGCCGGTCAGCCTATCGAGGCCGGGCTTCATGACTGACGGAGGTCCACTACATCGGCGTCTTTGGGCACGGCGAAGTGCGTCGCGTCGGGGTTGCGCAGCACCAGGTGGGCCAGGGCTTGATCGACGTTGATGCCCTCGACCGTGCCGGTGAAGCTGGCAAGCACGCCGTCGGCGGTCACGCACGCGGTGAAGTTCCCGGTGATGGTCTCGGTCAGCCCCAGCACCTCCAGGCAGCTGGCCTGCAACCCGGCGATCGTGGTGTCGTGGCCCTTCACCGTGGAGGAGGGCTGCAACGTGGTCACGCGCAACAGGTCGTTGACGACGGGCGCGGTCACCAGGCCCTTCTTCGTCGCCTCCGCATACGCCGTGAGCTGACCGTTCTTGGCACTGATCTGGCATTTCACCGGGGCGATCGAGACGTCGCAGGTGGTCTGCTCGTCCTCACCGACGATCAGCAGGCCTCCCGGGTACTCATACACCGTCCTGCTCGGCGTGACCTGCTGGGCGACCAGGGCCTCCTGGCCGCCCGCCAGCTGATACTCCGCCTGGTAGCGCACCTGCGAGCCGCGCTGCAACTGCTTGGTCATGTCCTCGACCAGGCGATCACGGTCGATCGGTGCCGTTGCGTCATCGATGACCTGGCACCCGGTGAGGAGTGAGACCAGCAGCAGCCAAGCGAGGGGAACGGCCGCGCGCATGCACGACAGCCTCTCACATTCACGCCAGCAATATTGACCGTAGGTGTCTGGGCGCCGGCCGCGACCCCTGCGCCAGCATGGCGTCATGCCATGCCCGAAGTGTGGTGCCGGCCGGGCGGGCGCGACCGATCTCGCTGACCTCCTCGTAGCCGACGAAG
>DASUXL010000054.1:0-3664 GCA_036377915.1 Candidatus Limnocylindrales bacterium
GCGATCAGCTCCTTGGTGCCGTCCGCGCGGACCCCGATCATCACCAGCAGGCACACCTTGTCCTGCTCCAGCCGCACCTTGAGGTGGATCCCGTCGACCCACACGTACACGAAGTCGGTGCCTGCCAGCGACCGCTTGCCGAACGCGGCAGCCTCGCCTTGCCACTGCTCGGTGAGCCGGGTGATCGTCTTGGCCGACAGGCCGGCCGAGGTGCCCAGGAACTGCTCCAGCGCCGGGGCGAAGTCCGAGGAGGACAGTCCGTGCAGGTACAGCAGCGGCAGCACCTCGGCCACCCGCGGAGACTTGCGTGCCCACGCCGGCAGGATCGCCGAGGCGAACCGCATCCGCTGCCCGGTCACCTCGTCGATGCGCTTGTCGTTGACCCGCGGCGCCCGGACCGGCACCGCCCCGGCCGCCGTGGTGACCTCCCGCGGCTCGTGGTGTCCGTTGCGGACCACCAGCCGATGGCCGCGCTCGTCGACCTCGTCGGCGAACTGCTCGATGTAGGCGGCAACCTCGGCCTGCAGCGCCGCGGCCAGCATCTGCCGGGCACCGTCGCGGACGACCGCATCGAGCAGCGACCCACCCGCCGCGCCGGTCGTGTTCTCGCTCGTGTTCTCGTTGGACGCCTCGGCGTCGTGGGCTACCTTGAGCATGGGCGCACCTTCCCGAGCCGGCGCTTCAACGCCGACCCTGACCGGTAAATCCCCAGGGTGAGATGGCAGCGTGCAGTGACCCCGGTCGGTGATCGGGGCGGGTCGTTCGGGTTGGTCAGGCTGCGGTGGTGAGGGTGACGGTGTAGCCGAGCGCTTCGAGCTGGCGCACGTGGCTGCGGGTTCGCCGGGCAGTGTCGATGCGTCGGGTGTAGTAGTCCGAGCCAAGGTCGTGGTAGCGGAGTCCCGGGTTGGACAGCAGGTTCCAGACGATCACCAGGATGGAGCGGGCAACGGCGACGAGGGCCTTGAGCTTGCCGCGTCGTTTGACCAGGCGTCGGTAGCGTTCGCCGAGGAAGGTGTCGGTCTTGGCCGCCCCGGCGGCGGCATCGCCCAGCACGGCTTTGAGGTACCGGTTGCCCTTCCCGGTCTTGCCGGCCGCGGTCTTGGCACCGGACTGGATCGTCCTCGGGCAGAGCTTGGCCCAGGAGACCAGGTGCCCTGCGGTGGGGAACCGGCTCATGTCCAGCCCGATCTCGGCGAGGATCACCTGGGCGACGTTCGGCCCGACTCCCGGGATCTCATCGAGGAGGTCGATCAGGTCTGCTGCCGATCGCACCACCGCCGGCGGCACGGGGCGGTTCGGGTCGTGGCTGGCCGGGCCGACCCGCGCCGCCGATGGCAGCTCCTCGGGCCCCGCGGTACCGCGGCCCGGGCCGGGCGGGCACGAGCCTTCGGGCACGGTCATCTCGCCCAGCAGCCCCTCGATGCGGACGGTGAGCCTCTCGATCTGGGCGCTGAGCGCGTCGATCTGGTCCAGGATCATCCGAGCCAGCTCGGCGTGGTGCTGATCGAACCGGCCGGTCAGCGCCTCCACCAGGCACGCATGCTTGGGCTTCATCCGGCCCCGGGCCAGACCGGCCAGCACCAGCGGGTTGCGTTCCCCAGCGATCAGCGCCTCGACCATGTCCCGCACCGACATCGTGTCGATCCGCGAGGCCACCGCCGAGACCTTGATCAGGGCGTCCTCGAGCAGCTTCTCCAGCCGCCCCCAGTGCCGCACCCGTTCCGCGGTCAGGTCCACCCGCAGCCGGGTGTAGTCGCGCAGCACCCGGATCTCCCGCGGCGGCACGAACGAGGGCCGCAGCAGCCCCTTCTCGGTCAGTTTGGCCAGCCACACCGAGTCCAGCTTGTCTTCGGCCGGCCGGGGACGTTCTTGACGTCGCGGGCGTTCACCAGCTGCACGTCCAGGCCCGCCGCCTCCATCAGGTAGAACCAGATCCGCCAGTAGTCCGAGGTGGACTCCACGGTCACCTTCTCCACCCCCTGGCACACCAGGTGATCGGCCAGCTCGAGGACCGCCCTGGTGCGGGCGGGCACGTCCCACACCTTGCTGACCCGACGCCCCGTCTCGGTCTCGGGCGGCACCCGCAGGCATACCTTGCCCGAGTCCTTGCCCACGTCGATCGCACACACCCGCGCCACCAGCTGCTCGTGCGCCTCGTCAACGATCTCCTCGGGCTTGCCCTTCATCGTCGCCACCGTGCTCCTCCTTCCGCATCCCATCTGCACAGTTCGGGCTGCCTGGGGGCCTCGGTCGGGAAGTCGAAAGTCTGACCGGCGTGCTCGAAGCAACAGTGCGTGACCCATCAAGGTCGGGCCCCGGCGCCAGACTGATCCACGGGCTCCCAGCCCAAGAGGCAACCGGCGTCGGCAGGCAACCCGCCCCCATTTTCACGCCTGCGCGGCGTCACCGGAAGGGACAGGGAGACTGATCAGAACTTGCATGGGCTTCGATCTTGCTCGGGAGGTGCGCCCGCTTCACGTCACCCCGCCGAGAGCCATCCACAGGTTCCCGATCATTGCTCGTCGAGGTGCGCCGACCAATGGTGGGTGACTGGCTCACACTCCGCGACGAGCAGGACTGGGAGTGGTTGCAGGAGCGCATTCGCGGGGACAAGTAGTGGACCATGGCCGACGTGTCGGAGACCGAGGATCGCCCGCGCCCCCCAGCGCCGAAGCCAATCGGCTCCTGGGGACTCTTCTTCGTCTACGGCCTGCTCTTCCTCGCCTACGGCGTGTACCTGGTCGTCCTTCCATCGGCCGACCCCGATCACTGGCGGTACTACACCACGGACCCAGATGTCATCGCCTACCTGGCGGACGACTACCGTGCTACAGGCGGTCTGATGGTCGCCTTCGGAGCACTGACCTCGGTGACCTCGGCTCGATGGTTCCGGGCTGGCGACCGTTGGGCGTGGTACGCCTTCTGGATCTTCCCCGTGCTGTTCGCCTGGAGCATGGCGACCACATGGGCGGTCGCGCTATGGCTACTGCTGCTGCTCGCGACGGTGGCCGCCCTGGTCACCTCGTATCGAAGGTTCTTCCCGCGAGCCGAGCCGTAACCGGCTGCCGCCTCGGTGCGGCCGACGATCGCGTGTCGCGACACCGCAGGGGCCGATCCAGTGGCCGGGCGCTGCCGATCCCCAGTCGCCAATTTGGCGCCCGGCATCCGGCGGTGAGCCGAGGAGCGCCAGGTGCGTCACTCCGCCGGTGCGAAACCAACGCATCTCCGTGGGGTTTCGAGACGGGCATGACCGCCCTCCTCAACCGAGGCGATGTCTCACCCAGCGAGGTGGTCCCTTGACCGGGCCCGCGTGGGACGCAACGCTGAACGGCTGACCGGAGGCTCGGTGCGCTGCAGATTCCCGCTGGAAGGCGGGGAGCGCGAGGGGTGGCTCGAGGACGAGGAGCAAGGACATCCAAGCCGCAATGCAGAGGAGCCACCATGCAGGCGCACATTTCGATGGCGCTCCGGCTAGCCGGGGTGCTGGCCGCGGTGCCGCTCTGGGCTGGCTGTGAGGCCGCGACCGACGCCGCCCCGGAGGAGTCCGCTAGTCCGCCGGGCGCCAATGCGTCGCGAACCGAGGGCGTAGCACTACGCGGCGCGCCGGAGCCGGGCACCTGTCATCGGGTTCCGCCGCAAGTGCCGGCGGATGCCGACTACTGGT
>DASUXL010000055.1:0-24509 GCA_036377915.1 Candidatus Limnocylindrales bacterium
GTACCCGAAGTAACCCAGCGCCGACTTGGTGCCGGACACGCCCTGCACCAGGACGTTGTCGTTCTCCGAGGCGGTGTAGTTGGTGCGGCTGGCCTTGGCCTTGCCGTTGATCACCTCGGTGAAGTAGTCGAAGGTGCCCGAGTCGGTGCCCGCGCCGAACAGCTGACCCTGTCCCAGCGGCTCGTTGGGGAACCCGGCACGGACCTGGCTCCAGCTGGTCACCGCCGAACTGGGCTCCCAGATCTTCTTCAGCTCGGCCACGGTCAGGCAGTCGGCCCAGTTGTTGTCCTTGTGGACCACGATTGTGAGCGCGTCGTTGGCGACCAGCAACTCCTGGTAGGTGATGCCCTTGGCGGCGCACGCGTCCTTCTCCTTCTGGGAGATCGGGCGCGAGGCATCCGAGATATCGGTCTCACCGTTGCAGAACTTCTCAAAGCCCGCACCGGTGCCGGAGGTGGCTACCGTCACCTGGACGTTGGGCTGGTCCGTCTTATATAGGTCCGCGGCGGCCTCGCTAAGTGGGGCCACCGTGCTCGAGCCGTCCACCTTGACCGCGCCGGACAACTTCGGAGCGTCGCTGTTGCCCGCCTCGGGCGTGTTGTTGCTACATCCAGCGAGTGCAATCGCCGCCAGCGCGACGCCAGCGAGGACACGCCCGCTAAGCACGTTGCGGTTCACCTCAGAGATACCTCTCTTATCAGGGGTAACAGGCCGTATTCGGCCCGACGCGGCGAACGTAACCAGATCAGGTAGCCAGCCAACACGAGCTGAATGAACAGAGGGTGAACGACACAGCGCGGTTCTCTAGCCCGACGAGCCGACATATTCACCCCGTCGCCACCCTACTATCCCCCATACCCTGACATAACAGACTGTGCTCAGCCGGCGGCGGTGATCTCCAGCTCGGCAAGCAGCCCACGGACCCGCCGCTCGAGGTCGTCCCGGATCGGCCTGATGTCTTCGACGCCCTTGCCGGCCGGGTCGTCCAGTTCCCAGTTCAGGTAGCGCTTGCCGGGAAAGATGGGACAGGCGTCACCGCAGCCCATGGTGATGACCACGTCAGCGGCGCGGACGATGTCATCGGTCCACGGCTTGGGGAACTCCTGGGTGATGTCGATGCCGACCTCGGCCATCGCCGTGACCGCGGCCGGGTTTATGGCGTACTCGGGTTCGGAGCCGCCGGACCAGCCGACAGCGCTCTCGCCGGCGAGACGGGTGAACCATCCCAATGCCATCTGGGATCGGCCGGCGTTGTGTACACACAGGAACAGCACGATGGGACGGCCGTCCTCGTGCAGGCCCTCGATCCGGGCATGTGCTTGAAGACGTTGCCGCGCATAGCGTTCGGCCAGCAACGGGAGGAAGTTCGGGACGGTGGAGCGGTTGGCGAACTGGTCGTAGCTGGTTGACAGAAACTGTTCGATGGTTTCCACACCGAACATGCGGCCGAACTCGTCTTGTAGCCGACGGGCGGCGGTCTGCAACGCCAGCTGCTGATCGACGGAGAGTTCGGAAGCCGCGTCTTGGTCGGTCATTTTGTTCTCCCCAAGGGTTTTCTGGTCAGAAGAGGGGCAAGCCGTCCGACCCGCGCCGACAGATCGGCGACGGCCACGTCGAAGGCTTTGTCATTGCCAACGGGTACCGGATCCCGCACGGACCAATGCAGTCGCTGCATGACCGTGCCGGGCAGCTGCTCGTGGGCGTTGTCGCAGACCGCGACAAGCAGGTCGTGCTGCCTGACCACCTGCGCTACATGCCGAGGAGCGCCGTCACCCAGGCGCAGGCCACACCGTTGCGCGGCGGTGAGGGTCAGCTCGTGCACCGCCGGAGCGGGGTCCGTTCCCGCCGACGCCGACGGGATCGGACTCGCCTTTGCCCATAGCGCCGCAGCCAGCCGGGAGCGGGCCGAGTTGCGGGTGCACACAAAAACCACCCGCCGGGCCGAAAGTGCTTGGGGCGCAAGAGGATCAGCGGATACACCGGCGGTAAGGCGCAGGTAGGTCCGTCTGCGGTCGCCCTCCGAGCGGGTGCGGGCCACCAGCCCTTCGCGCAGCAGCACCCCCACGTGATGGGCGACGAGGTTCGTCGGCAGGTCCAGGCGTCCGGCGATCTCACCCGGCGACAGGTCACCCGGGCGCAGCATGTCCACGATGGACAGCCGCGTGGGATCGGCCAACGCGGCGTGCACACGCGCCCTGGCGGTCACCGAGGATTGGTCAGCAGTCATTGACGCAAACCTCATCGAGTAACGGCGATCCAGTCAAGCGAGGTTCCTAAAGACCCCAGATACTTTGACCGCTGTTCACCTCGACGCCCGGCAGCGGTAACGACACCAGCGCCCGCTGACGGCCGCCAACGACTGAGCCGACCAGCCGACGTTTTGCTGCGCACCCGGCTGCCACCGATCGCCCTCACGCCACCCTGGTCAGATCACGAATCGAGAGGGTGCCCACGAAATCGGCCTGGGTCACCCGCACCACCTTCTCCGACACCCGGTCCCAGCTCACCACCTCCTGCCCGCCTCGCAGGCCCAGCGCCAGCAGCAGGCGCCGCTCGCTCTCCCAGCCCAGCAGGATCGGCACGCCAGAGACCGCGGAGTCGATCATCAGGAGGCGGCTTACCTCGCCCGTCTTGGGCGACACCACCGCCACCATCCACGAGACCCGCACCGAGCTGGGCAGGTTGCCGGCCGGGCGGCACAGCCGGGCGACCAGGCCGTCGCCATAGCCGATCGCCGCGCCCTCCCACGGCCCGACCAGGTCGGCCAGGCGCCCCGACAGCGGGATCGTCACCGATGTCTTCTCCGCCAGGTTCCACCGGCGCACGCGGGCGGGCGCGGTCAGCGGTTGCCCCGCCGACAACAGTTCGATCATGGTGTTGGTGCGGTCATCGGCCTCCCGCACCCGCGGCGTCACCACGTTCTCCGGCCCGGCGAGCGCGGTCTCGACCCTGTCGGTGGCCCGGTCGAACAGGGCCGACGGGTTGATCAGGACCTGCTGCTCGCTGAGCCACACCGGCCCGGCCGAGGCGACGACGCCGGGCAGGAGCCGCTGCCGGCCGGTGGTCAGATCGACCACCGCGGTCTCGAAGGTGTTGCTCAGCACGACCGCTTTCCCGTCCGGCGAAAGCGAATTGGGCATCACCAGGGTCCCGGCGGCGCGCATGCCCACGTCGATGTGGCGCCACATCCCGTTGTCCGCCAACGCATACAGGGGTTGGTCGGGCAGTACCGTCGATCCCACGAGCAGGATCGCGCGCGGCAGCGGATTCTGCCCCAGCGGGGGTGGCGTTTGCGTTGGCAGGGAAAGCTTTTCCGGTACCCCCGGAATGGTTTCTGAATCAAGAACGCCGGTGGGCATCTGCTGCGCGCCGCCGGGCAGCCCGGTCTCGACCTCCACCGGCAGCGCTTCCTCTTGCGGCTCTTCTGCCCCGCCGCCACGGCACAGCGCCACCACGGCCAGGACCGCGCCTGCCCCGCCGGCGATCAGCAGCCTGCGCCGGGTCTTGCCGCGGGCGCCCTCCCACAGCAACGCCGCCTCGTCTTCGGCCGGCAGCTGGCCGGCTCGCAGGGTGCGGCGGCGTTCTTGCGGTGCCTTTTCGAGATTCAAAATCACGCGGGGGTACCCGAGCTCGGCGGCCTCCTGTTGAAAAAGCTGGGTGACATAGAGGTCGGCCGAGGTCCCCGCGACGAGTTCGTGGCGTGTGTCGGAGCGGGTCAGGCGCCGCCAGCGCAGCGCGACGAGGGTCAGCATCTCCCCGGCCAGGCGCTCGGCGTGCGCATCGTCACCGGTCAGGCGGCTGGCGGCGGCCTCCAGCGCGCGTAGCCGTCGGTCTACATAGGACACGAACTCCGGTGGCGCGGCGGATCGATCGCCCATGCAACGATGGTGACCCCCATCACCGCTTTACGGAAGGGCTGTCTCTGCGGAACAGCACATCCGTCGACCAGCGGGCAAAACCCAGGCGCGTGTAAAGCTCGGTCGCGGCGGGATTGGACTCGTCCACATAGAGCATGACCTGGTCCAGCCCGCGGGCGCGCAGGTAGCGCAGGCCCGCCACGGTCAGCGTGCGGCCAAGGCCCAGGCCCTGCGCGTCGGGATGCACCCCCAGCACATAGACCTCGCCGATCGGATCGTGATCGTGGTGGCTGCCCACATCGGCCGAGTTGCGCAACTCCCCGTGCAACTTGGTCCAGTGAAAGCCCAGCAGCCGCCCGTCGCGCTCGGCCAGCAGGAACCCCTCCGGATCGAACCAAGGCTCCTTCATCCGCAGGTGAAGATCTGCCAGCTCCCACTTGCCCTGCTCGGGATGGTCGGCGAACGCCGCCTTATTGAGGTCTACCCATGGCTGGTCGTCCTGGCCCGGGCGGAACGGCCGCAGCCGGACCCCGGGCGGCAGCGTCACCTCGGGCAGCTCGGCAAAAAGCGACCGGCGCATCTGCCACAGCACCCTCGAACGGGTGAAACCCAGGCTCAGCGCCAGCGCGCTCGCCGACGGGTGATCGCCATGCGCCCACAACCGCAGCCGACCGGCCGGGTCCGCCGCGTCGGCCGCCTCCACCGCGCCCCGCACCAGCGCCCGCCCCAGCCCGTGGCGGCGGAAAAGCGGATGCACCACAAGCTCGGCCGACGGGCCCTCGACCCGGTCGGTCACGTCGACGTGCGCGTACCCCACCAGCTGGTCGCCAACGTGGATCACCAGGTGCACGCTGGGCACGTCACCGCCGTGGCGCAGGTGCAGGACCACATGCTCGGACAACGGAAGCGCGCCGTCGGTGTCACCGGCGGCGCGCGCTAACTCCATTACCGCGTTGACCTCGGTCGGCGTGAGTCGGTCAAGCCTCTGAGCCTTCGCGGAGTTGATCACTCAACCAGATTAGTTGTGTTTACAGCAATGCCGATAGGGACTCCGAGGAAAGTGGCTCAAGCTCACTGCTCGGCAGCTGCCGCGCGGACGGCACCACGAACTTGTAACCCACCTGGCGGACAGTGCCGATCATCGACTCATACTCCGAGCCGAGCTTGGCCCGCAGCCGCCGGACGTGCACGTCGACCGTGCGCGTGCCGCCGAAGTAGTCGTAGCCCCAGACCTCGCGCAGCAGCTGGTCGCGGGTGAAGACCCGGCCCGGGTGCTGCGCCAGGAACTTGAGCAGCTCGAACTCCTTGTACGTCAGGTCGAGCGGGCGCCCCTTGAGCTTGGCGGCGTAGGTGTCCGGATCGATGGTCAGCTCACCGGCCCGGATCAGGCCACCGGCGGCGGCCGAGGCCGAGTTCAGCTTGCCCACCGCCACCCGCAGCCGCGCCTCCACCTCGGCCGGGCCGGCGCTGGACAGGATCACGTCGTCTACGCCCCAGTCGGCGTTGATCGCGACGAGGCCGGCCTCGGTGACGATCGCGATCAGCGGCACCCCGATGCCGGTCGCGTTGAGCATGCGGCAGGTGGCGCGGGCGTCGGACAGCTCGCTGCGCGCGTCGACGAGGACCGCGTCCGGGGTGGGCGCGGACACGAGGGTGCGCACATCCCGCGGTGCGGTGCGGACAGTGTGTGGCAGCAGATCGAGTGAGGGCAACACCGATGAGGGGTCACCCACCCGAGCGCTGACCAGGAGCAGTATCTCCACGAATCGCCTCCGTCCTCGCGCGTGCGGCGCGACGTCTATTTTCCCCGACGTCGCTGGCGGGCTGGTGGCGGTATTAAGCGAAGAGCATACTCAACCTGCCTGTGGGGTGGCTAGCTCCCTATCGGGGGTGGCAGGATCGGTGGGTGTTCGGCACACCCCCATCCGACGATAGTCCTCGCAGCCGCAGGTCGGGCGCTAACCCGTTCATCACCTCGGCCGCGCCGGTCAGCCCTGCTCCGCGCCAGGCGCGGGTCGCCCGCCGTAGCCGCCCGGCCGCCCCGCCCGCGGGCCCCACGCCGCGCGGCGCCCTACCCGCCGACGACATCCCGATCCAGGTGGTGCCGGTCCGGCGGCTGCTGTCGCTGACCATCGGCGGATTCGCCGCGCTGCTCATGGTCGGACTGATCATGGGAGCGCAGACGTCCGGCGTGGCGCAGCGCCTGCCCTACGCGATCGTCGTCTTCGGCGCGCAGATGCTCTACGTGTTCGCCACCACCATGGCGCTGCGCCCGCCCGCGGTCAAGGTCGTCGTCGTGGTCGGCCTGCTCAGCGCCGCCGCCGCCGACTACGCGGCAAACACGCCAAACGAGCCGACGATCGGGCCGCTGGGCCTGGTGCTGGCCGGCGGGCTGGTGCTCGGCGTGCTCGGGCAGGTCGTGCTGCGCGAGGGGCGCGTGCGGGTCACCGAGTCGCTCGGCGCCACCACGATGATCGTCGTCGGCGTTGTCGCCTTCGCCGCGTTGCTGGTGCTCGTGCGCATCCCGCTGGGCACCCAGGCGATCACGGTTTGCCTCGCCTCCTGCGGGGTAGCACTCAGCGTGGCCCGCCTCACCGACGTGCTCGTCCCGCTCCCCCGCCTCGCCCCTCAGGTAGCCAGGGGCGCCGTCGGCATCGTGCTCGGCACGATGATCGGCACCGGCATCTCCGGCTACATCGGCAGTTACATGGTCGGCTTCACCCCCGGCACGGCCGCCACCGTCGGTGCCGCCGCCGCTGCCGCCGCGGTGCTCGCCGACCTCACCATCGGGTTCGCCGAGGCCGGGCGGGAGCTGGCCGGAGACCCGCCCACCATGTGGCTGGCCCGGCACATGCAGGGCCCACTGGCCGGGTTCGCGCTCGCCGCGCCCGTCGCCTACCTCGTCACCAACCTGCTTTGGCAGGTCAAGTGAGGAAGTCGCTGAACATCACCGCTGTCGTCCTGGTCGTCGTGACCGTCCTGCTGGTCGTTGCCGACCGGGTCGGTGCGCACTACGCGGAGACGCTCATAGCCGAACGCGTCGCCGCCCAGCTGCAGCAGCGAAACATCCAATCCTCACCGCCAGAGGTGACGATCAAGGGGTACCCGTTCCTGACCCAGGTGCTGCGCGGCAACTATGACGAGATCCAGATGGATCTGCGCGACGTAAAGGCGGAGCGGTTGCCGATCCCGCTGCTGAAGGTACGCGCCTACGACGTCCGGGCCGACACCCAAGAGATGATCAATGGGACCGGCAAGGTGGTCGCCACCAAGATCGATGGCACCGCCACCCTGTCGTATACCAGTCTGGTCGAGGCCAGCGGGCTGCAGAACGTCACGCTCAGCGGCGACGGCACCAACCTGCGCATCGCCGGCAACGTGCCGGGCGCCGGGGTGCTCAGCGGCGCCGCGCAGGTGCTGGTGGTCGAGGGCAGGGTGCGCATCAAGGTCAACGAGCTGACCGCCACCAACCTCGCGCCCGCCGCGCAGCAGCTGCTGAACCAGTACAAGGACCGCCTAGCCGCGGTGACGTTCAGCCTGCCGCCGATGCCGTTCAACCTCCAGCTCGTCGCGGTCAACCCCGGCCTGAGCGGCCTGGACATCTCGATGTCCACGACAGAGGTGGAACTGGCCGGCTGAGACCGAAACTCTCAAATGATGGACGACACATTCCAGAAACGCGGGCTTGGCTGCTAAGGTCAGCGGCATGAGTGCACTGCTCACCAAACGGCGCGCGGTCGACCTGTGCCGCGTGGCCGCCTGCCTGTGTTGCCCCGTCATCTGACGGCGGCCTCAGCTTCCAGCGTGCTCTCAAGCCTCGCTTCTCATCGTTGAGAACCAGCCCCCGCCGTCGCACAGCCGATCCATGCGCGACGGAATTCAAAAGCTCGTTTTTGAACCTCGCGCTCATGTTGCCCAAAGCATCCATCTAGGGAGACATTTCCATGAGTCGCGAATCCGCCCTTGTCACCGCGGACTGGGCCGAGAAGAACCTGAACACACCGGGTGTCGTTTTCGTCGAGGTCGATGAGGACACCACCGCGTACGACGGTGGCCACATCGCCGGCGCCATCAAGCTCGACTGGAAAGCCGACCTGCAGGACCCGGTGCGCCGGGACTTCGTGAACAAGCAGCAGTTCGAAGCGCTGCTTTCCGCACGCGGCATCGCCAACGACGACACGGTCGTGCTCTACGGCGGCAACAACAACTGGTTCGCCGCGTATGCGTACTGGTACTTCAAGCTGTACGGCCACGAAAGCATCAGGCTGCTCGACGGCGGCCGCAAGAAGTGGGAGCTTGACGCGCGGCCGCTGGTCAAGGACGTGCCGCAGCGCACCCCCACCACGTACAGCGCCAAGGAGCAGGACCTGTCGATCCGCGCCTTCCGCGACGAAGCCGTCGCGGCGATCGGCACCAACAACCTGGTCGACGTCCGCTCCCCCGACGAATACGCCGGCCGCCTGCTCGCGCCCGCCCACCTGCCGCAGGAGCAGGCGCAGCGCGCCGGCCACATCCCGACCGCGGTGAGCGTGCCGTGGTCCAAGGCGGCCAACGAGGACGGCACGTTCCGAGCCGACGCCGAACTGGTCGAGCTCTACTCCTTTGTGGACGACAGCCGGCCCACCATCGCCTACTGCCGCATCGGTGAGCGCTCCTCGCACACGTGGTTCGTGCTGCAGGAGATCCTCGGCAAGCAGAACGTGAAGAACTACGACGGTTCCTGGACAGAGTACGGCTCGCTGGTCGGCGTGCCGGTGGCATTGGGCGACGAGCCCGGAGAGGCGTGATACCGATGACCGCACCAAGCAGTACAGCGGCCGGCTGCGCCGCGCCCGACCAGTCCGCCCCGCTGCCGCTCAGCGTCGACCTGGAGAAGGAGACCGTCATCACTGGTGTCGTCCAGGCCGCCGGTGGTGACCCGGTGGCGGGGGCCTACGTCCGGTTGCTCGACCGCAGCGGTGAGTTCACCGCCGAGGTGGTCACGTCCCCGTCCGGCCAGTTCCGGTTCTTCGCCGCGCCCGGCACGTGGACGCTGCGCGCGCTGTCCCGCTTCGGCAACGGCGATGCGCAGGTCACCGCCGACCGCGGGGTGAACCAGTTCGAGGTAACGGTCAGCTAGCCAGCCAACGCGTTGAGGGAGCCCGGGCCTTTGTGGCCTGGGCTCCCTCTTTTACGCTAGAACGATCAGGTCGGGCTGGCCGATCGTCTTGGTGAGCGTGCCGCCGATGCTCACCGGCTCCTCCACGACCGCGGTCACCTGATAGGTCGCGGGCGGCAGCCAGATCCGCACATACTCCTGGTTGACCACGCAATTGCTGTTGGCCCAACGGGTCTGGTAGTACGCCACCTCCTGGCCGTCACGGTAGAACCTGAACTGCGCCACCGAGTCCGGCATGACACCGGCCGCGATGACGAGCAGCAGCTGCCCCTGGCGGATGAACTGGTTGCGCCCCGGCGTCTGGTACCAGGCGTGCGCCGGCTGGTTGCACCGCGTCGAAGGCGGCGGGTTGTACCCGATCGCCAGCAACCCGTCGTTGAGCATCTTGTCGCGGACCGTTCCCGCGTCCCCGGATCCTGAGCCGAGCCCGCCCCGGAACGGCACGGGCGTCCACGCGAACTCGCCGGGGAACTGGTACCCCGAAAGCTCATCGATGCGCCGCGCACTGTCCTCGCCCACGTTGAAAACGTTGAACGGCAAGGTGAAACTCTCCGAGCAGTTCTCCAATCCGCCGAGCGAAGAGTCGCAGGAGGAGTCGGAGGCGTAGTTGCCGTGCTTGTTCTCCGACGCGTATATCCTTGCGGCATAGGGAGAACCGCCGGCCGCCCGGCCCCACGTGCAGCTGTTGCCGAGCAGGCGCTGGTCCACATGCTCACCCGGCACACCCTGATGCGCGACCGTCTTGAGCGAGAACGCGCCGAAGCCGTACGGGCAGGCGGGGTTGGGCGCCAGGGCGAGCGAGAACGGCTCGACATCACCGTGATGGCCGCTGATCCCGCCGAAGTCGCCGCAGTCCCGCTGGTACAGAACCACATACTGGATGGCGATCTTGCTCGGGTCCGCCGGGTGCGGCCGCACCCGCGCCAGAGCGGTGCCCGGGTTGCCGGCCGTCGTCGCCGGGTTGGTACAGCCCGAGTTCTCGCCCGAGTCGTACCAGACCCACGGGAAGAAACGCGTGGCGAGCGCGTCCTCCAGGCCGTCGTCGAGCCCGTCGCCGTCGATGTCGGTGGCCGCCGATGCCGGGGTGGCCGTCACGCCGACAGTGACCACGACAAGCAGACTGGCAAGCCACGTAAGGAATCTCATGCCGCGTCACGCTAGGCATTCCGCACGCGGCGCGGATCGGCACTATTGACGCGATCGCCGGCATTCGAGCGAAGGCCCCTTCGATGCCAGTCGATCTATCAGGATGACCGAGTCGTCACCGTGAATCAGACGCTGAGCCGAAGTAGCAGCAAGACATCGTGCTGGCCATCGGAGCGATCGGTGACCTCGACCTCGAGGACACGGGCCGACCCGGTGATGCCGACTCGACCGATCCTGCGCCTGCGTCGTGCCGCCCCGGACAATGACCGTGCCGGACAGCACCGCCGCGATGGGTACCAGCACAAGCGCTTTCAGCCCCAGCGAGTCATTGTGCTCGGCCTGGTCCGGCGCCTCAAAGAGGAAAAACCACACCAGGGCGCTGAAGAACAGGGTGATCCCGGTCCAGAAAAGGTATGGGAAGTGCTTCGGCTTGAGCACTCGCAGCAGAAACTCGTCGGTCCGGGTCAGCATGACGTCGCAGCGTACTGGAAGGCGATAATTGGCGATATGCGCGTGGGTATCGCCGACCATCTCGGTTGGGCCATTGCCGTGACGGCCTCGGCGGACCATGAGGTCGTGGACCGGCGGCGGATCGAGTTGGTGGAGCAGGGATTGTCGGCGGCACCGATCCATTACGAGGGCTGGCGGCTGGATGCCGCCGCCACGGCGGCTCTCGTGGCGAGGGTGCGGGCGTCGGCCGCCGGGGTGGCGTCGGCCGCGCTTGACGAGATCGCACTCGCGCTGCCGAAACCGATCGTGTCGATCTCATTGCGGACCTGGCCACCGGACTTCCCCGAGGACATCGCCGTGCAGCGTCGCGTCCCGTACGAGAGCCGGGCCGACGCCATCATGTACCGCCGGGTGCTCGCCGAGCTCGCACACGCTCGTGGCTGGCGAGTCCACCTCTACGACGCCAAGCAGGTGATGAGTCAGGCGGGCGCCATTCTGGGCAAGCGGGCCGATGAGATCCTGCAGGGCCCGCGGGCCAGGATCGGGCCACCGTGGGCGAAGGACCACCGGGTCGCGCTGGCCGCGACGGTCATGGCTAGCGACAGCCGCTAAGGCAACATCCCCAGTTGCCGCAGCAGCTGCTGAAGCATGAACGCCTCCTGTGCGTGGCCGCCGTCGTTGGGGTGGAACGATTCCTTGAAGTTGAAGGGGGACACCTCCTCGGGGATCAGGTCGATTTTTGCCATGACCCCGTTCGCCCACTGCTCACCGGGGCCGCACATGTCGCGGCCGCGGAACGCGTCACTGACCTCCAGGAGCACGACGTTGGGGTCGCCGACATCCGATACGGCAGTAGCGATCATGAGATTGACCAGGTTCCAGGCGTCGTTGATCCGGGTCAGTTCGGCGGGCTTGACCTTCTGGGCGGTCAGGATGCAGTCGTTGGGGTTGAAGACCCCGGTCGGGAAGATCCTCGGGTAGGTGACGACGACAAGTTTGCCGTTGGTGGCCATCTTGGACCTGATGTCGCGGTACAGCTGCATCAGCCGAGTCTTGACGGGCAGCGTCTCGTCGAGCGTGACAAGCGGACCACCGGAGCAGTCGTTCTCGATGCAGTTGCGCAACTTTGGCCCGTAGCCGAGGTCGTTGCCGCCGACGGACAGGGTCACGAGCCTCACGTCGCGGGTGATCGTGTCCTGGAAGTTCACCACCATCTGCGAGCCCCGCACGGTGTCGATGGTGGCGTCGTGGCAGGCGCGGAAACCCGGGCTGCCCCAAGCCCGTTTCCTGCCAAGGTTGAAGACGCCGGGATTGCTGGCGACAAGCACGCGTGGGTAACTGTTCTCGCTGCGCAGGCAGTTCGAGCCTCCGCCCACCTCGTAGTTTCCGGCTCCCGAACCCGAGGCGAACGAGTCGCCCAGCGCCACATAATTCAGCTTGGGGTTCTGCAGGTTCGTCTGGAACGGGAAGAACCCCAAAACAGCTGACAGGTACCGGGTCCTCTCCCCGGTGCACCACAGGAACGACAGGGTTCCGTTGTCCTGGCACATCCAGTACCTGCCGGCGCCGGCGTCTATCTCCACGAGCTGCACGACCTCAGCCCGCTGGGCGGCCGGATAGTAGTCGACGTCGTACAGGTCGGCCGCGGCGCTGCTCTCCAGATTGAGAGCGTGCACGTCGGGAGCGGTTGCCAGCCGGGCGACACGCTGGCCGGGGGTGCGATCCCACACCTCGGTGTGCAACCGCATCGAGGTGAACGTGACTCCGCTGCTGCACACCCACTTCGAGCCGAACGCTATGCGCGAGTAGGCGCCACCGAGTTCTGGATTGTCCTCCCGGCTGACCGCCTGTTGCGTGCGAACGGGATTGCAGCCGCCGACCACTTCGCCGCCGCCGCCCGGGCCACCACCGCCGGGACCGCAGCTTCTTACGTCGGGTGGGCAATCGTCGTCGAACACGGTCAGACCCATCGCCTGGATGGCACGAGCGTCATCCGAAGCGGCGCCCGAGGAAACCGAGAATCCCGCGGTCGCGGCGAGCAACGTGACGGTGGTGAAGGCGATACCCATCAGGCGACGCCGGTCGATGGTCATGGCGCGGATCCTAGGGGCGCCATGGGTTGCGCAATAGATTAGCGGCATTGACCTATCGCGACCTCTCGATCAGGTCTAGTGTCCACAGCCGACCCCATGCTTGGAGGGAAAGCCCATGGTCGCGCTGAGGGCACCACGATTCGGGCCGTTCGCCATGATGGCGGTCGCCGCCGTCGCGGTCATCGTCGTTGTCGCTCCGTGGCTTGGGGTACGCCTTGCCTCCACGGCGATCCAGCCGATCAAACCTAACCTGCGCGAGGCGACGACGACCGTGGATTCCGGTGTGGTAGCGCTTTTCGGAAACTTCGCCCGAGACGGCAAGGTAACCTTCCGGCCGTCCACCGGCGAGTGGACGTGGACCGACAACGAGGGCGTGGTCCTGACCTATCAATGGGGGCAAGCGGGCGACATCCCGGTCGTCGGCGACTACAACGGCAACGCCGCCGTCGACGACCTCGCGTTGTGGCGACCCTCCAACGGAACCTGGTACATCTGGTACGACGCCGGAAGGGGCATCCAGGTCGTCAAGGGCTGGGGACAACCGGGCGACATCCCGGTCGTCGGCGACTTCAACGCCAACAGCGTCCACGACCTGACCGTCTTCCGGCCGTCGACCGGCATCTGGTGGATCTGGTACGACGGTGCCATCCCAAGGCGGGGCGGATGCCAGCCGGCCTTCTCCACCTTCAACTGCCAGACCACCGTCGGATGGGGTGCGCCGGGTGACGTCCCGGTGTCCGGAAACTTCAACACCTGGGGAGCCGACGATCTGGCGGTCTGGCGGCCTTCGGAAGGTAAGTGGCACATCTGGTACGACGCGGGCAAGGGCGCGCAGGTCGCACGGAACTGGGGACTGCCGGGCGACCTCCCCATGCCGGGCAGGTACGGCAGTCTCGACGGCACCACCGACCTGGCCGTGTACCGGCCATCGACAGGCAGCTGGTGGATCTGGCACAACGGCGGCGGCGCCACCCCGGGCACGACCGAGGAACGCTCATGGGGCCACACCGGTGACATCCCGGTGCGGTGGGGCCCGCGCTGGCCGCTCATCGGAAACTACTGCGCCAACGCGACCGTCAACTGCCCGGCCGTGTTCCGGCCCAGCACCGGCACCTGGCTCATCGCCAACCCCGGTGGGCGCGTGCTCATGGCGCCCGAGGGCTACACCTTCTGCGCCTTTGAGAACAGCTTCTGCAACACCACCCTGAGCTCGGTGGCCTTCGGCGCGGACGGCATGTTCAACTACCGCACCGTCCCTGCCGGCACGCTCGGCATCCAGTGCGACACCGCGACCTTCGGCGATCCCATACCCGGCGTGGGGAAGGCATGCTTCGTGAAGAGGTCCGCGTCTTGAGGTCTTGAGGTCTTGAGGTCTTGAGGTCTTAAGGCGAAGGCGCCGTTGCCAGGCGCTTGAGGGCGCCGAGCACCAGGTCTCGCTTTGTGGTGTACCAGAAGGGCGGCAACGTGTTGCGCAGGAACGAACCATACGACCGGGCCGTCTCCAGCCGCGAGTCGAGCACCGCCACCACACCCTTGTCGTCATTGGAGCGGATCAACCGGCCCACCCCCTGAGCCAGCTTCACAGCCGCGATCGGCACGCTGACCGAGGCGAAGCCGGAGCCGCCGGTCGCGTCGACCGCCTCGGAACGCGCCGCCGCCAACGGTTCGTCGGGCCGGGGGAACGGCAGCCGGTCGATGACGACGAGCTGGCACGCGTCGCCGGGCACGTCGACGCCCTGCCACAGCGACATCACGCCGAACAGGCAGCTGTTGCGCTCCTCCCGGAAGCGGCGCACCAGGATCGGCAGCGACTCGTCGCCCTGCAGCAGCACGGTCAGGTCGGTCTTGGCCCGCACCAGCTCGGCGGCCTGCTGGGCGGCGCGGCGTGAGGAGAACAGCCCGAGGCTGCGCCCACCCAAGGTGCTGACCAGGCTCAGCAGCTCGGCGCCGGCCGCGTCGGACAGGCCCGACTGGGTGGGGCGGGGCAGGTGGGCGGCGACATAGAGGATGCCCTGCTTGGGATAGTCGAACGGGGAGCCGACGTCGAGGGTGCGGAAGCCTGTGCTCCTCCCGCCCCCCGGCCCTTCGGGCCCACCCTCCAGGGGCTGGCCAAGCGCCCGCGCGATGGTCTCGAACTTGCCGCCGAGCGCAAGCGTCGCCGAGGTCGCCACGACCGTGCGGTCCTCGTAAAGCTTGCCGTTGAGCAGGCCGGCGACCGAAAGCGGCGCCACCACAAGGGCCCGGCGCGGCTCGTGCTCGACCCACGCCACATCCTCGCCCGAACCCTCGAGCAGCCGCTGAACCGTGGTCGAAATATCGGTCAGCATCGACTTTGCCTGCTGCTTGCGCACCGGATCGGAGTCGTCCGCCTTGACCTCACCGATCGCGGTCAGCGAACCCCGGGTCGCCGAGTCGAGCAGCACGCACGCCTCGTGCAGGGCGGGCGGGAGCCCGGCGGTCAACCGCCCCGGCGGCACCTCGGCCAGCCCGACGGTGAGCGCGTCGGCACCCTCCAGCAGACCCTGATAGTCCTCACCCTCCACAAAGGAGCGTGCGGCGCGGGCGGTGGTGTCAACCCCGGACGAGGTCAGCTCGGCCTGGGCGGCGCTTGAAACCCGGTCGGCCAGCTCGTGCGCCTCGTCGACGATCAGCAGCTTGTGCGGCGGAACGATGTGGCGGCCCGCCAGCATGTCATAGGAGAGCAGCGAATGGTTGGTGACGACGATGTCGGCCTCGCGGGCGCGGGCGCGCGACAGCTCGGCGAAGCACTCGGAACCATAGGGGCACTTGAGCGCGCCGACACACTCGCGCGCCGGGGTCGACACCGACCGCCAGGCCGTGTCGTCGACGCCCGGATCCAGCTCGTCGCGGTCGCCGGTCTCGGATTTGGCCGCCCAGTCGCGGATCCGCACGATCTGCTTGCCCAGCTTGCCCGCCTCGCCCAGCCACCTGGTCCGCTCGAACAGCGCATCCTGCGGCTCGTCCTCCTCGGCGTGCTCCAGCTTGGCCAGGCACACATAATGGTGCCTGCCCTTGAGGAGCGCGAAGGTCGGCTCGCGGCCCAGCAGCGGGGCGACCGCCTCGGTCAGCCGCGGCAGGTCGTGATCGACAAGCTGGGACTGGAGGGCCAGGGTCGCCGTGGAGATGACCACCGGGCCGTCGATGGTCAGCGCCGGCGCAAGATAGGCCAGCGACTTGCCGGTGCCGGTGCCCGCCTGCACGAGCAGATGCTGTCGGTGCCGGACCGCGTCGACGATGGCGGCGGCCATCGCCTCCTGCCCGGGGCGGGTGACCCCGCCGGGGACGGCGGAGATCGCGGCGGAGAGAAGCTCAGCGGCGTCCGGCATGCAGCAGACAGTATCGCTTCCGTCCGACACTTCGCGCCCACAGCGCCAGTGTGTGATTCCCCCGATCGAGGCGGAACTTTTCGGCGAGTCATCGCCGTTAATCGCTGTTAATCGCCGTCCCGTACGAGGTTTAGGCGCCCGAACCGAATACTCTGTTCCCATGACCGCTGTCCGGGTCGAGATGCGAAAGTACGACGGCAGTGCCCACCGCGGCATGGTCACCCAGCTGCTCGGCCGCGACCGGCACGGCACCTGGCTCGGTGTCCCCAGCGGCACGGTCGCCGACTCGGGCAAGGTGTGGGAGATCCCGGGCGTGCTGCTCGTACCGCACGTCGGCTGGTGGACGGCGATCTTCAACGCGGCGCCGCGCAACACGTCGGTCTACTGCGACATCACCACCCCGCCCCGGTGGCAGGCGAACACGGTCGTCATGACCGACCTCGACCTCGACGTCCGTAAGATCCGCGAGACGGGCGAGGTGCAGCTCGTGGACGAGGATGAGTTTTCCGAGCACGTGCGGCGGTTTGGGTACCCCCAAGAGGTCATAAACCAAGCAAGAGCCGCAGCCGCCTGGCTGCTGGAGTCCCTGCACGGCCAGGCGGAACCGTTCGCCGGCCATTTCCGGCGCTGGCTTGAGCTGTTCCAGCACACCGCGCTCGAAACTGCGAGATGATCCCAGTGTGTCCGACTTGTTGCCCCTGTTACGGGTGGGGCCTGACGTAGACCTGACGGCGATCGACCCGTCCGGCACGCCCGGCCTGCCCGACCACAGGAAGGTGCGCAATGACCCCAAGACTTGGGCGCGGGCCGACCTAGCCGAGCTGGGCGAGCGGCTCGCGGTGCAGCAGGAGATGCTGTTCGCCAACGCCAAGACCAACCCCGGCTTCGAGCAACGGGTGCTGCTGGTGCTGCAGGCGATGGACTGCGGCGGCAAGGACGGCACGGTCAAGAAGGTCGCCGGCACGATGAACCCTCAGGGCCTGCGCATCGTCGCCTTTGGACCGCCCACGAGCCAGGAGCTCAAGCACGACTTCCTGTGGCGCATCCGCAACGCGCTGCCCAAGCCCGGCCTGATCGGGGTCTTCAACCGCTCCCACTACGAGGACGTCCTGGTGGTGCGGGTCAACCGGCTGGCGCCGAAGAAGGTCTGGCAGGCGCGGTACCAAATAATCAATGAGTTCGAGCGGGAGCTGACTGCGACCGGCATCACCATGATCAAAGTGATGTTGCACATATCCTTCGAAGAGCAGCGCAAGCGGTTGCTCGCCCGGCTGGACGACCCCACAAAGCACTGGAAATACAACCCGGACGACGTCGACAACCGGGCACTGTGGCCCGCGTACCAGGAGGCATATCACGACGCGCTGGCGCGGTGCAGCACCGATCTTGCGCCCTGGTACGTTGTGCCCGCTGATCGCAAGTGGTACCGGGACTGGGCCGTGGCCCACCTGCTGCTCAGCACGCTTACCGGCCTCAATCTGCGCTACCCGCGAGCCGACTATGACGTAGCGCGGGAACGTGAGCGGCTCGAAGAAGGGAAGACGACGTGAAGTTCTCGCTCCGACCCAGCGAGGCGATGTTCTACGACCTGTTCGGCCGGGCTGCCAAGAACCTGGTCAAAGGCGCCGTCATGCTCACCGAGCTGGCCCTTCCCGGCGTCGACGTGCAATCCGTCAGTGAGCGGCTGGCCGAGCTGGAGCACGACAGCGATCAGATCACCCACGAGCTTTACAAGAAGATCAACTCGACTTTCATCACCCCGTTCGACCGCGAGGACATCTACGAGCTGGGCCACCGGCTCGACGACGTGATGGACCACATGGAGGCCGTCGGCAGCCTGGTCTACCTGTACGGCCTGACCAAGCTGCCCGCCCTGCCGCGCGAGATGCACGAGCTGATCGACGTGCTGAACCGCCAGGCCGAGCTGACCGCGTCGGCGATGGAGCGGCTGCGGGTCGGCGCCCCCGGCGTCAAACGGCCCAAGGGCGTCAAGAAGATGAAGGGCCTGCAGAGCCTCGAGGACTACTGGGTCGACATCAACCGGCTGGAGAACGAGGGCGACCGCGCGTACCGCATGCTGCTGGTGCGGCTGTTCAGCGGCGAGTACGACGCCTTGACCGTGCTCAAGATGAAAGAGGTCGCCGACGACCTGGAGGGCGCGTGCGACGCCTTCGAGCGGGTCGCCAACACCCTTGAAACCATCGCGGTCAAGGAGTCCTGAGTGGACCCTCTGCTCATCGGTGCCATAGCGGTGATCGCGGTGGCGTTGGTGTTCGACTACACCAACGGTTTCCACGACGCCGCCAACGCCATCGCCACGAGCGTGTCCACCCGAGCCTTGACCCCGCGGATCGCCCTGGGCATGGCGGCGGTCGGCAACTTCGTCGGCGCCCACTTCGGCGGGGCGGTGGCCAAGACCGTCGGTGACGGTGTGGTCAGCCTGCCGCAGGGTGCGGAGGCGCTCGGCGTGGTGGCCGCCGGGGTGCTCGGCGCCATCGGCTGGAACCTGATCACCTGGTATTTCGGTATCCCGTCGTCCTCGTCGCACGCCCTGATCGGTGGCATGGTCGGCGCCACGCTGTGCTCCATCGCCTTCGGTGTCGGCGGCTCGGTCAAATGGGGCGACATCCTCCGCAAGATCGTGATTCCGATGATCGCCTCGCCGATCGCCGGTTTCATCCTCGGCGCGCTGGCGATGCTGGCCGTGATGTGGCTTTTCCGGCACGGACACCCGGGCAAGCTCAACCGCGGCTTCCGCATCGCCCAGTCGTTCTCGGCGGCGGCCATGTCGGTCGGCCACGGCATGCAGGACGCGGCCAAGACCATGGGCATCATCGTGCTGGCGCTCTACACCGCCCAGCTGCAGGACAGCAACACGCACATCCCGGAGTGGGTCTACTGGGCGTCGGCCACCGCACTGGCGCTGGGCACCTATGCCGGCGGCTGGCGCATCATCCGCACCCTGGGCCGGCGCGTCATCCACCTCGACCCGCCGGCCGGGTTCGCCGCCGAGACCGTCGCCTCAAGCGTGCTGTGGGTCAACAGCCAGCTCGGCCTGCCGATCTCCACCACGCACACCATCACATCGGCCATCATGGGTGTCGGCGCGACCAAGAAGCTGTCCGCGGTGCGCTGGGGGGTGGCCGGCAACATCGTGATCGCCTGGATCCTGACCTTCCCCGGCGCCGCCCTCATCGCCGTCATCTCCTACTTCCTGGTCCGCCCCTTCTTCTAAATACCGGAAGCGTCTGGCCAATGCGGGCCGAGGTACGGGTCGGGGTTCGCCTTGGCCCAGTGGTGGAGGAGTTTGGCCAGGGCTGGGGCTTGCGCACGTCCGGACGGCAGGTTTCGTTTCAGGACAAACACCAGCACCACGTCGCGTTCGCCGGCGAAGTCGGCGACGTTTTCTGTTACCACGGCTCGGTTCTCGGCCCGGGCGGTCGCGGCGACCAGTGTGTCCTCGGCTGCCCGCAGCCCGACTTCTGACACGTGAACCGCGTCGTAGTCGTAGTTGTCACGCAGCACGTGGGCCACGGCGGCGGCGAACATCTCGTCGATGAGGAACCTGCTCACTGCTGGCACGCTGCCAGCAGTCCCTCGCGCTGGCTGGCGCTGGTGCGGCTGCGTTCTGTCAGGGCGCGGTTGCGGCGGATACGCTCACTGACCTCTTGCGGATGTTCGGCCGCGTAGTCCAAAGCCAGCCGGATCAGCCGCGGGTGCACCTCGGACTCGGCGGCCAGGATGCTGATGCGGTGTTCCTCCGAGCCGTCCAGTTCTTGCAGCCGGGACACGATCTCCCACACATCAGGACCGGCGGCCAGAGCGGCGCGCCGGTCATGGGCCGGGCCCCGGAACACGATCCCGGGATGGTCCAGCGCGGCGACGCCTTCGATAATGAGCCGGTCAAGCAACGCGGTCGCGCTGATGCCTTCAACTGCGGCACGGTCAGCCAGGCCACGCTTGGCGGTGTCGCTCATACGAAACGATGTGCTCGCAGCCATGCGCCCCCCTCTACTCCATCGGTACCGCAAGTGTAGCGCATGCGCGCTACACCTCGTCAATAGGTGACCCCGATCTGGGCGCGGATGGCGTCGAGGGTGCTCATCACGCCCAGCGTGGCGGACAGCGGCACGAGCGGCGACTCGGTCAGCCCGGCGCGCAGGCAGCGCCCGACCTCGGCGGCCTGGTGGTGCAGGCCCGCCTGGTCCGACGTGATCGTCTCGGCCAGCTCGCCGGGCCGGTGCAGCACGAAGCGGTCCGCGTTGTGGAAGCCCTCTGGGAACTCGATGCGCCCCTCGGTCCCCACGACCGTTGCCGCTCGGACGTCGCCGCGGAGACCGCAGAACAGGGTGGCGACGGCGCCGCTGGGGAAGCCGAGCACGATGCCGGTGCGGGCGTCGGTCCCCTCCGGGTGCAGCGAGGCCCACGCCCGGACCTGGTTCGGCTCACCGAGCAGCAGCTGAGCGAAGGTCACCGGGTAGACGCCGAGGTCGAGCAGGGCGCCGCCGCCCAGCTCGGGGTTGCGCAGCCGGTGCGAGGGTTCGAAGTCGAGCCCGAGCCCGAACGAAGCCTGCACCGAGGTCACCTCGCCGATCACGCCCTCGTCGATGAGCTGGAGCATCTTGAGGATCGCGGGCAGCGTCCGGGTCCACATCGCCTCCATCAGGAACAGCCGCCGCTCGCGGGCGATGGTCACCAGCTCCTGCGCCTGCTTGAGGTCGAGCGTGAACGCCTTCTCGACCAGCAGCGGCTTGCCCGCGCGCAGGCACAGCATTGCCGTCTCGTGGTGGTGCGAGTGCGGGGTGGCGATGTAGATGACGTCCACCTCGGGGTCGGTGGCAAGGTCATGCCATGACCCGTGGGCCCGTTTGATGTCGAAGCGCTGGGCGAAGGCGGCCGCCGCCTCCTGCGAGCGGGAACCCACCGCAGCGATCACCGCCGACGGTACGTTGTCCTGCACGTCCCGGGCGAACATGGCCGCTATGCCGCCGGTGGCAAGAATTCCCCACCGGATCGGTCCGCCATCGGTCGCGGTCTCGGTCACGGCCGGGCCACCCGCGCCAGCCGGACCAGCCGCGCCAGCCGGGCCGCCCGCGCCAGCCGGACCAGCCGCGCCAGCCGGGCCGCCCGCGCCGGACCTCGGCGGCGCGCCGCCCTCAGCCGCCGACACGGAGCAGCCTCGCGCTCAAATGCGGCGACATCGGCTGGCCGACCGCCGCCATCTCCTGTGCGTAAAGCAAAGCGCCCTCCACTATGCCGAACAGGCGGTGACCCGCCCGTACCTCCTTGGCCGTCGGCGTGCGCCCGACGAAGTCGGTGGCCATCTCCAGCCTCGTGCCTTCGAGCCGGCCGAGGTACAGCTCCATCACACCGGTCGGGCTGATCATCAGTGCTTCGATGTCGTCGCCCTGCCCGTCCCCGACCGGCCGCCACCAGCCGACCTCCCGCCCGGCGGGGCGGACCGGTTTGGACTCGCCGTCGAGGATCCACGCACGCGACTCGTAGAACAGGAACGGCCGCCCGTCGTGGGTAATCTTGATCTCCTGCCCGTAGTTAAAGTCATCGATGGTCGGGTACCCGCCCGTGCCCCGGCCCCGCCACAACCCGACGTAGGGCAGCAGGCCCAGCAGGGACCGGTGCAGATCCGGCCCGGAGCGCAGATCGTAGGTCTCCTCGAACGGGTACGGGTCGACCGGCGGGGCGTTGAGCCACGGCGGCGGTTGCAGCGGATTGTTGTCGTTGCCGTTATCGCTCACCAGCGACCCCTCGCGATTTTCAGTGCCAGGAACACGAAGCCGCCGGAGAGCAGGCCGAACCCGCCCACAAGCAGACTGACGAACCCGATCTCGGTGACCACACCCGACATCTTAGAGTGAGCCAATGACCCGGAGACTGGTTGTCAAGGTGACGGCCGGAGCTGACGCCCCGGAACGCTGCGCTCAGGCTTTCACCGTCGCGGCCACGGCGCTCGCCGCCGGTGCCGAGGTGTCGCTTTGGCTGACCGGCGAGTCGAGCTGGTTCGCTCTGCCCGGCCGGGCCGCCGAGTTCGAGCTGCCGCACTCGGCACCGCTTCCCGACCTCCTCGACGCTGTCCTAAAAGGAGGCTCGGTGACCCTGTGCACGCAGTGCGCCATGCGCCGAGACATCAAGCAGGACAACGTTATCGAGGGCGTGCGGATCGCCGGCGCCGCCGCGTTCGTCGAGGAGATCCTGGCCGAAGGTGTGCAGGCCCTTGTCTACTAGAGCGCGCGTGTGGTGGGTGGTGATCGTGGCCTGGGGTTTGCTGCTGCTCGGATTGGGATTCTGGTCCGCGCTGCGCGACCCGGCGACCGTGCGCGAGATGAGCGGCATAGGCGCCGCCAAACAGGTGGTAGACCAGGTTGTGGGCGGCGTGAGCGGGAGCGTTCCGCCTGACTGGCTTTTTACCGATCGGGGGTACCGGGAGGAACGCTGCGAGCTCACCGTCGCCCGTGACGGCGTGTCGGCCACCCGCACCCTGACTTTGAACGGCCCGCCCGAGAGCGAGTCCGACGCGCTGGCCAAGGTCGCGTCGACGGTCGAGGGTGCGCGGCTCAGACCGTCCGGCCGCCCGCCGGAAAGCTTCTATGCCGACGCCGGAACGTTCGTCGCGGTCCGCGGGAAGATTACCGGGCCGGGCAGCATCACCGTCGAGCTGACCACCGGCTGCCGGCCTCCTAACTCATAAATACAGGCCGGTCGAGTCGGGCTCGACCCGGGTCGCGGCGACGGCGTGCACGTCGCGCTCGCGCAGCAGCACGTACGACTCTCCGTGCAGCTCCACCTCGGAACGTTCCTCCGGGTCGAACAGCACCCGGTCACCGGTCTGGATGGATCGCACGTGCGGACCGACACCCACCGCCGTCGCCCAGCTCAGACGGGTACCCATTGATGCCGTGGCAGGAATGACAAGCCCGGCCGTCGACCGTCTCTCCCCCTCTGACGCCTCCGCCCGCACCAGCACGCGGTCGTGGAGCAGTCGGATAGGCAGGCCGGTCTCTTGGTCGGAGGTCGTCACGCCGGTCAGATTAGCGCGTAATCACTGGGCCGGTTCAGGGGCAGGGGCCGGTGGTGACGGGGGTCCCGGCGGTGTCGCCGCCTCCTCGGCCATTGCCGCCCGGTGGTTGGCGAGGTGCCGGATGCCGGTGTTGAGCACGGCGATGATGGGTACCGCGATGAGCGCCCCGATGATCCCGCCGAGCACCAAGCCCGCCGCGATGCCGACGATGACCGCGAGCGGGTGGATCGCCACCGCTCGGCCCATGATGAGCGGCTGGAGCAGGTGTCCCTCGATCTGCTGCACCGCGATCACGGCGATGAGCACGATGACCGCCGTGAACGGGCCGTTGGTGACCAGTGCCACCAGCACCGCCACGGCACCCGACAGGGTCGCACCGATGATGGGGATGAACGCGGTGAGGAAGACCAGGGCGGCAAGCGGCAGGGCCAGCGGCACCCCGAGCAGCGCCAGGACGACGCCGATGCCGACCGCGTCGATGAACGCGACGAGGACAGTGGCGCGCACGTAGGAGGCGAGCGACCGCCACGAAGCCAGGCCCGCCTGGTCAAGCGGTTCGCGCGCCGGGATGGGGAGCAGGTTGACGCTGAAGCGCCAGATCATGCGGCCGTCGCGGAGGAAGAAGAACAGCGCGAACAGCACCAGGAACGTGCCGCTGAGGATCTCGGCGGCGGTGGTGGCCGTGGTGAACCCGAGATCGGTGAGCCGGTCCTGGTTCTCGGTCAGCAGCTTCTGCGCGTTGTCGAGCAGGTTGTCGAGCTGGTTCTGGGTCAGGCCGAGCGGCCCGTCCTTGAGCCAGTTCTGGATCTCCCTGAGGCCCTGGACCGCGTTCTCGCGCAATTGGTCAAGGCCGTCGATGAAGGCGTTGACGACGAGGGTCAGGGTGCCCACGACCGCCGCCAGCCCACCGATCAGGACGATGGCGGTGGCGAGGGATCGGGGGACGCCGACGCTGCGCAGCCGGCCGACGGCCGGGGCGAGCAGGGCGGCGAGCAGCAGGGCGATCGCCAGCGGGATGATGACGATCTTGATCATGCCCATCAGCTGGAGCAGGTAGAGCAGGACGATCCCGAGGACGATCAGCCGCCACGCCCACGCGCCCGCAATCTTAAGCGGGCGTGGAACCAGCTCTTCGTAGTGCGCGAGGGACGGAGGCGGCGGGTCGTTCGGCGGCGCCTCGGCCTCCGCGTAACGCCGCTCCTCCTCCGCCTTGGCGGCACGGACTGTGGCGCGCCCCGCCTCGTAGGCGCGCCGGATGTTCGCTCGTACCTGATCAAACCGGCCCATGGTCGATCAGCCTAATGCTGCACCGCAACCGGCGACAGACCCGACCGGTTACACGCCACCGAACCGCATGGGGTACCCCATCGGCGGGGTTGGATAGGCGTGCGGCGGCGGGGCCGTGACGGGCAGCGGCACGAC
>DASUXL010000056.1:0-37802 GCA_036377915.1 Candidatus Limnocylindrales bacterium
CGAGAACTTCAGCTTGTTCTCGAAGAAGGCGCTGGAGAACTGGCTGCCGTCGGGCGCGTGGAGCACGTCGGCCTGCCGGTCGATCACGACGAGGTGTCCGTCGTCGACGTACCCGGCATCCCCGGTGTGCAGCCAGCCGTCGGGATCGATTGCGGCAGCGGTGGCCTCTGGGTCGTGCAGGTAGCCGCGGAACACGCTCTGCGAGCGCAGCAGGATCTCGCCGTCGTCGCTGACGCGTAGCTCGGTGCCGGGGATAAGGGCGCCAACGGTGTGGAACCGCAGGTCGCCGTCGCGGTGGACGACCGAGATGCCGCAGATCTCGGTCTGTCCGTAGACCTGCTTGAGATTGACGCCGAGGGCGTGGAAGAACCGGAGCACGTCCGGCGACAGCGGTGCGCCGCCGGTATAGCACCGTTTGATCCGGGACAGGCCGAAGCGGGCACGGACCGGGCGCAACCCAGCCGCGTCCGCGATCCCGTGAACCGTGCGCAGCAACGCGCCCGGCGCTCGGCCGGCGGTTCGGTGGGCAGCCATCCGGTCGCCCACCTCGTAGGCCCAGCCGAAGACCCGGCGCTTGAGCCGGCCTGCGTCGTCGATGCGTACCTGGAGCTCGGAGAGCATCGATTCCCAGATGCGGGGTGGGCTGAACATCACGTCCGGTGCGATCTCCCGCAAGTCGGTGCGCTGGGTCGCGGCGTCCTCGGGAAACGACAGGGTCAAGCCGTGGCGCAGGCCGAACCCGACGGCGAGCATCTGCTCACCGATCCACGCCAGCGGCAGGAATGAGACGTACCGGTAGCCGGGCCGCAGCGGGTCGATCTCGGCGAGATGCTCGGCCATCGCGATCAGATTGGCGTGCGACAGCTCAGCCAGCTTGGGCCGCGCGGTGGTCCCCGAGGTGGTACAGATGACCGCCGTGTCATCCGGACCGACCAGGGCGACGCGGTCGTCGAGCCACGCCGGTTGAGCCTTCGCTTTGTCGGCGCCGGCGGCTTCGATGTCGGTGAACCGCAACAGATACGGCTGCGGGTAGCCGGACAGGCCGCGCGGGTCGTAGTAGACGATCGTGGCCAGCTTCGGTAGCTGGTCCTTGAGCCGGATCAGCTTGTCGACCTGTTCCTGGTCCTCGGCCACCACGACCCGGACCTCGGCCAGGGACAGCACATGCAGGATCTCCTCGCCGACGCTGGTGGGATAGACCCCCACCACGGCGCCACCCAGGCACTGCACGGCCAGCTCTGTGATCAGCCACTCCGGGCGGTTGTCGCCGAGCACGGCGACCACGTCACCGCGGCCGATCCCCAGGCCGGCCAGGCCGTGGGCGAACTCGCGCACCCGCCGCGCGTACTGCGCCCAGGTCAGCGGCTGCCATACGCCATAACGCTTCTCCTGCATGGCGATGGCCCGCGGATGCCCGGCGGCCCGCGTGAAGAGCAGCTCGGGAAACGTGCTCATCGGGCCGCTTCTCCGAGGTAGGCGTTGATCACCGCGGGGTCGCTGCGGACCTGTGCCGGCGGACCGTCGGCGATCAGCCGGCCGAAGTCGAGCACGGTCACGGCGTGGGAGATGTCCATGACCACGTCCATGTCGTGCTCGATGAGAACCACACTGACCCCGGCGAGTTCGTTGACGTCCAGGACGTAGCGGGCCAGCGACTCCTTCTCCTCGGCGTTCATGCCCGCCATCGGCTCGTCGAGCAGGAGCACGGCCGGCTGCATGCACAGCGCCCGGCCCAGTTCCACCCGTTTGGCGTAGCCGTAGGACAGGGCTCCGACCGGCTGGTGGCGCACCACCTGGAGCTCGAGCAGGTCGATGACTTCCTCGACCAGCGCCCGGTGCTCGATCTCCTGCCGGCGGGCCGGACCGAACCAGACCAGTGCGGGCAGCAGAGCGTGACTCATCCGGTGGTGCCGGCCGAGCATCAGATTTTCCAGCACCGTCAGGTGCTTGAACAGCTCGATGTTCTGGAAGGAACGGGCCACGCCGAGGCGGGCGATCTGATGTGGCCGGCGCCCGACCAGATCCGCCGCACCGTCGGCCCGCAACAGCCTGATCGTCCCGCGCTGCGGCCGGTACAGCCCTGACACGCAGTTGAGCAGGCTGGACTTGCCCGCCCCGTTCGGTCCGATCACCGCGTGGATCTGGCCCTGCCGCACGGTCAGTGCGACCCCGTCAAGGGCCTGCACCCCGCCGAACCTCAGCCCAACATCGGAGACCGTCAGCACTGGTTCACCTGCTGGCACACTGCTGCCGTTGAGCGGGAACCGGTACTGGCGGGTGATTATGGCGCCTTCAGACGGCATGTGATGGACGCTACGTTTCCACTATGTGAAAGTCAATCGCCATATGCGGAATCGGTTTCCCGCTGGTATCGTGCCACCGTGACGGAAGCGGAAACGCAGTCTGGGACGCAGACCGACTCGCGCGGGACGCTCGGCACGCTGCGAAACGCCGCCCTCCTGCTGGATCTGCTCTCCGACGGCCCGGCCCACCAGCAGCTCACCGAGCTCGCCGAGCGATCCGGCCTCACCCTGCCCACCGTGCACCGGTTACTGCGGTCACTGACCGTTGCCGGTCTGGTCGAGCAGGACCCCCGGTCGGCCCGGTACGGCCTGGGTTCCGAACTGGTGCGGCTGTCTCAGCGCTACCTGGCCCGGCTGCCCGTCATCACCGCACTATCGCCCTATCTGCTGCTGGTACGCGACGCATTGAACACCTCCGTCCACATTGTTCTGTACACCCGCGGTTCGGTGGCCTACGTCGACCGCGCCGACGGCGCCGACGCCGGGCCCTACCGGGAGCCACACCGAGTCGAACCGGCGTTTCGCACCGCGCCCGGGCGCATTCTGGCCGCGCGCGCCGACGATCCCGGCTGGGACGCGGCGCTCGCCCTGGCCGACTCGGCGGAACGCGCGTTGGCCACCGGCGAGCGCAGCCACTGGCGTAGCGCCACACACCTCACCCTCCCCGCGGCCGAGCACGGCAGCACGGAGGTCGCCGTCCCAGTGCTGGATGGATACGGCCACCCGGCGGCCGCCCTCGCCGCGACAGTCGCAGACGAGGCCGTGCCCCAGGCCGCCGCACACCTGATCCGCGCGGCTCAAGCGGCGAGCAGGACAATGGGCCATGGCTGAGCCCGACCTGCCCCGCTGGACGTCCGTCGCGGACCAGCTCACCTGGTCCCGCAACCCGGACGCGATCTTCCAACCGCACGGCAGGTACGGCAGCTGGTTCCCCGGCGGCACTCTCAACATCGTTACCAACTGCGTCGACCGGCACCTGCCGGCCAGCGCCGACCGGCCGGCGATCCACTGGGAAGGCGAACCCGGTGACCGCCGAACCCTCACCTACCACGACCTCGCCAGCGACGTCGAAACGATGGCTGCGGCATTTCGCGGTCTCGGCCTCGGCACAGGCGACCGGGTCGCCCTGCATCTGGGCTGGCTACCCGAAGCCGTCGTCGCCATGCTCGCCTGCGCCCACATCGGGGCCGTGTTCGCCGTACTCCCCGTGCCGTTACCCGTCGAAGCCCTCGCCGAACGCCTCGCCGATCTTGCGCCACGAGTCCTGATCACCCAGGACGGCGCCTGGCGCCACGGCACCATAATCCCCACCAAAGCCCGCGTCGACGACGCACTGACCGCCGTCGCCGGCGTCGAGCACACCATCGTGATCCGCCGGACGGGCCTGGACGTCGCCTGGTACGAAGGCGACCGCTGGCTGCACCACCTGCTCGACACGTTCCGCGATACCGCCGGGCCAGCCGACCAAGCCGCGCAGGCCGTTCCGCTGAGCGGGATCCGGGGCATCGCACCGGTGCGGGCAGCGCCACCTCCCGCGCTGCCCGCCGAGCATCCGTTGCTCATCACCTGGCTGGCCAACCGGCGCGGCCGGCCGGTCACCGCAGTCCATGGCACCGCCAACCTGCTCGCCGCCGCGGTGGCCGTCCACCGATACGGGCTCAGCCCCGGGGGCGTGTTCTGGTGTGCCGGCGATCTCGCCTGGATAGCCGCACCCGTGCACGGCATTCTCGGCCCGCTCGCCTGGGGCGACACCACGGTCATGTTCGAAGGAACCCTCGACGTGCCCACCCGGCGCCGACTCTGGGACATCATCGACCGGTACCGCGTCGCAACCTTGCTCACCGTGCCATCCGTACTCGCCCGGCTACGCGACTGGCCCGATGCGGCCCCACCCGAGCCGGATAAACGCACCCTCCGCCGGGTGATAGCCATGGCCGAGCCGTTCCCGCCGGCGCTGCGGACCTGGACAGCCGACCAGTTCACCGGCGACCCCGACGCAGTCGCCGACGCCTGGGGCCAGATCGAGCTCGGCGGCATCGTCACCGTCGACCGCCCGGTCGACCCCCAGCGGTTGCCGGGCACATCTCCGGAGATCATCGACGCCGCCGGCCGTATCGCGCGCCGCGGAACACCCGGCGAACTGGTACTGCGCCGCCCATGGGCCGGCACCCTGCGCGCCCTGCGCGGCGCCGGCGCCCGCGACGCCTACCAACACTGGGCCCATCCCGACCAGCACTACGCCACCGGGGACCGCGTTGTCCGGCACCGGGACCCCGCCAATCCCGGGGACCGGCTGGAATTCCTCGGCCGCATCGATCCGGTGGTCTCGATCTCCGGGCAACTGGTCTCCCTCGCCGAAGTGCGCGACGTCCTGCTCGAACACCCTTTCCTGGCCGCGGCCGAGGTCGTTACCCGCCCCGACACCAAACTCGGGCGCCGGCTCGTCGCATACGTCGTGCCGACCATCGATACCCCCGGCACTGCGTTGGTCCACGAACTCGTCGAAGCCGTTCAGGAAACCCTCGGCGGGCTCGCCCGCCCATCCGCGATCCACTTCCTCGACCGCATCGGCGACGACCTGCCTCCCGATGCCCGACGCCGCGCCCTGGAGGTCATCGCCGCGTCGATCACCACGCCAACGCCGGCCCACGTCACCTGGGCGCGGGTCCATGCCGCAGCGGAGATCGAGTCCGGTCACCTGAACAGCGGCTCGAGCTGACCCGCCACAAAACCGCGGTCGCACCGTGCAGCAGGCCCAAATTAAGCGCGTCGGGCGTCTTGCCGATCGGGGAGCTTGCTCATTCGTGTCTTTCGTGCGGCGCACTGCGTTGGCGCAGGATGGCGCGGGCGGCCGGCGTGAGGGCCACCAGCAGGAAGCAGGCCAGGAGTGTGCCGGTGATTGGCCGGGTGAGGAATCCGGCCGGGTCGCCGTCGAACATCAGTAGCGAGCGGCGCAGGGAGGTTTCCAGCAGGGTGCCCAGGACGAAGGCGAGCACGAGTGGGCCGGGGTCGAATCCGGCTTTTTTCATGAGGTAGCCCAGGATGCCGAACGCGATGACCAGGCCGATGTCGAAGACGTCGTTGTTGACGGTGTAGGCGCCGATTAGGGTAATCAGTGTCGTGATTGGAGCGAGGACTGCCGGGCGGATGCGCAGGATGCGCACGAAGACGCCGACCAGGGGCAGGCTCATGATGAGCAGCAGGACGTTGCCGATGTACATGGAGTTGACGACGCCCCAGAACAGGTCGGGGTGTTCGGTGACGAGCTGTGGGCCGGGGGTGATGCCCTGGATGAGCAGGGCGCCGAAGATGACGGCCATGGTGGCGTTGGCGGGGATGCCTAGCGAGAGCAGCGGGATGAATGAGGATGTGGCGGCTGCGTTGTTGGCGGTTTCGGGGGCGGCGACGCCTTCGATCGCGCCGTGGCCGAACCGTTCGGGGTGGCGGGAGCGGCGTTTTTCCCAGGCGTAGGCGGCAACAGAGGACAGGACCGCGCCGCCGCCGGGCAGGATGCCCAGGACGAAGCCGAGGATGCCGCCACGGCCGATGGCGCCTTTGGCCTGGTTGAGGTCTGTGCGGCTGGGCCAGACGTTGGTGACGGGTGCTGGCTTGCGGGTGGCGCGGTGGCGTTCTTCGAGGTTGTAGAGGATTTCGCCGAGCCCGAACAGGCCCATCGCGATGGGGACGAAGTCGAGGCCGTCGGCCAGGGACAGGTTGCCGAAGGTGAATCGTTCGGCGCTGATGAATCCGTCGCGTCCGACGGTGGCCAGCAGGAGTCCGATGGTGGCGGCGATGAGTGCTTTGAGTTTGCTGCCGTTGGAGATGGTCGCGACGAGCAGGATGCCCAGCAGTGCCAGGGCGGTGTATTCGGGTGGGCCGAAGGCGAGGGCGAATCCGGCGACGATGGGCGCTATCAGGGTCAGGGCGATGATGGACAGGGTGCCGCCGGCGAACGAGCCGATCGCCGCGATGCCCAGGGCGGTGCCGGCTTTTCCTTGGCGTGCTAGGGCGTGGCCGTCGAAGACGGTGACGACCGAGGAGGCTTCGCCGGGCAGGCGTAGCAGGACGGAGGTGATGGTGCCGCCGTATTGGGCGCCGTAGAAGATGCCGGCGAGCATGATGATGGCGGTGACCGGTTCCAGGCCGAAGGTGACCGGCAGCAGGATGGCGATGGTGGCGGCCGGCCCGAGGCCGGGCAGCACGCCGATGAGCATGCCGATCAGGACGCCGATGAGGCAGTAGAGCAGGTTTTTCGGTTCCAGGACGACGGCGAAACCGTCGAGCACCGGGGACAGGGTGTCCAACGGTTCTCCGATCGTGCGGGTTTTTTGGGCGGGTCTTTAGAACAGGTGCGGGATGGTGACGTCGAGGGCGGCGACGAACAACAGGTAGAACACGACAGTGATGGCCAGGCTGAGCACGATCGAGGTGCGCCAGCCTTCCCTGCCAAGGAAACGCATCCAGACGAACGCCAGGATCGCCGTCGGTATCTCAAAGCCGATGGTGCCGATGACGGCGACGTAGACAGCCATGCTGGCAAATGCCGCGAGCACGAGCAGGCTGCGGCGGGTGAACTTTTCGGCGTCGTCGCTGTGCCGGGCGCGGGCGGCCAGGGCGGCTCCCAGCAGCATCAGGAAGACGCTCACGAGGGCGGGCCAGGTGCCCGGCCTAGGCGCGGACAAGGTTCCCACGCCCAGGCTCAGGGATCCACTAAACGCAGCGCCCCCGAGGACCATGACGACGACGGCCGTGATGAGGTTGGCCATCGGCCCGGCGGCCGGTGGGCGTTCGTCCTCGTCGGCCTCGCCGGGTTCGTCGGTGCCGGGCTGGTCTTCGGTAACGCTGCTCATTCCCTACTTACCACTCATATTGATCTTGTATTGTTCGGTGAGTTTGCGGTAGCTGTCCAGCGACGCGGTCCACTCCGCCAGCAGCGCGGCGCCGTCGATCTCATGGGGGGTGAGCATCCGCTGGGTGTTGAAGTCCTTGTAGGTTTGCGCCGCGAACGCCTTCTGGAACGCCGCCCGCAGCCGGTCGATGACCTCTTTAGGCGTGCCCTTCGGGGCGACGATGGCACGTGACTGCTGCACTGGAATGTTGTAGCCGGCCTCGGTCGCAGTAGGCGTGTCTGGCATATAGGTGGGCCGCTTGCTGGCAAAGGTGACGATCGGGGTGATCTTGCCTGCCTTGATCTGGGCCTGGGCCTCACCCAGCTGCAGGGCGGCGACGTCGACCTGGTTGCCCAGAACGGCGGTCAGGGCGGGCGCGCCCCCGTTGAACGGAACCGCGGTGGCGGTGATCCCGGCCTGCCCGAAAAGCAGCGCCGAGGCGAGCTGGCTGCCGGTTCCGACACCGGTGGTGGCGTACTTGATGGGCCGTTTGGCATCGACGATGTCTTTGGCCGTCTTGAACCCGGTGGCCGGGTTGGCGACTAGGACATAGTCGTCCTGCGAGATGCCGGTGATGACTTCGTAGTTTTTGATGTCGATCGCCTCGGCCGGGGCGACCGCGAGCGGCGTGATGTAGGCCAGGGAACCGTTGATGACCATCAGCGTGTAGCCATCGGGCTTGGCGTTGGCCAGTTCCTTGGCCGCGAGTGCGCCGTTGGCACCGGCCTTGTTGAGCACCGTGACCGGCTGCTTGAGGTCGGTGCCTGCTGTTTCGGCCAGCGCGCGGGCGATCAGGTCCGTACTGCCGCCGGCGTCCTGGCCAACCAGCAGGCTAACTGCCCGCTCCGGGAACGTCGAAGCGCTGTTGTTGCCGTTGCTGTTGTTATCGAGATTGCCACCGCAGGCGGTCAGCGCGAGGACGGCAGCCATGAAAGCACCGGCCGCCACCAAACGGCGAGGTGCCCGAAGCCTGCTACGCATGGAGAACTCCTCAAAAGAGAAGGATGTAACGCGGGTCACGAGCGTATGACCGCCTTTTCATGCCTGTCCAACTCTCTTAATGCATTGATTGATACCTTCCGTGCATGACCTATACGCTCGAACAGCTTCGCGGGCTGGTGGCCGTCGCCGAAGAACTGCACTTCGGGCGGGCTGCCGCCCGGCTAAGGATGACGCAGCCACCGCTGAGCCGCCAGATCCAGAAGCTGGAAGCGGCCGTCGGAGTCCAGCTGCTCGATCGCGACAACCGGCGGGTATCACTGACCCCAGCGGGGCACGCGTTTCTGCGTGAGGCCCGGCGCATCCTGGCGATTGCCGAAGCGGCACCGGACTTGGCCCAGCGGGTGTCGTCGGGAACACGCGGCCTGGTGCGCATCGGGTTTACCGCCGCGTCCACCTTCGGCATTCTCGGCCGGCTGCTCAACGAACTCGGGCGGCAGCTGCCCGAAATACGCATCGAGCTATCAGAGATGGTCACCCGCGAACAGGTCGCCGCGCTGGCCGCCGAAGACATCGACCTGGGCCTGGCACGGCCCCCGTTCGACCCGGACCTGTTCGGCTCGCGGCTGCTGCACCGCGAGGCGCTGCTGCTCGCCGTGCCGCACGGCCATCCGCTCACCGAACTCGACCGGCCCGCCATCCCGGCCGATCTGGCCCGCGAGCCGCTGATCTTCCACTCCCAGCAGCAGGCCCGCTACTTCTACGACCTGGTCGTCAGCATGGTGCCGCTGGTGCAGGAGCGGGTGATACATAGCGTCTCCCAGATCCTGACCATGCTCTGGCTGGTATCGGCGAGGCGCGGTATCGCGTTCGTGCCGGCCTCGGCAGCCATCCTTGGCGTTCCGCAGGTCGCCTTCGTACCGCTGGCCACCCCGCAACCCGAGCCGGTCGAGCTGCATCTGCTGTGGCCGCGCCAGTCACACAACCCGGCGTTGACAACTACTCTGGCCGCATTGGAAAACCTCTCCTTCTGATCATCCGGCAAGCGCCGAGCCCACGCGGTGATGCTGGATGGGTATCACGTGATGCGTAAACACTCTTGGACAGGCATCGTGGCGGCTCTCTACCGTGACCTGCGTGACGCTGACACCTCCCGCCGAACTCGCCAGCCGCCTCGCCGCCGGCCTGCTGTCGTTCCCCGTGACCCATTTCGACAGCCAGCTGGCCTTCGATGAGCCCCGCTACCGCGAGCATTTGGCGTGGCAGGCGAGCTTCGGCGTCGCGGGCTTGTTCGCGGCTGGTGGCACCGGCGAAGGGTTCTCGCTGACCTCGGGTGAGATCGACACCGTCGTGCGTGCTGCCGTCAGCGAGGCCGGCAGTGCGATACCCGTGGTCGCGCCGGCCACCGGCAGCACCGCGCAGGCCACCGCCCAGGCCGCCGCCGCCCAGCAGGCCGGCGCTGCCGGTGTGCTGCTGTTTCCGCCGTATCTGACCGAGGCAACCCAGGCCGGGCTGGCCGCACACGTCACCGCCGTCTGCCAGGCCACCGATCTGGGCGTCATCATCTACAGCCGCGCCAACGCGATCTTCAACGATGTCACCGTCGCCGAACTCGCCGACCGCAACCCCAACCTCATCGGCCTCAAAGACGGCGTCGGCGACATCGAGCAGATGACCCGCACCTACGCCAAACTCGGCGACCGGCTCATCTACATCGGCGGCCTACCGACAGCGGAAACGTTCGCGCTGCCGCTGCTGCAACTCGGGGTCAGCACCTACTCCTCCGCGCTATACAACTTCGCCCCCGACTTCGCGCTGCGCTTTTTCACCGCCGTCCAGGCCCAGGACCGCACAGCCATCTACGCGATGCTCAATGACTTCGTCCTCCCGTACCTGGACATCCGTGACCGTGCCCGCGGCTACGCCGTATCCATCATCAAGGCGGGTCTGACCGCGGTCGGGCGCAACGGCGGCCGGGTCCGGCCACCGCTTACCGATCTCACCCCAGCCGACCAGGCAGACCTGGCCGCCCTCATTGAAAAAACCGTGACCGCCCAGTGAGCACACACACGCCCACGATCGCCCACGTCGAGGTCATCCCGGTCGCCGGGCACGACAGCATGCTGCTCAACCTCAGCGGCGCGCACGGCCCGTTCTTCACCCGCAACATCGTGGTCATCACCGACGACACCGGCCGCGAAGGTACCGGTGAAGTCCCCGGGGGCAAGGCAATCACGGCCACCTTGCAAGCCGCCGGGCAAAGCCTCGCCGGCCAGCCGGTCGCCCACTACGCCCAACTGCTGCGGCACATATCCCAGCAATATGCGGCTCTGGACACCGGCGGCCGTGGACCCCAAACCTTCGACCAGCGTGTCACCGTGCACGCCGTCACCGCCCTGGAAAGCGCGCTACTGGATCTGATGGGCCAGCACCTCGGCCTACCCGTGGCGGAACTACTCGGTGACGGGCAGCAACGCGACACGGTACCGGTGCTGGGCTACCTGTTCTACATCGGCGACTCCACCCGCACCGCCCTGCCCTACCTCGCCGAGACCAGCCGTATCGACGACTGGGAGCGGCTGCGCCGCGCACCGGCGCTGACCCCCGGCGCGATCGTGGCGCTCGCCGAAGCCGCACACGCCAGGTACGGCTTCACCGACTTCAAACTCAAAGGCGGCGTGCTGCCCGGCGAGCAGGAAATCGAGGCGGTACGGGCGCTGGCCGCCCGGTTCCCGCACGCCCGCATCACCATCGACCCCAACGGCGCCTGGCTACTGCGTGACGCCATCGGCTTGTGCCAGGACCTGAATGGTGTGCTCGCCTACGCCGAAGACCCCGTCGGCGCCGAAGCAGGCCTGTCCGGCCGCGAAACGATGGCCGAGTTCCGCCGCGCTACCGGACTGCGCACCGCTACCAACATGATCGCCACCGACTGGCGGCAGCTAGCCCACGCCATACGCGCCAACGCCATCGACATCCCCCTGGCCGACCCGCACTTCTGGACCATGCGCGGCTCGGTCCGCGTGGCGCAGCTGTGCCACGACTTCGGGCTGACCTGGGGCTCGCACTCCAACAACCACTTCGACATCTCGCTGGCGATGTTCACCCACGCCGGGGCCGCCGCACCCGGCCAGATCACGGCCCTGGACACGCACTGGATCTGGCAGGACGGGCAGCACCTGACCTACAACCCCTTGCGTATCACCGGCGGGCACATCACCGTGCCCACCGCTCCGGGCCTGGGCGTGGACCTCGACCGTGATGCCCTTGCCGCCGCGCATCAGCTGTATCTCGAACACGGTCTTGGCAACCGAGATGACGTCACCGCCATGCAGTACCTGATTCCGGGCTGGCAGTTCGACCCGAAACGTCCCTGCCTGCAGCGCTGAACCGGAAGGACCGATCCATGACCGCCGCGCGACTGGACCGCATCACCGAAATCACGCTCTCGTCGGTGACCCTGCCGCTCAAGCACGCCATCAGCGACGCCAAAGTCCTCACCGGCAGGCAGCGCCCGATGACCGAGGTCTGCTTGCTGTTCGCCGAGATCCGCACCGAGGCCGGCCTTGAGGGAATCGGGTTCGGCTACAGCAAACGGGCCGGCGGCCCGGCACAGTTCGCCCATGCCAGCCAGGTCGCACCCGGCCTCATCGGGGAAGACCCCAGCGACATCGGCAGGCTATGGACCAAACTCGTCTGGGCCGGCGCCTCCGTAGGCCGAAGCGGCGCAGCAACCCAGGCTATCGCCGCCATCGACATAGCGCTCTGGGACCTCAAAGCCAACCGCGCCGGCCTGCCACTGGCCAAACTACTTGGCGCGCACCGTGATTCGGTCCGCTGCTACGACACCTCCGGCGGCTTCCTGCACGAACCGGTGGAACGCTTACTGGACAACGCAACCGCCGCCCGCGCCGCCGGGGCGGGCGGCATCAAAATCAAAGTCGGTCACCCCTCACCCAAAGTCGACCTTGCCCGGGTCCGGGCCGTACGCGAACACCTCGGTGACGATGCGCCGCTCATGGTCGACGCCAACCAGCAATGGGACCGGCCCACCGCACAGCGTATCGGCCGCGCGCTGGAAGAGTTCGGGCTCATCTGGATCGAAGAACCCCTCGACGCCTACGACACCGAAGGCCACGCCGCACTCGCCCGGTCCCTCGACACCGCCATCGCTTCCGGGGAAATGCTCACCAGCGTCGGCGAACACTACGAACTGATCCGCCACGGCGCCGTCGACATCATCCAGCCCGACGCCCCACGCATCGGCGGCATCACCCAATTCCAGCGCCTGGCAACACTGGCCGAACACAGCAACCTCACCCTCGCCCCGCACTTCGCCATGGAAATCCACGTCCACCTCGCCGCCGCCTACCCCCATGAACCCTGGGTAGAACACTTCGACTGGCTGCACCCGCTATTCAACGAACGGCTGCACATCGGCGACGGGCGCATCCACCTCTCCGAACGCCCCGGCCTCGGCATCACGCTCAGCGACCAGGCCCGCGCCTGGACCACCCAGCACACCATCATCGACGCCGGCTCCCTCTAACCGGCCACCACCGCCAACGCTGCGCCGGCGGAGACCCACAGACAACGTCACTGTCCCTTTTGGAGGTTCACCGAATGAGTCACGAACAGATCGGCCGCAGATCGTTTATGCAAATCGGCGGAGCAGCCGCAGCAGCCGCCGGGACCGCAGCACTGCTCGGCTCGTCCCCGGCGCACGCATCGGGCGACAACCAGCACCTCAAACCGCGCAAACTCAAGATGTTCGTCGGCACCCAGCGCCGTGCCTCAAGCCCGGCAGTGCTCCAAGAATTCACCCGCCACGGCGTGACCCACTGGGTCGGCTACCCGCCGAACCCGCCGTTAGCAGAAGGCCGCGGCTACTGGCTTGCGTCCGAAGTGGAACAGACCCGCGAGTTCGCCGAGCAAAACGGTGTCACCCTCGACATGGTCGCCCTGCCTCTGCTGACGTCCTCGCACATCGACCGCGACGCCCGCCCGGCAATCATGCTCGCCAGCCCCGAACGCGACAAAGACATCGACGACATCCACAAGATGATCGAAGCCTGCGCGAGCGCCGGTGTCCCCGCATTCAAGTACAACATGAGCCTGCTCGGCGTCCTGCGCACCGGCGAAGTACCAGGACGCGGCGGCTCGGTGTACGGGCAATTCCGTGCCGCCGACCTTCCCGCCAACCCGCCACTGACCCGCGCCGGCATCGTCGACGCCGACAGCTTCTGGGAACGCATCAACTACTTCGTCCAGCGCGTCATCCCCGTTGCCCACCAGTACAAGATCCGTGCCGCCTGCCACCCGCAAGATCCCGGCACCCCACCCGGCGGCTACCAGGGCATCACCAACGTCCTGAGCGTCCCCGGGGGCAAAGGGCTGTTCAAGTTCCTGTCCCTGCACGACAGCCCCTACCACGGGCTCAACCTGTGCATCGGCACCCTGGCCGAGATGCTGTGGGACCCACAACGCGAAATCTACGACATCGTGCGAAAACTCGCCCGCACCAACCGGCTGTTCAACATCCACCTGCGTAACATCAAAGGCCGTCGCGACGACTTCATGGAAGTCTGGCCCGACGAGGGCGACATCGACCACGCCCGCATCATCCGGATCCTCGCCGAAGCGGACTACTCCTACAACGTCGACCCCGACCACGTACCAGACCACGCCGACGACCCCGGCAGCCGCCAAGCATACGCCCACGGCTACGGATACCTGCGCGCCCTGATGCAAGCCACCGAAGCCACCCTCGACCGCTAACCGTCCGGCGAAAAGGCCAGCACCGTCAGCAAGACTGGACGTGCCGTCGACACCTGGCTGCCGTTTTCACGCAGCGGCAGCCAGGCCGAGGCCGGAATGACCGGTCACCACACGGCATCCGACTAGCACATTGAGGAGAAACCATGCCGTCGCGTGAGCCGCTTTACGCCTGTGCCGCACTACTGGAGTCGCGCGCCGACCTCGTCGTGGCGACCGCGGCCGAGGAGACAGGGCTGACCGAAACCCGGCTACGCGGTGAACTGACCCGAACCACCGGGCAACTGCGCCTGCTGGCAGACATCAAGCCGTGGCGGCGAGAAGCTGACGGCATCGTCACCCTCCCCGTGCCCGTCGGCCGCGTCGCCGTCTTCGCCGCGTCCAACTTCCCGCTCGCCTTCGGTGTACTCGGCGGCGACACCGCATCGGCAACCGCCGCCGGCTGCCCAGTGACCGTCAAGGCACACCCAGCCCACCCACAGCTCAGCCAGGTGCTGGCAAGCATTGCGGCGCAGGCGCTGCCCGGCTTTCGAAATCGTCTACGGCGGCCCAGAAGAATCAATCGCACTGGTCAAAGACCCACGCATCAAAGCAGTCGGCTTCACCGGCTCGCTCGGCGGCGGCCGAGCACTCATGGACGCCGCCGCGGCCAGGCCGGATCCAATCCCGGTGTACGCCGAAATGAGCTCGCTGAATCCGGTATTCGTGCTTCCAGGCTACGACGGAGGCGTGCAGGCGCTAGCCGATTCCGTGACCGTCTCGTCCGGCCAGCTGTGCACCAAGCCCGGCATCGTGATCACCTCCTCGCCTTCGTTCGCGCGAGATCTGGCCACAGCCGTCGCGGCATCACCGACGCACCGCATGCTCACCCCCGCCATGGCCGCCGCCCACGCGCGCTGGCGTGCCCAAGCCGATGGTCTCGGCGAAATCGTTGCAGGAACACAAGACCCCGCCCCCTTCGCCCTCATCACCGACCAGCTGCACGAATCGCTCCTGGAAGAGCACTTCGGCCCATCCGTCGTCATCTACACCGGATCGGTAGACCCCGCACTACTTCAAGGCTCACTCACCGCCACCATTCTCGCGGGACCATCCGATATGGACGCGGCACGAGAACTGTTGCCGGCACTGATGACGATGGCCGGACGAGTGATCTGGAACGGCGTGCCCACAGGAGTCGCCGTCAACGAAGCACAACAACACGGCGGACCCTGGCCAGCCACCTCCGCACCCTGGACAACCTCAGTCGGCACCCAATCCATTGAGCGTTTCCAGCGGCCGGTCGCGCTTCAATGCCTCCCGGCGGAGCTGCTTTAGGGCCAACCTCGCGCACCGGTACCACCGGCCAGCGTCGGCACTCACCGCCACGGCGCCGCTCGCTCCTGATGTTCGACGGCGACCCGGCCGGATTCCTCGCGCGGCCAATCTCCGGCACACTCCTGGCCTGCTTCCTGCTGGTGGCCCTCACGCCAGGCGCCCGCTCCATCCTGCGCAACCGCAGACGTACGACGGCCGAGCAGACTAAGGAACCAGCCTGACCGTCCTCATCGGATACCTGCCCTCCGCCGAAGGCGACGCCGCATTTCACGCCGCCCTCAACGAAGCCAAGCGCCGCAACGAAAAACTCCTCTGCTCAACTCGCCACGCGACAGAGCACTCCCCAGTGACGGCATGGCAACGCAAGGAACGAATCACCGAACTCATCACCACTGCCCAAGCTGCCGCAGTCGACATCGACATCCGCCACGACCCGCACACCGACTTCCCAGAACTCATCCTCAACATCGCCATCCAAGCCAGCGCATCAGGCATCGTCATCGGACTGCGCAAACGCCCCCGGCTCAGCAAATTCCTCCACCGTAGCAACGCCCAGCAGATCCTCATCGAAGCCGACCAGCCCGTACTCGCGATCAAACCAGCCGTCGATGACCTGGAACTCCCCTCCGGCCGACGGTGCATAAATAGGACGCGGGCCTGATCGCGAGAAGTCAAGGACAGTAACTTCACAATGAGGGAATGTGACGTATTGGGTTGCCCTGGTTTGATTTTCTCGGGCAGCAGCTGATCAAACCATTTGATTATGGACTGGTAGCCGACCTGGCGGTGGCATCAAGGACGTAGCCAAAGCCTTGTGTCAGCAGCACCACGCACGCAGACGATCGCTCGAGGTTACCTCGCAGACCCGTATAGACAACGCCGACTCCAACGCTTCCCGAACCGCGAGGATGGGTCAAAGTGGGCAGCTGATGGGCGAGCTTTTCTTGAATAGCAACACCTCAACGCCACCGTGAAGGTGTCGAGATTGGATTTGACGAGCTCGGGCTGTCGCCGCGGGAGAAGAACGCGATGCTGCAGGCGCCTGGTCTGCCCGCCGTGTTCTCGCACCACGCGCTGTCGGACTCGGAGATGACCCGCTACCACGCGGTGATCGATTCGCTGCTCGACCGGCACGAGCCGTTGCCCGCCGCCGTCATCGACCGGTACGGCGCTCTCGTGCGCACCAACGCGGCGTTCGAACGGCTCACCCCTGGCCTGGTCGGTGTCGAACCCGAGGACCTGGTCGACCGCCTCCTCGGACCCGGGCCGTGGCGGGACACGCTGGTGAACTGGCCAGAGGTCGCCGCCGCCTGGCTCGCACGGCACCGCCAGGAAGCCGACCGAACCGGCGACCCACCTGACCCGGCAAGTGCCGACCTGGCTGGTACTACGCTCCTATTCGGACTGCTGCCCACTTACTGGCCGGCAAAAGCCTTCTGGCTGGCCGCAGACAGCACACCATACTGGCCGTACATCATCGGCGGCCTCACCTACAACGGCCTACTGGCATACCTCATGCTCCGCCGACTCACAAAGACCGCCAGATAACCTCACAACAGCTGGAGCCGCAACGCCAGAAAGGAATTTGACCTTGCCTCGGTTTTCGGACCGCCGCCGACCTCGTAACGGGACAGGAAGCCGTGGCGGGCCAGGGTGGCGTACCGGCCGGTGACCCGACCGACCGTTCCCATGACCACGCCAACAGGTCGATGTGGTGGATCGCCTGTGTCATCAGCACCCCGCTACCCTCGGTGTCCCATCAGCCACGCCTCGGCCCGGTGTAGTAGGCGGCGTCGCAGCGAGAACGCACCACCACATCACCGAAATCGGCAGGCCCTGAAACGACCGTTGTCGATCTCTTGACGGGATCCGTGGCGTAGCAGGCCAAAAACCGGTGCTCGAGCGACACTCCGAACAGGACATCGGCCCGCTTCGCTGCCTCGACCATCCGTGCGGCGTCATCGAGGCGCAGCGCGATGGGCTTCTCGCACAGCACGTGCAGGCCGTGACGCGCCGCGGCGAGCACCCCCGCCACGTGCGGCGTGCACGGTCACCGCATCCAGCCCGCGGCGAACATCTCGCCCGCGTCAGGGTAGGCGTGGGGGACGCCGTGACGCCGCGCAAAGGCCCGCGCCCATTCGGCATCGATGTCAGCCATCACGACCACGTCGAGGCCTTCGACGCCACGCAGGGCCGCCACGTGATCGGCGGCGATCAGCCCGCAACCGATGATGCCGACCCACACCCCCTGCGATGCGGCGCTGGTGGCTCAATGGACCCCACCGTAGGACGCTGTCAACGCGAGCGCAGTACGTCCGCGAGCACGTCGACGGCGAAGCCGTACCCGGCGATGCCCGCACCGGCGATGACAGCCAGTGCGGCACGGGACACATAGGACACGTGGCGGAACGGTTCGCGCGCATGGATGTTGGTCACGTGCACCTCCACCGTCGGCAGGTCGACCGCGAGCAGCGCGTCGAGCAGCGCGATGGAGGTACTGGTGAGCCCGCCCGGGTTGATGATGATGCCGGCACCGGTGTCGTAGACGGAGTGCAGCTTGTCGATGAGAGCACCCTCGGAGTTGCTCTGGAAGAAGTCGATGTCGATCCCGTACGCCCCGGCCTTGGCGCTCACCAGGTTCTCCGCGTCGGCGAGGGTGGCCTTGCCGTAGACCCCCGGTTCCCGTTTGCCAAGGAGGTTGAGGTTGGGACCGTTGAGGACGAGGATGACGGGCCGGTACACCGGAAACTCCTTACATGGGAAGGCTGATGGGCGTGCCGCTGCGCGACGACTGGTAGATCGCCTGCACGATCTCCAACGATTTCATCGCCTCGCGGCCGGTCACCGCCGGTTCCCGCCCAGCGCGCACCGCTGCGATGAACTCCTCGATCTGCATCCTGTGGTATGGCACCAGGTGGCGGTGGATCCGTTCGAGCGCGAGGTCGAACTCAGCACCCGGGCGGAAAACCTGAGCGAACTCTTCTTCGCCAGGCAGGGTCCAAAGGTCGGTGCGGCCTACGCCTTCTGGGAACTCCATCACGCTCGCGGTGTTCCCGCGGGCGTCGCTGACCCAGACCTGGGCGCCGAGCCCAGGCGAAAAGGTCGTGGCCGCCTGGATCGTCGCGATTGCGCCGGAGGCGAACTCGACCAACGCGGCGGCTGTGTCCTCGACCTCGAGGAAGTCGTGGTGGGCCAGGGTGGCGTACCGGCCGGTGACGCGGGTGGCCGGCCCCATGAACCACTGCAGCAGGTCGATGTGGTGGATCGCCTGCGTCATCAGGACTCCGCCGCCTTCGGTGTCCCACCGGCCGCGCCACGGCTCGGCGTAATAGCCGGCGTCACGGCGAAACCGTGCCACCACACCACCGCAGATCGGCACGCCGAACCGGCGTTCGTCGATTGCCCGCCGGATTCGTTGCGCGGCAGGCCAGAACCGGCGCTGGAACAAAACTCCAAACAGGACACCGGCCTGCTGTGCGGCCTCAACCATCCGCATGGCGTCGTCGAGGCTCAGCGCGATCGGCTTCTCGCACAACACGTGCACGCCGTGGCGGGCCGCCGCGAGCACCCCGTCCATGTGCGCGGCGTGTGGCGTGCACACGGTGACCGCGTCCAGCCCTTCGGCGAACATCTCCTCGGCGCCCGGGTAGGCGCGGGGAACCCCGTGACGTCGCGCGAACTCCGGCGCCCGTTCGGCATCGACGTCGGCCACCGCAACCACCTCGACGCCTTCGATACCGCGCAGGGCCGTCACGTGGTTGGCGGCGATCAGCCCGCAACCGATGATGCCGACCCGCAGTCGCGCCATCTGGGGGCCCTCCTAAGCCGCTGGGAAGAAGATGAACGTGGCGACGGCGAAGACCGGGATCATGACCAGCATCGCGATCCCGGCGTAGGCGAAGAAGTGGGGCATGGCAATCCCGCGGTGCTCGGCGATCTCCTTGACCATCAGGTTCGGCCCGTTGCCGAGGTAGGTGAGGCAGCCCATGAAGACTGCGCCGCACGATATCGCGGCGAGATGGCTGGCGCCCGCGTCCGCGGCGAGCAACGAAGCCAGAAATTGAGGATCACCAGAGGGTACGCCGAGGCGGCCCGCCGCTACGGCCGTCATGCAAAGGTAGGTCGGGGCATTGTCTAATATGGAGGAAAGGGCACCGGTGGCCCAGAAGAACTGCCATGGTTGCGAGATGCCCAGGGCTGCACCGTGCGCGTTGAGCAGAAGCAGCGGGGAGGTCATCGCGGTGAAGATGCCGAAGAACACAATCGCCACCGCCACCATGGGCCGCAGGCTGAACTGGTTGCGCTCGTGCAGGCCACGCGGGGTCGTCCGGTAGGAGGCGAAGGCGAGCCCGCACAGCATGACCTCCTGCAGCCCGAACGGCCAAGGCATCCCGCCGTTGCCCAGTCCGGACCCGCGCGCCAGGATTACGGCGACGACACCGCCGAGGAAGGCGACGTTGCGTAGGCCGCTCACGCGCAGTGGCTCGTGCCGCAGCAGCTCGTCGAGCAGGCCCTCCTCGGGCTTGGCCCGCTCCTCGCGCTGGAGCAGGAACTGGTCCACCCAGTTGAAGACGACCAGGACGATGCCGTTGACGAAAAGCCAGGGCAGCCACAGGGTCAGCGTCCACCCGAACGGCACGCCCTTGAGGAAGCCCAGATACAGCGGCGGATCCCCGACCGGGGTCAGCAGCCCGCCCGCGTTGGCCACCACCAGGATGAAGAACACCACGAGGTGTGCCTTGTGCCTGCGACGCTCGTTGGCGCGCAAGAACGGCCGGATCAGGACCATGGCCGCGCCGGTGGTGCCGATGAGGTTGGCCAGCACCGCGCCGATGGCCAGCATCGTCATGTTGGCAAGCGGCGTGCCCGACAGGGATCCTTTGACCTCGATCCCGCCGGCGATGACGAACAGCGCGGTCAGAAGCACGATGAACGAGACGTAGTCGGTCAGCGAGTGCATCAGCGCCTGGGTTCCCGCCGATCCGTAGCCGCCGACCAGGTGCACGGTGGCCAGCAGCGCCGCCGCGCCGGCGACAATGAATTTGCTGCGCAGCCTTTCCCACCAGCTTCGGGCCACCATCTCCAGCACCGAGACGGCGACGAGAAGGACGACGAAGGGTGTGGCGGCCCAGAGCGGAAGCTGCGCACCCAGCGACTCGGCGGACAGGGTCATGTTTCTACAGGTCCAGGGCGAGCAGTTCGGCGAGATCGGCCAGCATCGCTTCGACGTCGGCGGGCTTGCCGGTGAAGTGCTCGAACGCCTCGACCGCCTGGAAAGCATTCATGCCACCGCCGTTGAGCGTGCGGGCTCCGGCGGCCCTGGCGGCACGCAGCAGTGCGGTGTCGATGGGCCGGTACACGATGTCGGCGACCCACAGGTCGCTGCGCAGCAGGGAATCGGCGATCGGGGAGCCGGGATGGTGCGCCATGCCGATCGGGGTCGTATTGATCACGCCTTGCGCACCCGCGAGGAGCCCGGCCATGCCTTCCGTGGCGCCGACGGATATCCGGTCCGGGCCGAACACTCGGGTGAGGGAGCCGGCGAGCTGTTTTGCCTTGTCCGCGTTCAGGTCGACTACGGTCAAGTGCACTGCCCCGAGGTCAAGCATCGCGTGGGCGACGGCTGAGCCGGCGCCGCCCGCGCCAAGTTGAACCACGCGCTGGCGCGCTACGTCCGCGAACTCTCGTTCGAACCCGTGCCTGAAGCCGGAGCAGTCCGTGTTGTAGCCACGAGAGCGTCCGGCTTCGAAGACAACGGTGTTGACCGAGCCGATCGCCTGAGCCTGCGGGGAAAGCTCGTCGAGGTGTTTGATGACTTCCTGTTTGAACGGGTAGGTGATGTTGAGCCCGCGGTAGCCGAGCGTCCGCGCCCATCGCAGCAAGGCGGGCAAGTCCTCGGCGCTGAGCGCCAAAGGCTGCGAGTCGATGGTGGTGTAGAGCAGCCGGATGCCTTGTCGGTCGGCCTCGCGCTGGTGAAGCAGGGGCGCCAGCGACTGTCCGATGCCTTCGCCGATCAGTCCGATCAGGACATGGTCCCGCTCAGATCGTGTCATCGTGGGTCCTTTGCGAGGGAAGGATGAGCGCCGGTGCCGGCCCGGTGGACCGAAAGCGGCCGGCCCACCGGCGTAGGGCATCGGCTAGGCCGATGAGCGGATGCTTTGGTAGAGCGTGAGGTTGGCGCCCTTGTAGAACGTCTTGAAGTAGTCCTCGGCTTTCTTGATGAACGCCGCACGGTCGACCTGGGCGATCTCGACCACGGTGCGGGTGGGGTCCTTGCGCCATTCGGCCAGGACCTTCTCCGTCTCGTCGTCGACGCACTTGCGGTTCTCGGCGCGGATGTTATGGATCTCCTTGAAGAGCGCGTCCTTCTGCGCCTGGCTCATCTTGTCCAGCGTCCGGTCGGAGATGACGACGTAGTGCGACCCGACCTGGTGGTTGGTCATGCTGGCGACCTTGAGGATCTCGTCGAACTTCTGTGCCTTGGTGGCCACGATCGGGTTCTCCTGCCCCTGCGCCACACCCTGCTGCAGCGCCAGGTAGAGCTCCTCGACCGCGATGGCCACGGCGTTGGCGCCCAACGCTTTCGCGTTGGCTAGGAACTGCGGCGTGTTCGGGAAGCGGATCTTCAGGCCGGCCAGGTCCTCGGGCTTGCGGATCGGCGCGGTCGCGGTGAACGTGCGCATGCCGAAGTACCAGGCGTCAACGATGGTGGTGTCGGTGCCACCGTTGAAGTCCTTGAAGAACTCCGCCCCGTTCTGGTCGATCCACTTGAAGTAGTGGTCGATGTCGTTGAAGGCGTACGCGGCGTCCAGCACACCGATCTTCGGGAACGCGGTGGACATCGCCGAGCCACCCTGCAGGTCGATGTCGATGTCTCCGGATTGGACGGAGGAGAACCGCTCGGCGTCGGGGCCGAGCTGGCTGTTGGGGAACAGGTCCAGGGTCAGGTTGAGGCCCAGCGCCTCGACCCGCTCCTTGAGCAGTTTCATGCCGCAGCGGTAGTTCGGTTGCGACTCCGGCTGCGAGCTGCCGATTTTGAGGGTCAGCTTCGGGTTCTCGCCCGCCGCGGGTGGTGTGCTGCTGTTAGGGGCGCAAGCGGTGGCGGCAAGGCTGAGCGAAACGAAAGCGGCCAGTGCCATCGAGATCCGGCGCCGCGAATATGACCGGTACATGGTTTCTTGCCTCTCCTTCTACAACGTCAGAATCCGAGAAGACGCGGGAGCCACAGGACGAAGTCGGGGAACGCCGTCACGATGACCAGGACGGCGCCCAGGGGTATGAGGAAGGGTGCGATGCCGCGGAAGACGACGTCGACGGGCTGGCCCGTCACGGAGCTGGTTATGTAGAGCACGCTTCCCACCGGTGGGGTGAGAAGGCCGATCATCAGATTGATGATCATGACGACGCCGAAGTAGATCGGGTCGATGCCGAAGTCCAACGCGATGGGCAGCAGCACCGGGACGGTGACGAGGATGATGGCGGTGGCGTCGATGAGGCAGCCGAGGATCAGCAGCAGGATGTTCACCAGGATCATGAAGACGATGGGGTTGTCCGACACGCTGGTCAGGAATGCGGCGACGTCACGGGAGACGTGCGCGCGGGTCAGGATCAGGCCCAGTAGTGCGGCGGCGCCGAGGATGAGCATGATGCCGCCGGTGATGGCCGTCGTCTCCTTGAGCGATCGCCACAGCACCGGCCACCTCGCGGTGCGGTAGATGACCCCCAGCACCAGCATGTAGGCGACCGCGACCGCCGCCGCCTCGGTCGGGGTGAAGATGCCCGACAGGATGCCGCCGAGCAGGATCACCGGCGTCAGCAGCGGGCCGAGCACGGCGATGGAGGCCTTCAGCAGCCGTTGCGCGTTGAAGGGCACTGCGGTGAGATCGGGCCGCCTCGCGGTCCAGATGAAGATGTAGGCGCACAGGCCGAGCGCCATGAGCAGGGCCGGAAGGACCGACGCGGCGAACAGCGCCCCGGTGGAGACCGTGGCCGTCGCGGCGTAGATGACCGCCGGGATACTCGGCGGCATCACCGGACTGATCAGTGAGGACGACGCCGTCAATCCCGCCGCGAAGCCGTAGGGATAGCCGGCCCTGACCATCTGCGGGATCTGCATCTTGCCCAGCCCCGCCACGTCGGCCAGAGCCGAGCCGCTCATCCAGGAGAACCCGACAGCGGAACCGACGTTGACATAGGCCAGGTTTCCACGCACCCGCCCCAGCGCCGCCAGGCAGAAGTCGTAGAGCCGGTCGGCGATGCCCAGCCGGTTGGCCATGACGCCGACGAGGATGAACAGGGGTACCGCCAGCAGCGGGAAGCTGTTGAGCCCGTCGAACGCGGTCTTGAGCGAGAAGCCCACCGAGCGGCCGTCGGCCAGGGCCCAGACCAGGCTCGGTCCGATGAAGGCCAGACCCACGGGTACGCGGATAAACAGAAGAATCACCACGGCGACGGCGAGCATCCACAGTTCCATCGCTACTTCGCCTCCGCCGCGTCGAACGTGGGTTCCGGCTTGCCGGCCAGGAAGATGTTGACCACCGCGCGCAGCGTCCCCGAGGCGAAGCCGATCAGCGGCACCGTGTACAGGATCCAAATAGGAATCTCCAGCGCCGCTGTGCGGCGGTTGGGGAAGGTCAGGATCAGCCCGTAGGCCTCATAGGCCAGCAGGCCGCAGATCACGGCGACGCACAGCGCCGAGACGACGCGCACCGCCATGAAAGCCCTGCCCTTCACCAGATAATCGATGATCTTGATAACGATGTGGCCGTTCTTGCCGAGGAGGTAGCCGACCATGATGAAGGTCAGGACGATCAGCGAGTAGTTGGCCAGCTCTCCCACTCCGGGCCAGTTGAGGCCTGGTATGTAGCGGCTGATCACCTGCCACAGGACGGAGACGAAGATGACGACCAGGACGACCGACGCGGCACCCAGCTCGATCGAGGCCCACACGCGTAGGATCCGCGGCTCGGTCGACCCGGGTACGGACTGCGCGGACTCGGCCGGGTTGGCAGTGTCCGCGGTGTCGAAGGACGAGGCGACGTCGCGCGGTGGTTCTTGTTCGCTGCCACCCAAGATGGGGCCTCACTTTCGTTTCGTCGGCCTTGGCGGATGTTGCTATTTCATTGCAGCGCAACGACTTTAGGTTCTGGTGTCGTCGGGCCATGTCGTTATACGAACTGGTACGTTAGTTAGCCACGCCCACCAATCCCTGTCAAGGCCGACTGTAGGCCGTCTGCGATCGTTAGGCGGACCATCTAGCGGTACATCTGGACCGCTCTACGGGGTGCGTGTAATGTACGGCCTGCCCGACCCAGAAGACAAGCCTTCGAAGCCAAGACGTTACAGGCGGATTAACCAGCAGCGTTACGCGAAAGGGAGTGTGAGCGGATGCCCCACCGACCACTGAGCGGCATTCGGGTGCTCGACCTGACCAACGTGCTGGCCGGGCCGTACTGCACCTATCAGCTCATGCTCTATGGTGCCGAGGTGGTGAAGGTCGAGGTACCCGGCTCCGGTGACCTGGCCCGCCATCTCGGCCCGGACGCCGGGCTCAACCGGGCCGGCCTCGGCGCCTCCTTCCTGGCACAAAACGCGGGCAAGAAGTCCGTCGAACTCAATCTGAAGGAAGCCACGGACGCGGCCACCTTCGAGGAGCTAGTGCGCGGTGCGGACGTGCTCGTGGAGAACTTCCGTGCCGGTGTGCTGGCCCGGCTGGGCTTCGGCTGGGATCACCTGCGCACGCTAAATCCGTCGCTGGTCTACTGCGCCATCACCGGGTTCGGCCAGACCGGCCCGATGAGCCAGGCACCGGCGTATGACCAGATCATCCAGGGGCTTTCGGGGATGATGAGCATCACCGGTACCGAGGAGACCGCGCCGTTGCGGGTCGGTTTTCCCGTGTGCGACACCGTCGGCGGACTCATGGCGGCGTTGGCCATCTCGGCGGCGCTCGCCGGGCGGGAGCGCACCGGCGAGGGTTGCTTCCTCGATCTGTCGATGCTCGAAGCGTCGATCTCCGCGATGGGCTGGACCGCCACCCATTACGTGATCTGTGGCGTCGAACCCGCACCCATGGGAAGGCAGAACGCCACGGCGGCACCGTCGGGCACCTTCGATACCGCCGACGGCAGGCTCAACATCGCGGCCAACCGGCAAAGCCAGTTCGAGGCGCTCTGCGCAGCGGTTGGCCGCCCGGAACTGGTCGGCGATGCACGCTTCGCCGACGGCGAGGCCCGCAAACGCCATCGTGAGCTACTCGACGTGGAACTCAACGCCGCGTTGAGCGCACGCACCGCGGCCCAGTGGGAGCAGATCCTGCCGGCGGTGGGCGTTCCCGCAGCGCGCATCCTGACCGTCAGGCAGGCGGTCGACCTGCCTCAACTGGCGCATCGCGGCTTCTACAGCGAGGTGGCGTTTCCTGGCGACGCCAAACGGACCCTCCGATTGACCGGCAACGGCGTACTGCTTGACGGCGAACCGTTGCGGGCCAGCGGATCCCCGCCGCTACTAGGGGAACACAATCCTGATGTGGCCGGGCTGATCGCCGAACGCCTTCGGCTGGCGGCCGTGGTTTCTGACGAGGAGCCGTCCTGATGGCAGATGTTTCCGAGGTTGCCGACTGGTGGGCCACCGGCATCTGCCGGATGGAGCCGGGCGTCGTGGAGCTGCGAGGCGTGCCGGTGGAGAATCTGATTGGAAACACTGGGCTTGTCTCCACGCTCTGGTTGCTGACCCGAGGTGAACTGCCCGACCCGCGCCAGGCGGCGCTGCTAGAGGCGGCCATGGTCGCCTCCGTGGACCATGGGCCGCAGGCCCCGTCGATCGCGATCGCCCGCATGGCGGTGACGTGCGGTGTGGGCCTCAACAACGCCATGGCCTCGGCGGTCAACGCGCTTGGTGACGTGCACGGCGGCGCTGGGGAGCAGTGTGTCGAACTGCTCGAGGACATAGTGGCCCGGGAGTCTGCGGGGCAGGATCTTGACGGCGCGGTGGCGGAGGTCGTCGCGGCATGGCGGGCTCGATCGCCCTATCTGCCGGGGTTCGGCCACCGGTTCCACCCGGTGGACCCGCGGCGCGATCCGCTGCTGGCGTTGGTGGACAGGGCGGTGGCCGAGGGCCTGATCGAGGGCCGGCACGCCCGCGCGGCCGTGGCGGTCGAGCATGTCCTCAACCGTGGCCGCACCAAACCGATCCCGATGAACATCGACGGCGCCACTGCGGTCATCTACGCCGAGCTCGGCTTCCCCGCGCCGCTGGCACGCGGCCTTTTCGTGTTGAGCCGCAGCGTGGGGATCCTCGCCCACGCGTGGGAGGAGATAGGCCAGGGCCGGCGTAACAAGGGCCCGATCCCGCCGTCGATCCTGCCGACCTACCGAGACACTCGCCCGGGAAACTAGCGGGTGGTCAGATACTGCAGCACCATGTCGGCGAGCATCGTGCGGTAATGCTCGCGGCGGTCCGGATCGAGCATGTCCCGCTGGAAGATCGCCTTGAAGGTGTACCGGTTGGCGGTCCGGAAGACACAGAACGCGCTGATCATCATGTGGACGTCGATGGGGTCGACGTCGTCGCGGAACTGCCCGTCGGCGCGGCCCCGTTCGAGGATGCGGGTCAGCACGTTGAGTGCCGGATCGGCCAGGCCCGGCAGGATCTGCGACCGGGAAATGTGCTGCGCGCGGTGGATGTTCTCGATGCTGACCAGGCGGATGAAGTCGGGGTGTGCCTCGTGGTGGTCGAAGGTCAGGGCCGCCAGCTGCCGGATGGCCTCGGTGGGGTCGAGGTGATCCACGTCGACCTGCTGCTCCAGGGCGCGGATGCCGGCATAGGCTCGCTCCAGGACGGCGATGTAGAGCTTCTCCTTGCCGGCGAAGTAGTAGTAGATCATCCGTTTGGTGGTGCGGGTTTTGGCGGCGATCTCGTCCACCCGGGCGCCCGCGTATCCCTTGTCGGCGAACTCGTGGGTCGCGACATCCAGGATTTCGGATCTGGTCCGGTCGGCGTCGCGCGTTGCGGGTTCCACCGTCACTCCGGGCGTCTGTGCGGCCAAGGACGCTCCTCCTTTATCGACACTCACCTTACCTGCCCAGCCAGTCCGGTCTTACCCTCGGAACCCTTCCCAGCTCGACCTCGCGCAGTGTATAAGTAACTATCTGGTACGTTCAAATCGTTCCGGAAGGGCAAAGACGCCATGCTTACCGCTGAACGCGACGCCACAACGATTCCGTCTTCCCCGCCGCCCGTCTCCCCCCGGTTGGCCATCGCCACCGTCTGCCTATCCGGAACCCTGGAGGACAAGCTCGCCGCCGCCGCGGCCGCCGGCTTCCAGGGCATCGAAATCTTCGAGAGCGACCTCATCGCCTCGCCGTGGTCGCCGAGCCAGGTCGGCAGCGAATGCGCGCGCCGCGGCCTGACAGTCGTGGCATACCAACCGTTGCGCGACTTCGAAGCGGTCCCGCCCGATGTGCTGCGGGTCAACCTGCGCCGCGCCGAGCGCAAGTTCGACCTCATGCAACAGCTGGGCGCCACCACGATGCTGGTTTCCTCGTCGGAGTCGGCCGACTGCGTGGACGACGACGAGCTGGCCGCCGAGCAGCTGCACGAGCTGGCCACCCGCGCGCAGCGGCGCGGTCTGCGCATCGCCTACGAACCTTTGGCGTGGGGTCGGTTCGTCAACACCTATGCGCACGCCTGGCGGATCGCGCGGCACGCCAACCATCCCGCGCTCGGGCTGTGCCTGGACAGCTTTCATGTGCTCTCGCGGGGTGCGGACCCGTCGGGCATCCGCGTCGTACCCGGTGAAAAGGTGTTTCATCTGCAGCTGGCCGACGCGCCGCGGATGAATCTGGACGTGGCCGAGTGGAGCCGGCACCATCGGCTCTTTCCCGGTCTCGGGTCGTTCGATCTGGCGGGTTTCGTCGGCCACGTGTTGATGACCGGGTACGACGGTCCGCTGTCGCTGGAAGTCTTCAACGACGTTTACCGGCAAGCCGATCCGCGCCACGCCGCAATCGACGGGATGCGTTCGCTGCTCGGCCTGCAAGAGCTGCTCGGCACCCACAGCCCCGCGCCGGTGCGCGAGCGGCTGCACCTGACCGGGCTACCGCCGGCGCCGCAGCTCGGTGGGCACGTCTTCACCGAACTCGCCGTGGACGAGGTGTCCGGTCCGGTGGTCGCCAAAGCGTTGACGGCGCTCGGGTTCGCACATACCGGGCAGCACCGCTCCAAGCCGGTACAGCTCTGGGAACAGGGAAGCGCCCGGATCCTGCTCAACTTCGCTCCACAAAGGACACTCTCCCCTGGGACCGCCGCAGTCTGCGCGTTCGCCGTGGAGAGCACCGATCCTGCCGGTTCGACCCAGCGAGCGGAGCGACTGCTGGCGCCGGTGCTGCCGCGCACCCGGCAACCCGACGAGGCGGAGCTGAGCTCCGTGGCGGCGCCCGACGGCACCGCGGTCTTCTTCTGCCGCGCCGGGGTCGATGGCACCGGCTGGCTGGCCGACTTCGAGCCGACAGCTGACCCCGTACGCGACGACGGCCTTGTCACCGCCACCGACCACATCTCGCTGACGGAGTCGGTTGACGACTTCGACCAGGTGGCACTGTTCTACCGGCTAGTCCTCGGGCTGCGCCCGGACATCGCCACCGAGGTGGCCGCGCCGTTCGGGCTCATCCGCACCAGGGCGGCCAGCGACCCGACGGGCCGGATCCGCCTCACGTTCAACACCGCGCCGCTGCGCCGCGGCGATTGGGCACCGGCGGTCGCGAGCCCGCAGCACATCGCGTTCGCCAGCGACGACGTCGTCGCCAGCGCCACGGCCATGCGCGCACTCGGCGCACCTGTGCTGAAGATTCCGGACAACTACTACGACGACCTCGACGCCCGCCTGGATCTGCCGCCCGGCCTCATGGCGGCGATGCGGGAGAACTGCTTGCTCTATGACCGCGATGAGCACGGCGAGTACCTGCACTTCTCCACCGAGATGCTCGGCTCACGAATCTTTTTCGAGGTGGTGCAGCGCATTGGCGGGTACGCCGGCTACGGCGCGCCGACCAGCGCTCCCGTGCGGATGGCGGCCCACCGGATGCGCCGCCTGATCACCCTGCGCGACGTACCGGGCTCGCGTGAGGACCGCAGGAGGGACTATTCGCTGGCGCACCTGACCGCGCTGAGCCTATCCCCACCTGAACTGGTTGACGCCGCGGCCGGCGCCGGATACCGGTATGTCGGGCTGCGCCTGACCCGGGTGACACCACAGGAACCGCACTATCCACTTGCGACAGACCCGGCCCTGATGCGCATGACCAAGGTCCACCTGGCGGCCACTGGCGTGCAGGTGCTCGACATCGAGCTTGCCCGCATCAGCCCGCACGAAGACCCACGCGACTTCCAGCGCTTCCTGGAGGCCGGTGCGGAGCTGGGCGCCCGCCACGTCATCACGCAGCTGCCCGACCCCGACCGGCTGCGCAAGATAGACCGCTTCGCCCAGCTGTGCGAAATGGCTCTACCGCTGGGCCTCACCGTCGACCTCGAGTTCCCGTCCTGGACCGAGACGCCCGATCTCGGCGAGGCCACCCGAGTGCTGCGAGCCGCCGACCAGCCCAACGCTGGCATCCTGGTCGACCTGCTGCACTTCGCCCGCTCCGGCTCGAGCGTGGCTCAGCTGCGCGAACTGCCCGCCCAATGGTTCCACTTCGCCCATGTGTGCGACGCGCCCGCCGCCGTGCCCACCACCAACGAGGGCCTGATCCACACGGCACGGTTCGAGCGCCTGTTCCCCGGCGAAGGCGGCATCGACGTGCACGGCATCCTGGCCGCCCTGCCAGCCGGAATCCCTTACGCCCTAGAGATTCCACGCGCGACCCACGTCGCGCAGGTCGGCGCCAGGGAGCACGCCCGCCTCGCACTGGCCGCTACTCGCCACCACATCGAGGGCGCGAGGGTGAACAGCGGCGCGTAGCGCACGCCAGCGGGCCGGCCGTGCTCGGCATCGGCTGGCGCCGTCTGGAGGGACTGCCCGCTGCGGGCTGGGCACTGCCGGGCCTGCTGGCAGCAAGCCCGTCTCGACCGGTCAGAGCGGCTCGGCGGTACTGTCGGCACCTACAAGATGCTGCTACCTGACCTACGGCGCGTCTCATGGCATCAGCTCGTCATCGCGGACATCACCGGCTTCAAAGATCTGCGAGTGCCGCTCACCACGCCATGCGCGGTGTGGGCCAAGGCTCGCCTGGAATGTCGCGCAAGGTTGCCCCGGCGCCAGCGTCGCAACCCCGACCGGGCTGGCTGCAGCTCGTGCTATTCGACGATGCCGGGCTGCGCGTCTATCAGCGCACGACCATCGACCTGAGAACAGCGCCGCCGCCGGACAACCCTTGGCTGGCATGGGCTTTGCATCTGGCCTGGACCATCGCCGAAACACGCGGATGGAGCGTGACCGTACGGAGCGCGCTGCAACGCAACCTGGGTCTCCGTACTGGCCAATCACTGCCACGGCGACAAGATCCGCGTCTCGCACTTCCAGCAGATCTGCCGCGCCAACGGCCGCGGCGTACGGCACCTCGTCGAGGTGCTCGCCAGCCTGGATCTGCTCATCGACGACCGGCCCAACGCCCTACACGACTGGCTGGACCGGAAACTGGGCAACCTCGCTCCCGCCATCAGCCGCGACGTGCTCGCCTGGGCACACCATTGGCTGAATGGCGGACCCCGCAGTCACCCTCGCCATCCGAACTCGGTGCGCATCGCCGTCGACGCCCTCGTCCCGCGCTGACCACCTGGTCGGACTTCCGCGACCACCTGCGAGAGATCACCCGCGAAGACATCCTCGACATCGTCACACCGTTGCAAGGCCACAAGCGGCAGACCACGCTCCATGCCCTCCGGATGCTGTTCCGATGGGCCAAGAAGGCCAAAGTCATCTTCCGTAATCCCACGAGCCACATCCGCGGACAACTCGTTGCACGGCCAGTGCCACAGCCCTTACAGGCCACCGATCTCGAGGCCGCGATCAACGCCGCGACCACACCGCAGGCCCGCCTCGCCGTCGCCTTGGCCGCCATACACGCCGCCCGCGCCAAAGCAATCAGGGACCTGCGGCTGACAGACATCGACCTCGCCAACCACCGGCTCACCCTCAACGGCGCCGCCCGGCCACTGGACCAGCTGACGGGGCAGCTTCTGCGCTGCTGGCTCGATTACACGCGTAACCGATGGCCCAACACCGCTAACCCGCACCTGTTCATCAGCAAGGAAAGCGCGCTGGGATTTAGCCCCGTCAGCCATGCGTGGATCTTCAACCTTCGAGGGCTACCTGCCACCCTCGAACGACTGCGCGTCGACCGGCAGCTTGAAGAAGCCGTGGCCAGCGGCTGCGACCCGCTACACATCGCCAACGTCTTCGGCGTCGCCGAATCCACCGCAGTGCGCTACGCGCATGCCGCACGCCAGCTCCTGGAGACGGCAATCGAGAGTGCCCCGCAAGTTCACCGCGAACCACCGGATCCGGGCGAAGCATGAGCGGCGGCGGTATGACGCCTGAGGTTCATGCTGGCGTTCTGTCAGTACCCACGAACCCGAACAGACCACCATCTCCGCAAACCGGAGAGCCAGTCTCGGTGTTGCTCTCGCAAAGCGTCTCGCTCGACCGACGACGGCGGGCGCTGGCGCTGAATAGGTCGGGTGCATCGATGTCGCCCTCGCCCAGGTCGGCGCGGTGGATGAACTCGATCAGTCCGCGAGCCCGTAGGCCTTCCCGGCTTGGGTGCCGAGGATTTCGACACGCCGGAACGGTCGCGAGACCCCCTGCGAGACGACGGGGGTGCACGACCACGGGCATGGCAGAGGGCTACACGGGCTCGACTTGACGATTGCCCGCAGGGTGATCTACATTATGAATGAACATTCATTCGGAGGCGTGTGAGATGACATGGACCACTACTGACATCCCGGATCAGCACGGCCGGACGGCCGTGGTGACCGGCGCCAACGGCGGGCTCGGACTGGTGACCGCCCGCGAGCTCGCAGCGAAGGGCGCGCACGTCGTCATGGCGGTGCGCAACGCTCAGAAGGCCGTCGACGCGGTCGAGCAGATCCGTGCGAGCGTGCCGGACGCGTCCTTGGAGCTGGCGGCGCTGGACCTGTCCGCTCAGGCTTCGGTACACGAGGCCGCGACCCAGATCCTGGGCGCGCACCACCGCCTCGACCTGCTGGTCAACAACGCGGGCGTGATGGGCATCGCCCAGACCAGGACGGTTGACGGCTTCGAGATGCAGTTCGGCGTCAACCACCTGGGCCACTGGACACTCACCGCGCTGCTGCTGCCCGCGCTGCTGCGCACACCCGGGTCCCGGGTCGTGACGGTTACCAGCACCGCGCACCACATGGGTCGTGCCGTCGACGTTGCTAACCCGCACATGGAGGGCCGCTATGGGCCGTGGCGCGCCTACGGCCAGGCCAAGCTTGCGAACTTCCACTTCGGCCTGGGCTTGCAACGCGAACTGGAGCGGGCCGGCGCGAACACGGCCAGCCTGATCGCGCACCCCGGCCTGTCCGACACCGACCTGCAGTCGGTCAGCGTTCAGCAGTCGGGCGGCGGCGCGTCACAGCGGTTCTTCCACACCATGGCCCGGTACATCGGCATGTCCGCCGATGACGGCGCGCTGCCCCAACTGCGCGCCGCCACCGACCCGGCCGCCAAGGGCGGCGAGTTCTACGGCCCGCTGTTCGTCAACAACGGAGCGCCGGTGCGCAAGCCGATCCTGCGCAGGATCGGGATGCAGAGCGCCATCGCCAAGCTGTGGCAGGTCTCCGAGCGCGAGACCGGCGTCGCGATCGACCCTCGCACCCCGGGCACCGCCTGATGGCGGCCCCGACGGACAGGGCGGCGGCCGTACGCGCCGCCCTGCGCACGCTCGTCGCCCGCAACGGCTTCCACGGCGCATCGATGGGCGCGGTGGCGCGCGAGGCGGGGGTGGCCACCGGCACCGCCTACACCCACTACGCGTCCAAGGACGCACTGGTCCTGGCGGCCTACTGCGAAACCAAGGCCGCCCTCGCAGCCGCGGCCACCGCAGGCCTGGACGAGCGGGCCAGAGCCGATGAGCGGTTCCACGCCCTGTGGCTGTCCTGCTACCGCTACCTCAAGGCGAACCCGGAGCACGCGCTCTTCCTGCTGCAGGTCGAGCACTCCCCCTACCGCACCCCCGCCCACACGGCCGCGCTCGCCAACGAGAACGACCCCCTGCTGGCCCAGGTCGCCGCGCCCGACCTCGCCGCCCGGCTGCTTCCCCTGCCCCTGGACGTGCTCTACGAACTGGCCCTGAACCCGGCCGTCCGGCTGGCGGCCGGCGACACCGAACTGACCCAGACCCAACTCGACGAGATCGCCAACGCCTGCTGGCGGGCCATCACCCGACCCGAGGAGAGCTGACACCAGTCCGGGTAAAAAGCAAACCCGGCCCCCCACAGGGCCGGGCTGGTCCGGACGCGGTCCTGAGTTCCTGGCCATGAGGGGTGTCCTTGCCGGAAGTTGACGGTGCGACACGGCTGAGCCGGTTGCCTGATCGGGGAGGCCCTGATGCCGGTGACCGTACCGCCATCCCTGCTGATCGTGCTGGAAGTCCTGCGGCCGTGCTTCACCGCGCCCTCCTTCGCGACGATGTCGGCGCTGGTCACCGGGGCGCTGTCGGCGAGCGGTCCGCGCACGGTCACCGGCCTGTGGCAGGCCGCCGGGCTGGCCGGGTGCTCGCACTGGTCACGCGCGCACCGCTTCTTCTCCCGCGCGGTATGGGACCTGGACCAGGCGGGCCTGGCCCTGGCCCGCGCGGTCGTCGAACGGTTCGTGCCCGACGGCGCGGCCGTGACCGTAGCGGTGGACGACACCCTGTTCCACCGCTACGGAAAGAAGGTCCGCCGCGCCAGGTACCAGCACGACGGCTCAGCTGAAAATACAACACGCTTGCCGATGGTCCGCTAGCTCGTTGATGACATCCTCCAGCCGCGCGACCGGCCACGCCTGCCCGAGCCCAGGCGCCGACGCTGCCCACGACGCCGCCAACGGTGGTACGACTACACGACGCGCCCCTAAGGCGGCCAGCGCGTAGCGGATCCCCACCGCCTCGCTAAAGTCAGGCGTCGTACCGCTGGCTCGCTGGCGGCGGTAGGCCGCTTGCAACGCGGGCACAGCATCGCGCACCTCCAGCTGGGCAAGCGCGTACGCAGACCACTCGCGCACGGTCTCATGGTCGCTGTCGAGCAGCTCGATCAGGACCGGGCCAGCGACCGGGCTGTCAAGGTGCTCAAAGACCTCGATCGCGGAGAGCTGGCCGTATCGCTGCAACGAGGACACCGCAGCCGCCAATGGCTCGGCGGCGTCTGTGCCCGTCAAAATCAGCTCAGCCTTCGCGTCCTCGGCGACCTCCGTCGAGTCGTCCATCCAGCAGCCCAATCAGCCGATCGATCTCCCCTAGCATGGTTGAGGAGTCTGCCGCATCGCCGCACCTCCGGCCACCGAGATGTCGTCGCCCGGCCGAAGAGATAGGCATCCAGACGGCCAAATCAGCTGTCGCGACCATGTCACGCGAACGCCTGCGATGGGCGCGTGGGAGGCAAGTGGCGCGCCGTCGAACGGCCGCGATCCTGATGATCCGACCCTTAGCTGCGGGTACACGGCTCGGCTTATGCGACATCCGGTCCGGCAAAACGCTCACCGGAGTTGGCCGCGTGCCGAGGGCCGGGGACCCACACGGCTTCCGTCAAGCCGTGACAAGCTTCCTCGGCCCAAACAATGGCGTAACGCTCGACCGGGTTCACCGCGAATCCACGGCCCCGCCCAAGCGTGAACGGCGCGATGACTCCTTGGGTTCCTCTTGAAGTTCCGTCAGTTCTTCTGAACCCGCGGGGAACTAAACCCTGTCTTACTCGAACACGCCGTGATAGATGTCTTTGATGTTCCAGTGTCCCGGCGTGGGCACCGGCTCGTTGACCATCGGCACGTCAATGACCGCCGGGCGGCGGACAGCGATCGCGGCGCGTAATGCCTTGCCGAGCTGGTCCGGGCTGTCCACGGTGTACCCGTCGGCGCCGCACGCGCGGCCGTAGGCGGCGAAGTCGGGGCTGTAGGGCTGGCCGTCCGGGCCGCAGAAGTCGCATCCGTAGCTGGCACCGAAGTTGGCCGCCTGAAGGTCCGAGATGGTTCCGTGGGATCGGTTGTTCATCACCACGAAGATCACGGGTGCGCCCTGCTCGACCGCCATCGGCACGGCCGGCAGCTGCGCGCTCATACCTCCGTCGCCGATGAGCGCGACGACCGTGCGCTGCGGCTGCGCGATCTGCACACCGACCGCGGCAGCTGGGCCGAAGCCCATGGTGGAAGCTCCGCCGGGGGTGATGAACCGTCCCTGCGGTGGAAGTTCGTAGCACTGCGCCACGCCGTTCTTGTTCCACCCGACATCCGTGACGAGCACGGCGTCGGGCGGTAGTGCCTCGCGCAGGTCGGTCAGGATCCGCTCAGGCCGCAACGGGAACTGGTCGCTGCGGCCCCGTTCGCGGCTGCCGCTGTAGAGCGCGGTGCGGGCGGCGCGGATGCGCTCGCGCAGCTCCGGGCGTGACACCGGATCGGGTTGCGCTTTCATCACAGCGTCGGCGATGGCGGAAACCGCGAGGTTGACATCGGCGACTGCGCCGATCTCGACCGGGAAGTTGCGGCCGATCTCGGCCGGGTCGATGTCGATCTGGATGAGCCGGCTCGGCGGAAACTGCCAGGTGTAGCGGCGATCCCAAGAGCTGGCGTCGGTTTCGGCGAACCGGGTGGCCAGGGCGAGGACCACGTCGGCGTGGCGGGTGTAGTCGTTGGTCAATTCGAGGCCCCAGAAGCCTGGCATGCCCAGCACGAGCGGGTGTTCGTCGGGAAGGGCGCCCTTGGCCATCAGGGAGTGGGCGACCGGGATGTCCAGGTGCTCGATAAGTTGCCGCAACGCTTGCAGGCCACTGTCTCGCTTGAGGCCACCGCCAAGGTAGACCAACGGCCGTTGCGCCCCAAGCAAAGCATCGGCGATCCGCTCGGCGGTGGCTGCGGGCAGTGCCGACGCTGCGGCTTGCACCACGAGGGGGTACGCCTCCGCGTGCACCTGCCTTGAGAAATGATCCATCGGCACGTTCAGCAGCACCGCACCCGGCCGCCCGGATGTCGCCGTCCAGAAGGCGCGTTCGGCGAACCGGCCCAGGTCCTGTGCGCGGTGCACCTGCCAGGCCCGCTTGACGAACGGGCGGTAGATCGAGGTCTGGTCGGCGTCGGCGTGCAGGTTGATCTCCTGGTGCGGGTGGCGGCCGTAGAAGTACGAAGGGATGTCGCCGGAGATGACCACCATCGGGACGGAGTCGAGCGCAGCGGTCATCACGCCGGTGGCGGCGTTGGTCAGGCCCGGGCCGACGTGGGTCAGCACGACCGCGGGCTTGCCGGACAGGCGGGCGTAGCCGTCGGCGGCGTGCGCGGCGGCCTGCTCGTGGCGGCCGATGACGAACCGGATGCTGCTGCGGCTCAAGGCATCCAGCAGGGCGATGTTGGTGTGCCCGCACAGCCCGAAGATGTACTCGACGCCGTAGGACGCCATCTGGGCCACGAGCGCCTCGGCGCCGGTGGTCATGCCTGCCCCCACAGGGAGATGTCGCGCAGCATAAGGGTTTTCACGGTGGTGTACTCCTCGATCATGAAGTGGGGCGACTCGCGGCCGAACCCGGACTCCTTCATCCCGCCGAACGGCACATGGTCGAGGCGGAAGTTGGACGAGCCCCCGACGACCAGGCCGCCGACCTCCAGGTCCCGCCAGGCGGCGATGATGCGGCCGATGTCGCGGGTGAACAGCCCGGCCTGCAACCCGTAGCGGCTCTCGTTGCACATCTCGATCGCGGCGTCGAAGTCGTCGTAGGCCATGACGCTGACCAGCGCGCCGAAGACCTCGTTGGTGACGACGGACGCGTTGGGCGGCGGGGCGGCCACGACGGTCGGGATGACGGTCGCGCCCTCGCGCGTGCCGCCGGTGGTGATAGTGGCGCCCGCGGTTTGGGCCTCCGTGGCCCACCGCACGACCCGCTCGGCGGCCTGGTCGTCGACCATGGATCCGACGTCGGTGGCGGGATCGAGCGGGTCGCCCACGATCAGCGCCTTGACCTCGGTGGTGAACGCGTCGACGAATTCGTCGTATCGAGTGCGTTGCACGTAGACCCGCTGCACCGAGATGCAGCTCTGCCCGGAGTTGGTGTAGCCGGTGCGGGCGCAAACCCTTGCCGCGTGGGCGATGTCGGCGTCCTCGCAGACCAGCGTGGCCGCGTTGCCGCCCAATTCGAGCACAAGCCGCTTGGCCCCGGCCGAGCGGGCGACGGCGACGCCGGTGGCCGCGCTGCCGGTGAAGCTGATGACGGCGACCTCGGGCGCGGCGCACAACTGCGCGCCGATGTCGGCGCCGCCGTGCAGCACCTGGACGGCCTCGACCGGCAGGCCCGCCTCGAGCAGCAGCTCGACGACGGCGGCCGAGGCGGCGGGCGCCTGCGGCGGAGGTTTGACGATGGTGGTGTTGCCGGCCGCGAA
>DASUXL010000057.1:0-2765 GCA_036377915.1 Candidatus Limnocylindrales bacterium
TGGCCGGCACCACGTCGAGGTGACCATGCACCAGCAACGGCGACAGCGACCTGTCGACTCCTTCCGGCGCCCAGTGCGCCACCACCGACGTACGACGAGGCTGGGGTTCCAACAGTTCGCTCGCTATGCCGACCTCATCGAGCAGTTCAGCCACGCGTTCGGCGGCAACCCGCTCACCCGGACCCGGGTCCGGCCCGAAGTTGGATGTGTCGATCCGGATCAGCTCTCGGCATAGCTCGACAACCTCGGCCTCCGGCCGGTACTCCGCGCTCACCGGTTCATCTTTGCCTATGCCCCTGGGCGTCCACTCGGCCCGGTGGAACCCTTCGGCGTGACGAGCCAAGTTGCTATAGTTCGTGCGCGCCCCGCGAGGTGCAACCGCAGGTCCGGGTGGCGGAATAGGTAGACGCGCTAGCTTGAGGTGCTAGTGCCCTTGACAGGGCATGGGGGTTCAAGTCCCCCCTCGGACACTCATCTTTTTCGGCATCGCCTCTAATCAGAGCCAAGTTCCACTGCTGAGATTCGGCGCTCGGTCTCGGCAACGCTCGGTCGTCACCTAACTCATCGATGCTGCCGGTGGCAGCCCTTTAGCCTCGATCCGTGGATGGGCAGTGGCAAGCGCGGCGGGTCTGGACGCTGATGTGCCTTCTGTAGTTGGAAAATCGGGAGTGTCAAGTTCCTGATCCAGCCAATCTGCAGAAGGCACTGAGAGTGAAACTACCTGATGGGTGGTCGCGGTCCACACCGGTCTTCGACGAGGAGAACCTGGTGTCGTTCGCAGGTCTGGTCCCGGTGATGGGGCTGGCCGAGCGGGCGGGCCTGCCGGAGCTGATTGACGGGCGGGTCAGGTTCAAGGCGTCGAGGGTGAAGTCGGCGGGGGTGAACCCGGCCGGAAAGCTGACCGCGGTCATCGCGGGGATGGCCGCCGGCGCGGACTGTATCGAGGATCTGAACATGCTCCGGTCCGGTGGGATGCCGCGGCTGTTCGGCGGGGTGTATGCGCCGGCCACGCTGGGCCAGTTCCTGCGCGAGTTCAGCCACGGCCACGCCCTGCAACTGGCCTCGGTGTTACGGGCCCACCTGGTCAACCTGGTCCGGGCCACCGACTTGCTGCCCGGGATCGGCGACCAAGCGCTTATCGACATCGACTCACTGCTGCGGCCGGTGTTCGGCCACGCCAAGCAGGGCGCGAGCTACGGCCACACCAAGATCGCCGGCAAGCAGGTGCTCCGCAAGGGCTTGTCGCCGTTGGCGACCACGATCTCCACCGCGCGGGGTGCACCGGTGATCGCCGGGATCCGGCTCCGGGCCGGTCGGGCCGGGTCGGGCAAGGGGGCGGCGTCGATGGTCACCGACGCGATCCGGGTGGCCCGTACTGCCGGCGCGACCGGCGAGGTCTTGGTCCGCGGCGATTCGGCCTACGGCAGCAGTGCGGTGGCCGGCGCCTGCCTCAAGGCAGGGGCCCGGTTCTCGCTGGTGCTGGTCAAGAACTCCTCGGTGATCAGGGCAATCGCAACGATTCCCGACCACGCATGGACTCCGGTGCAGTATCCGGGTGCCGTGGTCGACCCCGACACCGGCGAGCTGATCAGCGACGCCGAGGTCGCCGAGGTGGCCACCTTCACCGCGTTCGGCTCCACCGAACATCCAGTCACCGCCCGGCTGATCGTGCGTCGGGTCCGTGACCGCGCCCGGCTGGAGGAGTTGTTCCCGGTCTGGCGTCACCACCCGTTCCTGACCAACAGCCTTGAGCCGACCGCGCAAGCCGACATCACCCACCGTCGGCACGCGATCATCGAGACCACCTTCGCCGACCTGATCGACGGACCTCTGGCCCACCTGCCCTCGGGCCGGTTCGCTGCGAACAGCGCCTGGGCGATCTGCGCGGCGATGACCCACAACCTGCTCCGCGCCGCCGGGACCCTGGCCAGCCCACAGCATGCCGTGGCCCGCGGCGCGGCCCTGCGCCGTCAGATCGTCACCGTGCCCACCCGGCTCGCCCGGCCGCAACGCCGCCGGGTGCTGCACCTGCCCGCGCACTGGCCATGGGCGAACCCGTGGCAGGCGCTGTGGAACCGGGTGTTCGGGCACCGCCTGGCGCCGCCGGTCAGCGCCTGAACCCCCGTCCACCTGCCGCACACGCGGCAATCCCGGAGACCACCAGTGGAAAAGCTGGGCAGACCAGCAGGTCACTCGCGGCCCCCACCGAGACCCGCGACTCAACCCACACGTGCCCCGGCATCGCCACCGCCACCTCTACCGGTCCACGGATCGAGGCTAAGAGCCTGCGCCCGGGCGGTTGGTTGGACGGCCTTGAGCTGAGTGAAGCCCTAGTCGAGTCACCGCAGGTGCGGGCCGACCTGCCGGGCCGCTGTCTCTGCCTGCTCCTTGCCGACCTCGATGATTCGCCCACAAGCGGTACAGCTGTCGGTATTTCGTACCGACGGAGAACAGCGGAATGAAAAAAGAGAACCTGCGGTTCTGTTTGGTCAGCTGATGGGCGGCGTGGTTGCCGCAGGTCTCACATGTGAAAGACCAGCGTCGCCAGCAGGATCTCCGTTACTCCGAAGCCGATGATCAACATCCCAGAACGTCCTGGTCCCTAATCCGCCCAACCTGGACCTGCGACATTTCTGTAGCCAGCACTACCCCTACGGTCGGCGCCTGAACCGTTCTGCTACTGATAATCACACCGCGGCCCCACCGTCGACCGAGGAATAGTCATCAAGACCTGTGGATCGGCGTGTCGTCCGACATGCTGATCA
>DASUXL010000058.1:0-15014 GCA_036377915.1 Candidatus Limnocylindrales bacterium
CTTTTCCGGCTTGTCAGCCTTGGCGCCGTCGGCCTTGGTGTCAGCCTTGGCGCTGTCGGCCTTGGTGTCCGCCTTGGCCTCGACCTTGGCGCTGTCAGCCTTGGTGTCCGACTTGACGCCGTCGGCACCTGCCGCGTCCACCGCGCCGTCGACGCCGGCATCGGGGGAGTCGACCACCTTCAGCGCGGCCTTCTTTGCCGTCCTGGTCGACTTTGCCGCCTTCTTGGCGGGCGTCGCCGGGGCATCCTCGCCCTCGGTCTTGGCCTTGGTCTGCTTGGGCGTGGCGGCCGCCTTGGGCGTCGCCTTCGCCGTGGTCGCCTTTGACGCCGGGGTCGCCGCGCGGGCGGCGGTCACCTTGCGGCGGTTGTTGGCAGAGTCATCAACCTCGACGGTCACGCCGGCCTCCAAAAGGGCGCGCAGCAACTTCTTGGTCTGAGCGGGGGGAACCGCGGCAGCCTCCACCGTGCTCGCCAACTCTGCCTGAGTGAGTCGGCCGCCGCTACCGGAGGCCTGGGCGATCAGCATGTCGGTGAGCGAGCGTACGTCGACGCCGATCTGGCGAGCTTCAGTCACGGATGACCTTCCGAGGCGAGGCTGGATGTCTTTGGGCCGCCGTGCCGCCCTGGGCACGTGGCAGGCGTGAATTGTAGCGCCGCTTCAGGCGTAACACCGATCCCGGCGCGCTTCGACCGCCGGACGCGGGTGAAAGGATGGCTGATGTGGGGATCAGCGAACTGGAATTGCTGGAGATAGCGGTGCCGATCGCGGCCGCCGGGGCGGCCACGGCCGGGCGGCGCAGGGCCGAGGGCATCTCCGGATTCGATACCAAAAGCACGCTCACCGACGTCGTCACCGCCGCCGACCGCGAGGTCGAACGCCAGATCGTCGATGCGCTGCGCGCGCTGCGCCCCCATGACGCCATCCTCGGCGAGGAGTACGGGGACAGCGAGGGCGGCGGCACGAGCCAGGTTCGATGGATCATCGACCCGATCGACGGGACCGTGAACTATCTCTATGGGCTCCCGCAGTACGCCGTCTCGATAGCGGCCGAATTGGACGGTGAGGTGGTCGCCGGGGTGGTGCACCATGCGGCGGCCGGCGCGGTTTGGACCGCCGCCAAGGGGCATGGCGCCTGGCGCGACGGGCGCCGGTTGACCGGCTCCACCGAGACCGTCCTGGCCCAGTCGCTGGTCGCCACGGGCTTCGCCTATCTCGCCGAGCGCCGCGCGCACCAGGGCCGGGTGGTCGCCGGGGTGCTTCCGCGGGTGCGCGACATCCGCCGGATGGGGTCGGCCGCGCTCGACCTCTGCGCCGCCGCCGAGGGGATCGTCGATGCCTACTACGAGAAGGGGCTCGCCGCCTGGGACCTGGCCGCCGGTGGCCTTGTCGCGCGGGAGGCGGGGCTGGTCGTCAGCGGCCTGGGCGGCGCCGCGGCCGGGCCCGATCTGACCCTGGCCGCTCCGCCCGCGTTGCACCCGCTCCTGCACGACCTGCTGGCCGAGCTGGACGCAGCCGGAGAGCCGTAACACGACGCCGCCTCCGGCGACGCGGCAACGTCGGTGGCCGCATTGGAACACTTCCGGCTTCCTCAGCCTTCGCAGGTGCCCGGTGGGAGCTTGGGCCGGCCCAGGATCGCCACCGCCTGGTTCACCTCGGTCGGGGTCGCCAGCTGCTTGAACCTGCCGCCGACCACCACATCGACTATGTTGTCTTCACGCTTGAGGTCGAACTGAGGAGTGGTTTCATTCAAGAAGTAGGCACGCAGCAGGTGGGCGGCGGCGACGGTCTTGGGGCCATATCGGAGTACGGCCACCTCATCCGGGTAGTACTTCTCCTGACCGTTCTCCATCTCACTTTCGACCTTTTCGACGTTGAACTTGCGATTGCGGAAGTCGGCCGCGACATTATTGGCCAGGCCAGTGGTTTGGGTGGCGTTAAAGACATTGATGGTAATCTCTGAGCCTGACTCGGGAAGTTCTAGGCTCACCGGGATGTTTCCGGGTTGACAGTTCTGCGCCGTAGTGTCGCCACCTTGGCTGTCGCGGTTAACGGTGACCACGACGAGCACGATGGCGGCGATCGACAAAATCCCGACAACCACCAAAGCCCGAATCCGCGTCATGTGCATGAGTGTCAGCTCGCTCCCCGCAAAAGGACCAGTTGAGCCCAGAGGTTATCGCTTCACGGTCGCGTGCGTGGTGCGACCCGTCGAGGGGAGAGCAATTTCAAAATCTCCGGCGTGCCGAACGTGATCCAGGGGTGCGGACCCCTACCTTTTACTCGCCCGAGCTGATGCTTGGTTGTCTGCTCGGTCACATCGGGAACAATTCGCGCCCCGTGCGCGTACAACTCCCACACGGACGCGTTAAAGTGTCGCGCTCGTGGGGGAAGAACACATATTGGGAGTGTGACGATCTATGGCTACCGACTACGACGCCCCGCGCCGGGACGAGGTCGACCTCGGCGAGGACAGCCTGGAGGAGCTGAAGGCCAGGCGCGTCGACTCGCAGTCGGGCAGCGTGGACATCGACGAAGCGGAAGCAGCTGAAGCCTTCGACTTGCCGGGTGCCGATCTGGCCGACGAGGAGTTGACGGTCAAGGTGGTTCCAATGCAGGCCGACGAGTTCCGCTGCTCGCGCTGCTTCCTTGTCCACCACCGCAGCCAGCTTGCGGGTGAGCGCAACGGGGAACCGATCTGCCGCGAGTGTGCCTAGGTTGCCTTCATGCGGTGAGATAGGCGCATGACAACAGGCCCCTCGGCGCCGCGTGACGAGTCCGGCCGCGCCCCACACAACGATGGGAGCGGCCGCGACTCCAGCGCCGCCTCGGCAGACAGCGTCGCCGCCAACAGCGCCGCTCCGGCAGACAGCGCCGCCTCGGCAGACAGCGCCGCCTCGGCAGACAGCGCCGCCGCCAACAGCGCTACCTCGGCAGACAGCGCCGCCTCGGCAGACAGCGCCGCTCCGGCAGACAGCGCCGCTCCGGCAGACAGCGCCGCCGCGAAAGAGCTGGCGACGGCTGTCGCCGGGCTCGCGGAGTCCGACTTGGACAGACGCGGCCGCGCAAAGCTGCTGGGCCGCATAGTTCGCGGCCTGCGCAGTCGCGGTTTCAAGCAGGTGTTCTATCCGCGCAAGGCGGTCCAGTGGATCGTCGACTCGGTCTCTGACCTGGCCCCGCACGTGCCGGTCCGTGATCTTGAGACGTTGCGCCGGCACTTTCCCGGACTCGACGGCGAGCAGCTGGCCGAACGGCTCATCCGCAACGCCGCCCGGGCGACCGGGGGCGTGGGTGCGGTCGGCGGCGGTCTGGCCTCGGTGGAGTGGGCGGTACCGCCGACGCTGCTGTCGGCGCCGGTGATGCTGGCCACCGAGACGGTCGCGGTCGTCGCCATCGAGCTCAAGCTGATCGGCGAACTTCACGAGGTTTATCACCACCCGATACCCGGATCCGGTACCCAAAGAGCAGTCGGCTTGATGCAGGCCTGGGCCGCCCGCCGGGGGATCAATCCGATGGTGCCCGGCACCGGGGTGGCGACCGTGCTGAGCACCGCGACCCGCAAGCAGATGCGGGACATGCTGCTGCGCCGCTTCGGGCGCAATCTGACAACCCTCGGCCCGCTGCTGACCGGCGCCGCGGTGGCGACCTACCTCAACCGCCGCGCGACCCGCCGCCTTGGCGAGGAGGTGGCCCGCGACCTCAGGCTGAAGTTTGGCCGGCAGGACGTGATCGATCAGGCCGTGAAAGAACTGCCGCAGTGAGCCGCTCCGGGGAGCGGGTGCTGATCAGCCAGTAGGGGGTGGGGTCGTCCGGGTCGTCGAGGACGACCTGCACCGCCCCCTTGATCCATGGGCGCTGCACGACGAAGGCGAGCGGGTCGGCCCCGGCGCCGAGCAGCAGCCGCTTGCCTTCCTCGTCGAGCGGGATGGCGTCGGCGACGAAATTCACCGGAAGGTGGGCGTCGTCGACCCAAAGTTCGCCGTCGCGGACCTGCACCTTGATCCGGCCCAGCCACCAGACGCCGGCTGCGGCAAACGGCAGGAGCAGGGCGAACGGTACCCAGGTGCGTGGCCCGGGCGCGCCCAGGCCGATCTGGGCGGCAAGTATGCCGGTGGCGGCGAGGGCCAGCGCCCACATCCACCAGGGGACCGTCAGTCGTTCTAGATAAGGCACGCACCCGAGAATACGATCGGCGCGTTCGGCACGACCGCAGGAGGTAACCACCGTGCAAGCCGATGAGGCTGTAGTCATCCCCGTCCAGCAGATCGACCCGGATCTGCCCATGCCTTCGTACGCCCACCCGGGTGACGCAGGCGCGGACCTTTACGCGGCCGAGGACGCCGAGATCGCCCCGGGCGAGCGCATGCTGGTGCGCACCGGGGTGGCGATCGAGCTGCCGCCGGGTTATGTCGGGCTGTTGCATCCCCGGTCGGGGCTTGCGGTGAAGAAGGGTGTGACGGTGCTCAACGCGCCGGGCACGGTCGACGCGGGGTACCGAGGCGAGATCCTGATAAACCTTGTCAACCATGACCCTCGGAACATCGCGAAGATTGTGCGCGGCGATCGGATCGCGCAACTTGTCGTTCAGCGGGTGGAAAGGGCACACTTCCACGGCGTCGAGAAGCTGTCCGACTCCGTGAGGGGAGCCGGCGGGCACGGCTCGACCGGTATCTGAGGAGGAAAAGTGATCTTCTCGCGACGCTCGCGAGCGGGACGACACGCCAAGGCCGAGGCGGCGTCGCGGGGCGGTGACCGCGCCGCCCGCCGGGCAGCGCTGCTGGAGGAGCTTGAGCTCTCCGACCCGGCGCAGCAGCCCGAGCAGGCTCCCGCTCCCACGCCCGACGAGGAGTCCGGGCCCTACGACATCGCCGAGGCGCCCCGCGGCGTCCAGCGGGTGGACCTGGGCAGCCTCCTGATCCCGGCGATCGACGAGGTCGAGATCCGGGCACAGGCCGCCGAGAATGGCACGATCCAGCAGCTCGAGCTGTCCAACGGCGCCAACGCGCTGCAGCTTGGCGTGTTCGCGGCACCGCGCACGGACAGCCTGTGGGAGGAGGTCCGCCCCGAGATCCGCAAGGCGCTGTTCGCCGACGGCGTGGGGGCCGAGGAGGTCGCCGGCCGCTGGGGCACCGAGCTGCGGGCGCGCCTGCGGACCCCGCAGGGCTTCGACGACCTGCGCTTTGTCGGCATCGACGGTCCAAGGTGGATGGTGCGCGCGGTTTTCCGCGGCCCGGCCGCGGTCGACCCGGCCAACGCCGGCCCGCTCAACGACTGCCTGACCGGCCTGGTGGTCAACCGGGACGAGGAGGCTCGCCCGACGCGGGAGGCGCTGCCGCTGCGCCTGCCGCAGGAGGTATCCGCCACGCCCGAGCCCGACTCCGGTGAGGCTCCGGCCGCCGTCGCCGAGGTGCCAAAACGCAAGCCTTCACCTCGGCCGAGAAAGAACTAGGCTGGATTCATGCCAACGCCGACGCACGGCCGTAAAGGTTTACGTGGCGTGCTCCACCGGCTGACCGCCTCCGAGCAGGAGCTTGAGTCGGAAGAGTTGCGCCGGGACACAGAGCGTGCCGGATGCGAGCATTGCGAGGATGTGCACCGGGGCGACCTGGTTTCCGTTGCGGGAAGACTCAGGACCGTCGTCTATACTCCGCGTACCAATCTGCCCACGCTGGAGGCCGATCTCTATGACGGCACCGATGTGGTCACCTTGGTTTTCCTTGGGCGCCGCCACATTGCCGGCCTTGAGCCGGGGCGGGCCTTGACGGCCCGTGGCAGGGTGGCTCTCAGGGACGGTCGCAAGGTCATCTATAACCCGCACTACGAGCTGGAAGTGGCGACATGAAGGGCAACCCGGGCGCCGATACAGAGCAGCTTCCCCCCTTCGGGGAGCAGATGGCGCAGCAGCTCGGTGGCTGGAAGGGGCTCATCGAGTCCGGCATCCCGGTCGCCGTTTTCGTTCTGGTCAACGTCACGCTGGGCATGGCCTGGGCGGAGGGGCGGACCCGCGAGGCCCTGCAGTGGGCGATCGGTTCGGCGGTGGCGGTGGCGGTCGGCATCGCGATCGTCCGGCTGCTGCGCAAGGAGTCGATCCGGTTCGCCGTCAACGGGTTGTTCGGCATCGCGCTGGGCGCCTATCTCGCGTGGAACTCCGGCGAGGCACGCGACTTCTACCTGCCGGGCATCATCATCACCATCGCGTATGCGGTGTTCCTGCTCGGCTCGATCACGGTCGGTCACCCGCTGGTCGGCTGGTTCTGGGCGGTGATCGCCCAGGGCGGCAAGGGGGACTGGCGCTCCGACGACCGGCTGCGCCGCACGTTCGGCTGGGTGACCGCGCTCTGGGCGGTGGTCTTCCTGCTCAAGGCGAGCGTGCAGACCGCGCTGTATGTCGCCGACTACCCTAACGCTCTGGGCGTGGCGAGGATCGCCCTCGGGTACCCACCCTTCCTCATGCTGCTGGCGATCAGCTTCTGGGCGGCCCGCCGGGTCACGCGCGAGCAGGAACCCGCCCTGACGCAGTAAATCCGGTGCGACACGCGCGCCGGGTGGGCACAATGCCCGGGTGCTTATTGATCACTGGCCGCTGCTCGGCCTGAAGCTGACCACGCCGCGGCTGGAGCTGCGCCTGCCCACCGGCGATGAGCTGGCCGCCCTCGCCGAGCTGGCCGCGCGGGGCGTGCACCGGCCGGGCGAGACGCCTTTCCTCACGCCGTGGACCGATCTGCCGCCGGCGCAGCGTGCGCGGGACGTGGTCCAGGGGCACTGGGGCGACTGCGGCGACTGGAAGCCGGAGGACTGGTCGCTGGGGCTTGTGGTTTTTGAAGACCGAAAGCCTTTGGGGGTACAGAACATGCGTGCCCGGGATTTCCCGGTGCTGCGCGAGGTGGCTTCCAGTTCGTGGCTGGGCCTTGACCATCACGGCCGGGGGATCGGCACCGAGATGCGGCAACGCCAGATGTCGTTTGTGGACAATCCTTGCCTGGAACTGTTCGGCGTGAAGGGCTTGAAGGGCTAGCGCCTTTTCGTCCGGGTGCGCTCCACGCTGTCCGCGCCGAGTACGACCGAGCGCACCTGCTCCTCGACCTCCGAGGTGCACACGAAGATCAGCTCGTCGCCCGACTCGACCGGGTCGTCCGGGGTCGGGGCAAGTACCCGTTTGCCTCGCACGATCGCCACCAGGGCGCTGTCGGGCGGCAGCGGGATGTCGCGCACCGGGTCGCCCACGTGCGGCGCGTCCGCCGGCAGCGTGATCTCCACCAGGTTCGCCTCGCCCTGCCGGAAAGTCATGAGCCGCACCAGGTCTCCGACGGTGACCGCCTCCTCGACCAGCGCGGCCATCAGCCGCGGCTTGGAGACGGAGACGTCGACGCCCCACTGCTCGGTGAACAGCCACTCGTTCTCGGCGCGGTTGACCCGGGCGACCACCCGCGGTACCGCGAACTCCGTTTTTGCCAGCAGCGACACCACGAGGTTCACCTTGTCGTCGCGGGTCGCGGCGACGACGACGTCGCAGGCGGCAAGGTTTACCTCCTGTAGCGAGGACAGCTCGCACGCGTCGGCGAGCACCCACTCGGCCTGCGGGACCCGCTCGTGGCGCAGCATCTTGGGGGAGCGCTCCAGCAGCATGACCTGGTGACCATTCTCGATCAGCTCCTGGGCGATGGAACGGCCGACGTTTCCGGCTCCGGCGATCGCGACACGCATTGCCAATGTCTCCTCAGGAAGCTGGCTGGGCCGCCGCGGCGGCCTGGACCGCTTTGGCGATGTCGTCGGTGACCAGCATGAAGACCTGGTCGCCGTCCTGGATGACGGTGGAGGAGGTCGGCAGGGTGCCGATGCCGAAGCGCATGATGTACGCCACCCGCGTGCCGGTCGCGTCCTCGAGGGAGCGCAGCGGGCGCCCGACCCAGTCGGGGTGGACCGGCGCCTCGATGATGGACACGGTGCTCGTCGGGTCGCGCCACAGTTCCGTGGCGCTCTCGGGCACCAGGTGCCGCACGATCCGGTCGGCCGTCCAGCGGACCGTCGCGACGGTCGGGATGCCAAGGCGCTCATAGACTTCGGCGCGGCGCTGGTCGTAGATGCGGGCCACCACGCGCTGCACGCCGAAGGTCTCGCGGGCCAGCCGGGCGGAGATGATGTTGGAGTTGTCGCCGCTGGAGACGGCGGCGAACGCGTCGGCGTGTTCGATCCCGGCCGAGATGAGCACATCGCGATCGAAACCTATGCCCGTGACGGTCAGGCCGGCGAAGTCGGCGGAGAGCCGGCGGAAGGCATCGCCGTCCTGATCAATGACGGACACGGCGTGCCCCAGGGCCTCCAGGGTATGCGCGAGAGTCGATCCGACCCGCCCGCAGCCCATGATCACGACATGCACGTTGAGCCTCCCGGCACCACGACTGGACGCGCTCATCATAGGCTGCGCGTTGTGGCTAGTCCGACGTCAGTGCTGAAGCGGCTGCTCGTGGGGCGACCTTTTCGCTCCGATCGCCTCCATCACACGCTCCTTCCCAAGCGCATCGCGCTGCCGATCTTCGCCTCGGACGCGCTGTCCAGCGTCGCCTACGCGCCCGGCGAGATCCTGCTGACGCTGTCGATCGCGGGCGCCGCGGCGTTCACCTACTCGCCGTGGGTGGTGGCGGCGGTGGTGGTGGTCATGATGACCGTGGTGGCGAGCTACCGGCAGAACGTGCACGCGTACCCGTCCGGCGGCGGCGACTACGAGGTGGCCACGGTCAACCTCGGCCCGCGGGCGGGGCTGGGGGTGGCAAGCGCTCTGCTCGTGGACTACGTCCTGACCGTCGCGGTGTCGGTCAGCGCGGGCGTGGAGAACCTCGGCGCCGCGGTCGGTTTCATCGGCGAGCACAAGATGGGCTTCGCGGTGGCGGTCGTCGCCCTGCTCACGGCGATGAACCTGCGCGGGGTGCGGGAGTCGGGCGCGCTGTTCGCGGTACCCACCTACCTGTTCATGCTCTCGATGCTCGCGCTCATCGGCTGGGGCGCGGTGCGCATCTTCGCCTTCGGCGAGGAGCTGCGGGCGCCAAGCGCCGACCTGGAGATCATTCCTGAGGGTGGGATGGCGGTCGGCACCACGTTCGCGTTCGCTTTCCTTCTGGTGCGGGCGTTCTCCTCCGGCTGTGCGGCGCTCACAGGCGTCGAGGCGATCTCCAACGGGGTACCCGCGTTCAAGCCCCCCAAGAGCAAGAACGCCGCGACCACCCTGCTCCTGCTCGGCCTCCTGTCGATCATCATGATGATCGGCATCGTGGCGCTGAGCCTGCGCACCGGCCTGCAGTACGTGGAGAAACCGCTCGAACAGATCGCCGGGGCGGGCCCCGGCTATGTGCAGCCGACGGTGACCGCCCAGCTGGCCAGCGTGATCTTCGACCACTTCCAGCTCGGCTTCTACTTGGTCATCACGGTGACCGCGCTGATCCTGGTGCTCGCGGCCAACACCGCCTACAACGGCTTCCCGGTGCTCGGCTCGATCCTGGCCCAGGACCGTTACCTGCCAAGGCAATTGCACACCCGCGGGGACCGGCTCGCGTTCTCCAACGGCATCATCTTCCTGGCCATCGCCGCCGTCGTGCTGATCATCGCGTTCAAGGCGGAGACGACGCGGCTCATCCAGCTCTACATCGTCGGCGTGTTCGTTTCGTTCACCCTGTCGCAGATCGGCATGCTGCGGCACTGGAACAGGCTGCTGCGGGTGGAACGGGACCCGGCGACGAGGCGCCGCATGATCCGTGCCCGCGCCATCAACGGTTTCGGTGCCGTGCTGACCGGGTTCGTGCTGATCCTGGTGCTGGTCACCAAGTTCACCCACGGCGCCTGGATTTCGATTGCCGCGATGGGCGTCATCTACCTGATCATGCGCGGCATCCGGCGGCACTACGACCATGTGGCGCGGGAGCTGACCCCGACCGAGGAGAAGCCGGTGCTGCCGTCGCGCAATCACGCGGTGGTCCTGGTGAGCAAGGTCCACCTGCCGACGATGCGGGCGCTCGCCTACGCCAGGGCGATGCGGCCGGACACCATCACCGCGCTGACGGTCAACGTGGACACCAACGAGAGCCGGGCGTTGCAGGCCGAGTGGGACAGGCGCGGGTTCAGCATCCCGCTGACCGTTGTCGACTCGCCCTACCGCGAGATCACGCGCCCGATCATCTCCTACGTCAAGTCGCTGCGGGAGGCGAAGCCGCGCGACGTCGTCACCGTCTTCATCCCCGAGTACGTGGTTGGCCGCTGGTGGGAGAACCTGCTGCACAACCAGTCGGCGCTGCGCATCAAGGGGCGGCTGCTGTTCGAGCCGGGGGTGATGGTGACCAGCGTGCCCTGGCAGCTGCACTCCAGCGCGTCGAAGGACCTTGAGCGGATCGATCGGGATCTTGCACGGGTACCCGCGAGGGGCCCGAGGCCGGGAGACGACGAAGCGTGAGCCCGACCGAAGGCGACCGCCTGGAGCTGGACGTGGGGGCGCCCGCGCACGGCGGCCACTGCGTGGCCCGCCACGAGGGCCAGGTCATCTTCGTGCGCCACGCCCTGCCCGGCGAGCGGGTGGTCGCCGAGGTCACCGAGGTCCACAAGGGCTACCTGCGCGCCGATGCAGTCGAGGTCCTCGCGCCGTCGCCGGATCGGGTCGTACCCCCTTGCCCGTACTCGCATCCGGACGGCTGCGGCGGCTGCGACCTGCAGCACGCCTCGCCGCGCGCGCAGCTGGAGTGGAAGGCGGCGGTGCTGCGGGAGCAGTTGCAGCGCTTGGCAAAGCTTGAGCTGGACGTCCCGGTGGAGTCCATCGGGACCGAGTTCGGTTGGCGCACAAGGGTTCGCTACCGGGTCGCCGCGTCCGGGCGGGCCGGGTTGCTCAAGCACCGGTCCAACGAGGTGGTGCCGATCGACCGCTGCCTGATCGCCCACCCGGCGATCCAGGCGCTGGACGTGCTCGACCGCAAGTGGCCGGATGTCGACACCGTCGACGTCGTCGCGCCGGCGGTCGGCCAGGCGCGGATAGCCGGTGACGGCGGCATCGTCGAGCGGGCCGTGGGCCGGGAGTTTCTGCTTGCGGCGCACGGCTTCTGGCAGGTGCACCCCGCGGCGGCGGACACCCTCGCGGCGTGCGTGCTGGAGTTTCTCGCGCCGCGGGAGGGGGAGCGGGCGTGGGACCTGTACGGCGGGGCCGGGCTTTTCTCGGCGGCGCTGGCCGGGCGCGGCTGCCGGGTGACGCTCGTCGAGTCGGCGGCCGAGAGCGTGCAGGCGGCCGAGCGCAGCCTTGAGGGCTTGCCGGTGCGGATCGTGCGGGCGCCGGTGGAGGGCGCACGGCTGTCCCGCAACGTCGACATAGTGGTCCTCGATCCGCCTCGGGCGGGCGCCGGGGCGAGGGTCGTCCGGATGATCGACACGGCCGGCCCGCGCGCTGTGGCATACGTCGCATGTGATCCCGCCGCCCTGGCACGTGATGTCCGGACATTTATGGACCTGGGCTGGGAGCTGCGTGAGCTGCGGGCCTTCGACTGCTTCCCGCAAACGCACCACGTGGAGGCGGTCGCACTCCTGGTCCGCCCAAAGGTGAAGGTTCCGTGAGTGCGGTGACCAGGGGTTGATTCCACCGATAGACTTTTGCCCTATGACCGACCGCGCACACTCCCTGCTGAGCACCATCAGTGGCCCGCAGGACCTCAAGGCCCTCTCACCAGAGCAGTTGCCCGTACTCGCAGCGGAGATTCGCGACTTCTTGATCGTCAAGGTGGCGCGCACGGGCGGCCACATCGGTCCCAACCTGGGCGTGGTCGAGCTGACGCTGGCCATGCACCGCGTCTTCGATTCGCCCAGGGACCGCTTTGTGTTTGATACCGGGCATCAGGCGTACGTCCACAAGATCGTGACCGGACGGCAGGACGGTTTCGACCTTTTGAAGCAGCGGGGCGGGCTGACGGGGTACCCAAATCAAAATGAGAGCGAGCACGATCTCGTCGAAAACTGTCACGCCTCGACGGCCCTGTCCTACGCGGATGGCATGGCCAAGGCATATGTGCTGCGCGGCGAGGCGCGCCACGTGGTCGCGGTGGTCGGCGATGGCGCCCTGACGGGCGGCATGTGCTGGGAGGCGCTGAACAACATCGCGGGGCGCGACTACCCGCTGGTCATCATCGTCAACGACAACGGCCGCTCCTATGCGCCGACCATCGGCGGGCTCGCCGATCACCTTGCCACGCTTCGCCTCAACCCTGGCTACGAGAAGGTGCTCGACCTGATCAAGGACGCGCTTGAAAAGACGCCGCTGGTGGGCAAGCCGCTGTTCGAGGCGCTGCACGCGGTCAAGAAGGGGATCAAGGACGCGGTCGCCCCGCAGGCGATGTTCGAGGACCTGGGCATCAAATATGTGGGCCCGGTGGACGGGCACGACCAGCACGCGATGGAGTCGGCTTTGCAGCGCGCCAAGCGTTACGGCGGCCCGGTCATCGTGCACGCGGTGACGCACAAGGGTTACGGCTACCCGCCGGCGCTGCAGGACGAGGCGGACAGGCTGCACGCCCCCGGCGCCTTCGACCCCGAGACCGGCAAGCTGCTCGCCGCGCCGAGTCTGAAGTGGACAAGTGTCTTCGCCGAGGAGCTGGTGGAGCTGGCCGGTGAGCGCCCCGACATCGTCGGGATCACCGCCGCCATGCCCGAGTCGACCGGCATCGACAAGCTCGCCGCCGCCTACCCTGACCGGGCCTTCGATGTGGGCATCGCCGAGCAGCACGCCACGACTTCGGCCGCGGGCCTTGCCCTGGCCGGCATGCACCCGGTGGTCGCCATCTACGCCACGTTCCTCAACCGCGCCTTCGACCAGGTGCTGCTGGACGTTGCGCTGCACAAGCTTCCGGTCACCTTCGTGCTCGACCGCGCCGGCATCACCGGCCCCGACGGCCCCAGCCACTACGGCATCTGGGACTTGTCGATCCTCGGGGTGGTGCCCGGCCTGCGCGTGGCGGCCCCGCGCGACGCGGAGACGCTGCGGCTGGCGCTGCGCGAGGCGGTCGCCATCTCCGACGGTCCGACGGTGCTGCGCTTCCCGAACGGTTCCGTGCCCGCCGCGCTTCCCGCCCTGCGCCAGGTCGGCGGCGTCGACGTGCTCGCCGAGGCGCGCAACAAGGACGTGCTGCTCGTGACGGTCGGCGCCTTCGCACAGCTGGGTGTGCAGGTCGCCGCGGAGCTCGGCAAGGCCGGCTATGGCGTGACGGTTGTCGACCCCCGTTGGGTGCGGCCCGCCCCGATCGAGTTGGTGGGCATCGCCGCCGAGCACCGGCTCGTGGTCACGATCGAGGACGGCGTGCGCCACGGCGGCATCGGAGATGCCGTGGCAAAACTGTTGCGCGACAACGATCTCGACATGCCAGTTCGAGATCTGGGGGTACCGGTTCAGTGGATTGACCACGGCAGCCGCGCCGAGATCCTGGCTGAGGTCGGGTTGACGGTTCCGGATGTGACCGAGCGCGTGACAAAGTGGGTGTCCAGATTGGTCACTCCCGCCGGGAGCGCACTGACGAGCACCACGCGGAGCTAGCCACAGTCTTGTGCGCCGGTGATGCTCGGTGCCCAATAGTGGAATGTGGAGCAAAACTTATCGAGCGATGCTGATCGCCATGGTCGCCGTCGCCGTCATAGCCGCGCAACCGGCGTCGGCCGCCACCGTCGGCGAGGTGAGGGCGACCATTGACAACGCTATCTACAGCTGGTGGGTCCAGCCGGTAGCGGTCAACGACGGCGCGCACACGTGGGTGGGGAGCATCGCCCGGTTGGGCACGGTCAGGCTGGCCAAGGTGGACCGGGAGACCGGCGCCGTCCAGATGGTCGAGATCAGCCGCACCGGCCGGGCCGACGACCACAATGCTCCGGCGATCGCTTTCGAGGGCGGCCAGAGCAACCTCGTCGTCTTCTACACTGGGCACAATCACGACAACCTGATGCGCTTCCGCACGGTCAACCGGACGACGCTGGCGGTCGGGCCGGAGCGGCAGCTCACCTTCTCCGGCAACATCACCTATGCCCAGGTGTTGCGCAGCGGCACCCGGCTGGTCCTGTTCACCCGGGTCGGCTCGTCGACGTGGCAGTACAGGGTGAGCGAGGACTTCGGCGCCACCTGGAGTCAGGCCCGGATGTTCATGAACGCCGAGGGACTGGGGCAGATCTATCTCGTGGTCAAGCCGGTCGCCGGTGATGCCGACGACAATCTGCTTGCCTTCTACGGGCATCCGGTCAGTTCGCCGTACCGGAACGTGGAGTTCGCCCGGCTGCGCCTGAACACCGGTGCCGTGGAGCTTGCCGACGGGCGGGTGGTGGGCAACCTTTACACGGCGGGCGGTCCCGCTTTCGGGCCGGGTGACCTGGATCTGGCGATCACGCCGTCGAGCGGTTACAAGGTGCGGCTGCTCGACATCGGCACGGTCAACGGCCGGCCCTCCATCGCGTATGCGGTGTGGCAGGGGGAGAACGGGCAGGCGCAGTACAAGGTGAAGATGCACCGCGACGGTGCCTGGTCGACGCCGCCGTGGGCGCTGGCGAGCGGCGACCCGTTCGGCTACATTCCCGCGATCCACTACCTCGGCGGCGCGGTCATCGGGCGCGACGATCGGCTCTACACCGCGCGCAAGGACAACAGCACCGGGGTGTGGTACGTCGAACAATGGTCGTGGTCGGACAGCCAGGATGTCTTCGTGTTCGACCGGGAGCTGGCACGCGACAACGCACGGCCCCTGGTGCGCCCGTATGTGCCGGCACGGCAGGGCCGGACCGAGGTCATCGTGCAGCGGCTCATCACCTACGACGGGTTCACCGCCTACGACGCCGACATCCTCGTGCTCTAGATTTAGGCTGTACAGGTGCTCATAGATCTGGGTGAACAGTGGGAGCTCGCCGAGGAACATGAGCCTGTCCGTTCAAAGTGGACGGAGGGGTGGCGGCCGCTGGCGGCGATGGTCGCGCTGGTTCCCACGCTGGTCCTGAGCGCCGCCCAGGCCCCCGTCCCACCCCCCCAG
>DASUXL010000059.1:0-40676 GCA_036377915.1 Candidatus Limnocylindrales bacterium
CGGGATCGGTGACCTTCCCGTTTTGCGGGAACCCGTGCACCGGCGAAAAAGCCCAAGCCCCAAAGGTTTTGATGGCGGCGATCGGGTCGCCGCCGAAGTCGTCGATGTCGATGCCGCCCAGCCAGGGCGACGCACCCGGCCGGCCCACCTGGAGGAAGTCGAAGTTGGTCAGGGCGACCAGCGGAAGGCCCGGTTCCACCTCGCGCCAGCGCATGAGCGTGCCCCAGTCGAAGCTCTGGATGGTGACCTGGCGGGCGATCCGGGCCTTGCGGATCTCGGCGGCGACCGCCTGAACGAACTGCTCGCGCGGGGCGGTCTCGTGCGGGGCGCCGGCCTCCACCTTCGTCTCGATGTTAAGTTTCACGTCGCGGGCGTGGTAGCGCCGTACCAAGTCAAAAACCTCTGAAAGCAAAGGCATTTGCGCTCCGGGGACAGCCAGTTGTCCCGGGAATCCGGACTGCGCCTGCGATCCGCAGTCCATCGTGCGGACCTGGGCAAGGGTAAGGTCCTTGATGAAACGGCCGCCGAACTCGCCGGAACACTTGGCCGGGTTGATCCGGCGGTCGTGGGTGACCACCGCGTGCCCGTCGGCGGTAACCTGGATGTCGAGCTCCAACGTGGAGACCCCGAGCCGCAGCGCGTTGCCGAACGAGGCGAGCGTGTTCTCCACCCGCAGCCCGAGGCCACCCCGATGCGCCTGCACGTCAAAGGATTTCCCTCGCTCCGGCGAAGCTGCCTGCGGCGGCGCGGGAAGCGCAAGCAGCGCCGCGGCCAGGAGTATTCTCATCATTCGGGGCACGATGCGCCGTCAAAGCAAGCTGCCGCTGAAAGCTTGCTGACTTCCAGGCCAACTCTTCGCACCGCTCTGGGCGGGCAGGCCGAAGAATTCACCCGTTCCTCGCCTGCGCGACACCGGCACTGGCTAGCTTCCGCGCATGATTACCCTTCGCACGGCCGTGTTCGGCGTGCTGACAATCATTCTGCTCAGTGGCGTGCCCGCCCAAGGCAGCGGCGTACCTACCCTGACCGGCTTCGCGTCACTGCCCGCGACGACGTTCGTTCCCGGCAGCGAACCATCCGGCAGCCTGCTCGGGACAGCACCCATCAACGGGGTGCCGGTCCCCTTCGCCGACCAGCCGGTACAGGGCTTCTCCGGGATCGCCCGCAACCGCGACGGCAGCTTCGACGTGCTGTCCGACAACGGTTACGGCAACATCGGCAACAGCGCCGACTTCCTGCTGCGCATCCAGCGCATCGTGCCAGACTTCGGGGGGAAGACGATCGACGTGGTGGGCGGGCTGAACCTGACCGACCCGTTCTCGCACGTGCCGTTCCCGCTGACGCGGGCGGATCGGGTACTGACCGGGGCCGACTTCGACATCGAGTCGATCGTCAAGACGGGCGACGGCGGCTACTGGATCGGCGACGAGTTCGGGCCGTACCTGCTGCACTTCGACCGCGCCGGCCGGCTGCTCGCCCCGCCGATCCCGCTGCCCGGCGTCTTCGCGCCGGAAAGCGCCGCCCGCGCCGGCGTCACCCCGAACCTGGGCAGCAGCAAGGGGTTTGAGGGCATGGCCGCCTCGACCGACGGGCGCTTCCTCTACCCGCTGCTGGAGGGGACGGTCACCGGTGATGCGCCCGGCAGCTTGCGGATCAGTGAGTTCGATCTGAAAACTGGTGGATATACGGGAAGACTTTGGGGGTACCAAATGGAATCCCCGGCAAACGCGATCGGTGACTTCATCGCCGTAGGCCGCGGTCGCTTCCTGGTGATCGAGCGCGACAACAACCAGGGCGACGCGGCACTGTTCAAGCGGATCTACACGATCGGATTGGACGGTCGCAAGAGCCTGCTGGTCGACCTGCTCAACATCGCCGACCCGAAGCATCTCGGCGGCCCCGGGGACGTGTTCCGCTTCCCGTTCGTGACCATCGAGGATGTCATCGTGCTCGACGACCGCACGATCGGCGTGCTCAACGACAACAACTTCCCGTTCTCCAGCGGGCGGGTCGCCGGCCGGCCGGACAACAACGAGTTCATCACGATCCGCCTGCCGCACAAGCTCTGACCAGCCACGGGTGTCCGTTGTCCACAGGCGGCAAGTTATCCACAGGCCGGCAACGGACACCCCGCAATGATCAGGTTGACGATGTAGGGTGAACTTCGCCCGATGCGTGGAAGGCTGACCGTTCCCGGGGCTGTGGAAACCTTTGCCATTTCTCGTTTTTGGGGAGATTGCCTTGCCAGCAGCAGGACCAAGCCCAGCGACAAAGCCCCTTGCCGTGCGGGTGACCGATTTGGAAAAGCGCGCTCAGCGGACGGATGAGCGACTGGAACGGATCGAGGAGAGTCTCGGCGGCGTCCACACCACCCTCGGCCAGCACACCGTCGCCATCAACGGCCTCACCACCAAGGTCGACAACTTGACCGTCAGGGTCGATGATCTGACCACCAAGGTTGACCAGCACGGTGTTGCCCTCAGCGCGACCATGCGGGACCTGCGCGATCTGCGGATCACCGTGGACGGCCACGGTGTAATGCTCAACGCCCTCATCGAACACTTCGGCATTCGGCTCCCCGGCCATGATTCAGAGCGCGACCGGCAGGAGGAGGTTCGGCCGTGGACGCAACAGTGATCGACGAGGGAGGAGATCGCAGGGCAAAGGACGTCGATACGAGGGATGACGATCTGGCCGCAAAGATCGACCGAAACACCGCCCTGTGTCACGCCAACCGGGACCTTATACGAGACATACGGTTTGCTTTGGACGGCCACGGCCACACGCTCAAGGCCAACGGCGAGACGCTTAAGTCCCACAGCGCGATGCTTAAGTCCCAAAGCGAGATGCTCAAGGCCAACGGCACGCTGCTCAAGTCGCGAGGCGAGAAGCTCGACGCCCATCGCGTGAACCGGCTGTCTCCGCGAGTTTCCGGGTTTGAGGGGGCGGCGAGGTCTCAGGGCTGGGCGGCGGGCACGTGGCCGTCACCGGCGGCGGGAAGTGGCTTGCTCACGTAGCGGCGCCCGGCCATAAGCCCGATGGCTATGCCGGCCAACACAATCCCGGCGCCGACAGCGAACGTGCCGGGTGTGCCGGCCGCCTCGCTGTAGGGCACCTCCAATCCGGCCCAGGTGCTGCAGCGTGGGCCGGACAGGTAGCAGTCGAGCGTCTCGTTGCACATGTACATCGACGTGGTTATGCACGTGACCGGTAGCAGGGAAAAGACCCCGGCGGCGGCGATCACGCCGAGTGCCGGCCAGCGCCAGCGGCCGGGAGCGGCCCGCGACGCGACAGCGGCGACGGCATAGGCGGCGACGACAAGCCAGTACATCATTCTTCGACTATTAGCCGAAATAGACGTCGATGTCGAGACCTCCGTCGGGTCGGGCACGCGGATTCAGCGTCGCCCCGTGGGCGGTGGCGATGGCGCGTACGATCGCCAGGCCCAGCCCGTGCCCGTCGGAGTGGCGCAGGCGTTGCGCGCCAAGGCGTTGGAACGGCTGGAAAAGCCGCCCGACGGAGTCTGCCGGGACAACCGGGCCGGTGTTGACCACCCGAAGCCGCGCCCCGGCCAACGTGCGGATCCAGATCCTGCCACCGGAAACGTTGTGCCGCAAGGCATTGTCCACAAGGTTGGCGACAAGGCTCTCCACCAGGCTGGGATCGCCCGTCGCAGGCGCGGGCGCCAGGACCGTCTCGACACGGATGCCCCGGCGCTCGGCCTCCGCCGCCCGCGACAGTACGACACCACGGGCGACCTCGGCCAGGTCGAACGGCTCCCGCCGCTCGACCCCCTGCTCGCTGGAGGCAAGCGTCAGCAACGCGTTGATGAGGCGCTCCTGCGACTGCCCCAGCGCCAGCACCTCACGGCACGCCGCGCGCAGCGTTTCCGTATCCGCGTCCGGGTCTGCGAGCGCCACCTGCAGCAGGGTACGTTCCGCGGTGAGCGGGGTGCGCAGCTCGTGCGAGGCGTTGGCGACAAAGTGGCGCTGCGACTCGAACGAGGCTTCAAGCCGCTCGAACAGGTCGTCGAGGGTGCCGGCGAGCACCGTGAACTCGTCGTTGTGACCGGTCCGGCCCAGGCGGCGATGCAGGTTGTTGGCGCTGATGTCCCGGGCGGTGGCCGTGATGGTACGCAGCGGGCGCAGGAACCGCCCGGCGATGAGCCAGCCGAGCAGCACCGCCACCGCCACCATGACCACCAGGCCGATCGCCGACGCGGTCAGTATCGGCATCAGGTCGACGCTCGACTCCTCGGCGCGCGTGCCGCCATCCGGCAGCGGCTCGCCGGTCGGCCCGGTCGGCGGCGCCGGCCCCGACTCGGAGGTTTGCAGGATCGGGATGGCCACCAGCGCCACCCCGGACAGGAAGAACGGAACCGCGTAAAGCAGTGTCAGCTGCGTCCGCAAGGTCAGGCGGGGCATCAGGGTTCACCTATCCGGTACCCGGCTTCGCGCACCGTGTGGATGATCGCCGGTTCGCCCAGCTTGCCCCGCAGCCGCCGGATCGTCGTCTTCACCGCCGTGGTGAACGGGTCGGCCGCCTCGTCCCACACGCGTTCAAGCAGCTCCTCGGCGGACACCAGCCGCCCGCCCGCGCCCAGCAGGCATTCGAGCACGGCGAACTCCTTGGGGCTCAGGTCGAGCCGGCGCCCGGCCCGCGAAGCGACCCGCCTTGCCGGATCCAGGGTCAGGTTGCCGTACGACAGGATCGGTGGCAGCGCGACGGTGCTTCGCCGCCCGAGCGCCCGGATGCGGGCGACAAGCTCGTCGAAGTCGAACGGCTTGGGCAGGTAGTCGTCGGCGCCAAGGCCCAGCCCGTCGACCCGCTGCCGCACAGTGCTGGCGGCGGTGAGCATCAGCACGCGGGTGACGGAGAAGTCCGAAACGATCCGCCGGCACACCTCGTCACCGTGCACGCCCGGAATGTCCCGGTCCAGCACGACCACGTCGTATCTTGTCACCGCCAGGTGTTCGAGCGCGCCCTCGCCGTCGAGCACCACATCCACCGCCATGCCCTCTCGCCGCAGACCGGTGGCGATGGTCCGGGCAAGGATCTCGAAATCTTCGACGACAAGCACTCGCACCCTCCAAAGAATGCCAGGTCGAAAGTGTCAATCGGGTGTCGGTGCGCGACACCGTGCTGACACCGGCCGCCGCGTAGACCGGAACCCATGAACGACACGATCATTTCCGTCGACGGCTTGCGCAAGCGATTCAGGCGTACCGTCGCGCTCGACGGCATGACCTTCACGGTCCGGCCGGGTCAGGTCACCGGTTTCGTCGGCCCCAATGGCGCGGGCAAGACCACGACCATGCGCGTGATCCTGGGCCTCGACGCACCGGACGCCGGGACGGCGCTCGTCGGTGGCCGCCCGTATCGCAGCCTGCACCACCCGCTGTGCCATGTCGGGTCGCTGCTTGACGCCGGTGCGCTGCAGCCGGGCCGGACCGCCCGCAACCATCTGCTGTGGCTCGCCCACTCGCAGGGCCTGCCCGCTCGCCGGGTCGACCGGGTGCTCGAGGACGCCGGGCTCACCTCAGTCGCCAGGCGCCGGGCCGGCGGTTTCTCCCTCGGCATGCGCCAGCGCCTGGGCATCGCCGCCGCGATGCTCGGCGACCCACCAGCGATCATGCTCGACGAGCCGTTCAACGGCATGGACCCGGAGGGCATCATCTGGATGCGCGGCTTCCTTAAAGCCCTTGCCTCCCAAGGGAGAGCGGTCCTTGTCTCCAGCCACCTGATGGGCGAGCTGCAGGACACCGCGGACCACGTCGTGGTGGTCGGACGCGGCCGGGTCATCGCCGACGCGAGCGTGGCGCGGCTGCTGGCGGCCACGGCCAACGGCCGGGTCGTGCTGCGGACCGAATCCGCCGCGGCGGCGGTGGTTCTGACCGACGCCGGCGGGACCGTGACGGCCACCGGCCCGGGCGTGCTGACCGTCGCCGGCTTGACCGCTGAAACCGTGGTGGCGCTTATGAACTCGAACGCGCTGCCGTTCTCGGAGATCTCGGCGCACCGGGCCACCCTCGAGGAGGCCTACCTGGAGCTGACCCGCGAGGCGGTCGAGTTCAAGGCGGTGTCGCAATGAGGGCTCTGATCCACTCCGAGTGGACCAAGTTCCGCACCGTGCGCGGATGGGTGATCGGCATGGCGGTCGCCGGGTTCGTCATCCTCGGGTTCGGGCTGCTGCCCAGCTTCCAGGGGTCCTGCGGCGGGCGCGGCCCCCAGTCCGACTGCGTGCTGCCGGTCGGGCCGGAGGGCCAGGCGGTCACCGACGGCTTCATGTTCGTGCACCAGCCGCTGACCGGCGACTTCAGCCTTACCGTGCGGGTGGCCTCCATCACCGGTGTGCTGCCGCCCGGCCCGGGGCAGGACGAGATGCGCGAAGGCGTTGCGCCATGGACGAAAGCGGGTCTCCTGATCAAGGACGGGACCACGCAGGGGTCGGCCTATGCCGCGGTCATGCTCACCGGCGGGCACGGCGTGCGGATGCAGCACAACTTCGTGCACGATACCGCCGGGATGGCGGGCTCAGTGAACTCTCCTCGCTGGCTCAGGCTTACGCGTACCCAGCAAAAAATAACCGGCGAAGAGTCAGCGGACGGCACTGCCTGGACCACCGTCGGCACCGTCACCCTCGCCGGGCTGCCCTCAACCGCCCAGGTCGGCCTGTTCGTCGCCTCGCCGCAGTACGCCGAGGTCGACGACGAGTCTTCGTTCGGCTCGTTCAGCTCCTACGGCGGATTCACCATCGCCACCGCGCTTTTCGACAACCTCTCCCGCGCCGAAGGGTGGCAGGGCAAGCGGATCGGCGGCCCGGACAACATGGACGACGAGCTGGGGTCGTTCGAGGAGACCGGTGACGGCAGCGTCAGGGTCACCGGCTCCGGCGACATCGCCCCGGCGGTGGGCGGGCCGGCGGGCATCGGCACCGGTCTCACCGACACGCTGGTGGGCACGTTCGCCGGGCTGATCTTCATCGTGGTCATCGCCGCGATGTTCGTCACCGCAGAGTACCGCCGCGGCCTGATCCGCACCACGCTCGCCGCGAGTCCGGGACGCGGCAAAGTCCTTGCCGCGAAAGCAACCGTCATGGCGGCGGTGTCCTTTGTGGTCGGTACCGTGGCCGCCGCCATCGTGGTCACGCTAGGCCAGGAAGTGTTGCGCGGCAATGGGGTTTACGTCCATCCCGCCTCGTTCGCGACCGAGCTGCGGATCATCGCCGGCACCGGGCTGCTGCTTGCCGTGGCCGCCGCGCTCTCGGTGGGGCTCGGCGCGCTGCTGCGCCGAGGCACCACCGCCGTGGCCGCCGTGATCGTCACGGTCGTGCTGCCCTACCTGCTGGCGATCGCTGTCCTGCCGCCGGCCGCCGGTGACTGGTTGCTGCGGGTGGCGCCGGCGGCGGCGTTTGCCTTGCAACAAAGCCTTATCGAGTACCCACAAGTCCTCAACCTTTACATCCCGCAGGCTGGATACTTCCCGCTGCCGCCGTGGGCCGGTCTCGCCGTGCTCGCCGGTTGGGCCGCCGCCGTACTCGGCCTCGCCGCACACCTGCTGCGCCGGAGGGACGCATGATCGCCGCTGTCCATGCGGAGTGGACGAAACTGCGCACCTCCCCGGGCATGGCCTGGTTGCTGCTGGCCGCGGTCGCCGCGACGGTCGCGGTCAGCTGGGCCGCGGTCGCCGCGACGACCTGCCGCAACGCGGGCGGTTGCGGCGTCGACCCGGCGAAGCTGTCCCTGACCGGGGTGCAGCTGGGGCAGGCGGTCGTGGCGATCGTCGCGGTCATGGTGATCGGCGGCGAGTACGGCACCGGCATGCACCGGATCACGCTTGCCGCCGTGCCCCGGCGCGGGTTCGTGCTCGCCGCGAAGGCGGCGGTGGTGACCGCGGTCACCGCCCCCGCCGCCGCGCTCGGGGTCGCCGGCAGCCTGCTCGCCGCCCGGCCCTCGTTGCGGCCCAACGGCTTGCCGTCACTGTCCATTGACGACGATCAGGTGATGCGGGCCGCCGCCGGATCGGTCCTCTACCTCGCCCTCATCGCGCTGCTCGCGCTCGGGATCGCGACCGCGGTGCGCAACTCGGCCGCGGCGACCGGGTTCGTGCTCGGGTTGCTTTACCTTTTCCCGATCCTGGCGCAGTCGGTGTCGGACGAGAAGTGGCAGCGCAACCTGCTGAAGATCGGACCCATGACGGCCGGTCTCGCGATCCAGGCCACCCGCGACCTCGCGGGCCTGCCCATCGCCCCGTGGAAGGGCCTCGGCGTCCTTGCCCTGTGGTCCCTCGGCGCCCTTCTCCTCGGCGGCGCGATCCTTTCCAGGAGGGACGCCTAACGCACCAGGCCCGACTGATACGCGAACACGACAAGCTGGGCGCGGTCCCGCGCGCCCAGCTTGATCATCGATCGGCTCACGTGGGTGCGCGCGGTCGCCGGGCTCACCACCAGCTCCGCCGCGATCTCGTCGTTGGTCATGCCCTGCCCGACGAGCGCCACCACCTCCCGCTCCCGATCGGTCAGGGCGGGCAGGTTGGGATGCGGCTTGAGCGGCCGCGGCGAGTGCGAGACGAACTCGTGCACCAGCCGCCGCGTCACCGACGGCGAAAGCAGGGCGGCGCCCTCGTGCACGAGCCGGATCGCCTGCAGCAGCTCGGCGGGCTTGGTGTCCTTCAACAGGAAGCCGCTCGCGCCGTGCCGCAGCGCGTCGAAGACGTACTCGTCGCGCTCGAACGTCGTCAGCACAATCACCTTGGTGTGCGCCAGATCCGGGTCCTCGGTGACGCGTTTGGTGGCGGTCAGGCCGTCGACCCCGGGCATGCGGATGTCCATCAGGATCACGTCGGGGCGCAACTCCTTGGCCCGCGCCACCGCACCGAGCCCGTCGCCGGCCTCACCGGCGAACTCCATCCCGTCCTCGTTGTCGATGAGCGCGTGCAGGCCGATCCGCACCAGATCCTGGTCGTCGACGACCAATACCCTGATCACTGCTGCTCTCCTCCAACCGGGATGTCCACCCGAACCTCGAAGATCCCATTCTCCCCCATGCCCGCCTCGAACTGCCCGCCAAGCGCGAGCACCCGCTCCCGCATGCCCCGGATCCCCATCCCGCCACCGCCCTTGCCCGGCGGGCCGAGCACCCGGTTGGACACCCTGATGCCCATGGAGTCCTCCGCGTAGCCAAGCATCACCTCGGCATGCCGGGAACCGCCGTGCCGCAACACATTCGTCAGCGACTCCTGCACGATCCGGTATCCGGTAAGGTCCACGATCGCCGGCAGTTCCCGAGGCTGCCCCTCGACGCCGACCTTCACGTCAAGCCCGGCCTCGCGCATCCGCTCGGTCAGCTCGCCGAGCCGGTCAAGCCTCGGACCGGGCGTACGCTCACCCGCGTCGTCGCCGGGCCGCCGGACCGCGGCCAGGGTCGCGCGCAGCTCCTCCAGCGCGGCACCGCTCGTGCGGCTGATGGCGTCAAGCGCCGGGCGGGCCTGCTCGGGCTTCTTGTCCAGCAGGTGCAGAGCGATGTCGGCCTGCATCTTGATGGCGGCGAGCCCGTGCCCCACGATGTCGTGCACCTCCTGCGCCACGCGCAGCCGCTCCTCGTCCACGTGCTGCCGGATCATCTCCGTCCGGTCCCGCGCCACCGCCTCGCGCCTCATGCGCCGCACGAGCCCGGCGGCGTACGGCACCACGACCCACGCCGACCCCGGGATCACGCCCACTATGCCGGGCGCGTCCTCGTTGGTGAAGATGTGGGCCATCATGACGGCAAGCGCCACCCCGGAATAGATGAGTGAGGGGCGCAGCGGGAGGTGGCTGGCGACGGTGTAAACCGCCACGAGGAACGAAAGCAGGATCGGGCCGTAGGTGTACCCGATGACGAGATAGGTCGAGGTGAGCAGCGCCACGGCAATCAGCACCGCCGCAGGCCAGCGCCGCCGCACGACGAGCGCCAGCGCCGCGGCGACCACCAGCGACACACCCAACCCGTCGAGAGCGGTGCCCATCTCTCGCCCGTGGTCGGCGAAGACCGTACCGGCGACGCCGATGACCGCCAGCACCACGGCCAGCACCGCATCGCCAACCTGCGACCTGGTCAACCTCATGACCCCAGTCTTGACCATGCGGGATGTACCCGCATACGACGGTGAGCGTAGACATTTCTAGCGGGTACGCGCAGCGGCCCAGCCCAAGAGACGCTCGGTGCAGGATTTGCGATCTCCCGTTCCCCGCGAGGCTGTTGGCATGACTGAATTGCTACTTCACCGCCAGACCGAACGGCTCACCGGTTGGCTTGCCCGGTACAGCATCCACTTCCTGCGGATCAGCCTGGGCGCGGTCTTCCTCGCCTTCGGGGTCTTCAAGTTCTTCCCCGGCTCAAGCCCGGCGCAGGAACTCGTCGTGCGCACCTTCGACAGGCTCACCCTGGGCCTGGTGCCGGGCAACGCCGCGCTGCTCATCACCGCCGTGGCCGAGTGCTTCATCGGTATCACGCTCATCACCGGGCGGTTCCTGCGCACCGGCCTGCTCGTGCTCGCCGTGTCGCTGGTCGGCATCATGTCGCCGCTGGTGCTCTTCTTCGGCGACATGTTCGCCGGCGACGGCCCGACCCTGGTCGCCCAGTACGTCTTCAAGGACATCGTGCTCGCCTCGGCCGGCCTGGTCGTCGCGGCCCGAGCCATGGGCGCCCGCCTGATCGCCAAACCCGGCCAATGACCCGGAACGCGTTTCAACATCTCGGGCCGGCGCGGCCACCATCTCGATGGGTCCGCGCCGGCGCGTGCCGCGGAAGATCCATGCCGCCGTAAGTGTCACGGAAGACCTGTCAGGGCCTCTGTGACCTACATCGTGGGCGACAGCGATCACGACCCGACACCCTGGGCACGATTTGGCGGAGGAGGAACGACACAGCCTCCCCCCACCTATAGCGACTCTCCGCCACCAAAACCAGCCCTTCCCCCGGCGACACCGGAGCAACGTGCCGCTGGCGCGCGGCGGGGCCGGAGACCGCAGACGACATGGATCAAGCGGTGGCGGAAACCTTCAGAGGCGACGCAGATTTAGTTAAGCATCTTCAGTGATTCTTTGACATTCGTTATAGTCACGCCGTTAAGCGCTCACGAGTCGGAATCCTGAGAGGTGCAAATGAGCAGTAAACCCCTCGTCGGTCGCCGCGCGTTGCTTGCCGCGGCGGCCGGCTTCGTCGCGGTGCCACTGGTCGGCGGCCGGGCGTTCGCGGCCAACCCGAAGGTCTACATCGACCCGGGACACGGCGGCACCGATTCCGGAGCGTCCGGAAACGGCCTGCTGGAGAAGAATGTCACGCTCGCCATCGCGCTCCAGGTCCGCGACATCCTGCTGGCAAGCTACGCCGTCGACATCCGGATGTCGCGCACGAGCGACATCACCCGCAGTCTGGACTACCGCACCAACGACGCAAACGCTTGGGGCGCGGACATCTTCGTCAGTGTCCACATCAACGCCGGCGGCGGCACCGGCTTCGAAAGCTACCGCCACACCAGCGCGAGCGCGGCCTCGATCCGGTTGCAGGACGCCATCCACCCCCGCGTGCTGTCCAACATGCGAGGCGTCGGCTCGGTCACCGACCGCGGCAAGAAGAGCGCCAACTTCCACGTGCTGCGCGAGTCGACCATGCCGTCGATCCTCACCGAGAACCTGTTCATCGACACGGTCGCCGACGCGAACCTGCTCAAGAACTCCAGCTTCATCACCGCCACGGCGCGCGGGCACGCCCAGGGCATCGCCGCGTACCTCGGGCTGACCGCCCCTCCCCCGACCTTCACCACGACCGTGGACAACCTGACCGCGGGCCGCTTCACCGCGAGCACAAACTGGGGCACGTCAACGTTTTCCACCCAGCGCTTCGGCGCCGACTACCGCTTCGCCAACCCGGTCCTCGCCAGCGACCCGGCGTGGTTCAAGGTGAACATCCCGGCCGCGGGCAACCACCGTGTGGACGTGTGGCACGCGGCCGACCCGGGCTACTGCTCCTCGGCGCCGCACATCGTCGTGACCGCCTCGGGCAACCAGAGCGTCAACGTGGACCAGCGTTCCGGCGGTGGTGCGTGGAAGTCGCTCGGCACGTTCAACCTCGCCGCCGGCGACTACAACCTCGTCGGGGTGAGCCGGTGGACGAGCGCGACCGGTTACGTGATCGCCGACGCCGTCCGGGGCACCAGGGTCTGAAGCGTAATTGAAACGTATTCCTATTCATCCCTGTAAACCGGGGCGCGAAAGGCGACTTCGCGCCCCGGCCGCTTTGGATCGGCGTGTCGATTCGACGGTCATGATTCGCTACAGGGGAGGAAGACGATCGATCGACCGGTCGACCGGCTCACCTCATGCGCAGTTCGCATCGACGCGTATTGGAATGGGTGTTAGGCATGCTGGAGGTAGATCTGCTAGGACCCGTCGAGGTCCGGTTATCGGGCAACGCAGTGCCAATGTCACCGCTGGAGCGAAACCTCGTGGCGATACTCGCACTGGACAAAGGCACCGTGGTATCCACGGGGAGGATCATCGATTGCATGTGGGCGGACCGGCATCCGGTCTCGCCCAAGTCGCGGGTGCAAGGGCTGGTGTCGTCACTGCGCCGCAAGATAGGCGACGCGCTGCTGACCCGGCACCCGGGTTACATCCTCGACGCCGCTGGCTGCACCGTGGATGTCGACATATGTCAGGAACTGGCGCGCCAGGCGCGCCTTGCGAAACCGCACGCCGAGATAGCCCAGTGGCTGCGCAAGGCGCTCGCCTTGTGGCGGGGGGAGCCGCTGGACGGCGTGGACGCGCCGGGCATAGACGCCGACCGGGCGCGCCTGGCCGAGCTGCGGGTGGCCCTGCTGGAGGAGCGGTTCGCCGCCGAGCTTGACGCGGGCAACCACGCCGACCTGGCCGGCGAACTCGCCGCGACGGTGGCCGAGCACCCCTTGCGGGAGCGGCTGTCCGGCCAGCTGATGGTCGCGCTGTACCGCTCCAACCGGCAGGCCGACGCCTTGCGCGCGTACCGGGCGCTACGCGAGCGGCTCGCCGACGAGCTGGGCAGTGACCCATGCGCCGACCTGCGCAACCTGCACGCCGCGATCCTGCGCGGGGAGGATGTCTACTCGACACCGCCGGTCGCGGAGCGGCGCGGGGAGCCGCGAGGAGAGCCGCGGCCGGCGCAGCTGCCGCCGAGCGTGGGCCACTTCACCGGGCGGGACAGCGAGCTTGCGACACTCACGCGCGCCGTGGAGGGGCAGCGCGACGAACCGCAGATCATCCTGGTTTCCGGTGCCGGGGGCCTGGGCAAGTCCGCGCTGGTGGTGCGGTGGGCGCATACGATCGCCGCCAGGTTCCCGGATGGGCAGATCTTCGTGGATCTGCATGGCGACCGGACCCTGCCCGGTGAAGCCTTGACCGCCGTGCTCACGGCGCTCGGGACGGTACCCGAGGAAATCCCGTCTCATGTGGACGGAAAGGCCGCGCTCTACCGAACCCTGCTCAGCGGCCGCCAAGTGCTCGTCATCACCGACAGCGCCGAAACCGTGGACCAGATCCTGCCGCTGGTCCCGCCGGAGCCGGCGAGCCAGCTGGTGGCGATCAGCCGCCGCCGGCTGCCCGCACTCGCCGCGCACCACGCTGTGCAGTCGCTTCAGATCGGCCCACTCAGTCCACAAGCGACCCGCGACCTGCTGGCCCGAGTCGTTGGGCCACAACGATTACGGGATCCGGCCGCGGCACGTGTCATCCAGTGGTGCGGCGGCTGGCCCCTGGCGATCCGCATGGCCGGCGCGCTGCTGGCGGCGCGTCCCGGTCAGTCCATGGCCTCATTCGCCGACGAGCTTGGCGAGCACGGCGACGACCAGGTGCTCGACGGTGACCCGCGCAGCGTCCAGGCGGCCCTCGCCGGCGCCTACCGCGCGCTGAGCCCGGCGGCGGCGCACCTTTTCGTGCGGTTGGGACTGCACAACGAGCCTTCGTTCCGGTTGTGCCGCGTCGGTGCCGGCCCGCAGGTGCGCCGGGTGCGGCGGCTCTTCGACGAGCTGGTGTCGGCGAATCTCATCGTGGAGGCGGGTGGCGACTGTTACGAGTTCCATGAGGTGGTGCAGCGGTTCGCGCGGCGCTGCGGCGACGAACTGAACGTGTGGCGGATACCCATCGAATCTGAAGTGGATTCGCAGCGATCATTGTGAGTATTGCCTCCCGATCCATGGGATGGGAGGTGACCCTTGAGTTTGATCGAGGCGTTTCTCGATGCGGCAACGGTGAATCCGGGGCGGCCCGCGATTGTCCACAACGGACGGCCTATCGCCTATTCGGAACTGGCGGAGGCGGTCTGGACGGTGGCGGATCTCGTCGGGCCGAGCCCGGGTGCCGTGGGTGTGCTTGCCACGCACTCCCCCGCGACCATGGCCGCCATGCTGGGGATCTGGGCCGCGGGCGGCACCTACTGCCCGGTGGATCCGGGGTTCCCGGCGCAGCGGCGGCACTCGATGCTCGCCGCCGCGGGTTGCCGGATCGTGCTCGACCCGGAGGCTGTCCCGACGCGGTCGGTCCCGGGCGCGGGTCGCGCCGCCGCCACCGACCCCGAGAAGCCGGCCTACACCCTGTTCACCTCGGGTTCGACCGGCCAGCCCAAGCCGGTGGTGACTCCGCGGCGGGCAATCGACGCGACCACGGCATCGCTGCGGGACCTGTTTGATCTGTCCATTCACGACAGGGTGCTGCAGTTCGCGTCGCTCAACTGGGACACGTGCTTCGAGGAGATCCTGCCGGCGCTGACCACGGGGGCGTGCCTCGTGCTGCACGACGAGGCTTACACCGGTTCGTTCCCGCGCTTCCTGCGCCTCGTCGAGCGGGAGCGGGTGACCACATTGGACCTGCCGACGGCGTTCTGGCACGAGCTTGTCCACTACCTGGTGGAGGACCGCTTCGCGCTGCCCGCCTCGCTGCGGCTGGTCATCATCGGCGGGGAGGCCGCCAGCCCGGCCCGCGTGGCCGAGTGGTCCGGTTTGGACACCGGGCACATCCGGCTGCTCAACACATACGGCTGCACCGAGACCACGCTCATCACCCACGCGGTCGACCTGTGCGGTCCGAAAGCGCACGGCCTGCCCGCCTGCCTCGTGCACGTGCCGATCGGCTGGCCTCTTCCCCATGTGCTGCAACGCATTGAGCCGGATGGGGAGCTGGTTGTCGGTGGTCCCTGTCTTGCTTTGGGGTACCGGGGAATGCCCGAAGCCACCGAAAAACGCTTCATAGTCGTGGACGGCGTCCGCTTCTTCCGCACCGGTGACCGGGTCGAGGCCGACCCGGGCGGGATGCTCATCCACCACGGGCGCCTCGACAGCGAGGTCAAAATCCGGGGCATCCGGGTCAACCCGGCCGAGGTCGAGGTACACCTCGCCGCCCACGAGGCGGTCGGGGCGGTGGCCGTCAGCGCCACCACCATCGCGGGCAACGCGGCGCTCGTCGCCTTCGTCGTGCCGCGCCCGCACGCCGAACCGTCCACGTTGGACGCCGAGCTGCGCTCGTACCTCGAAGCCAGCGTGCCCAAACACCTTATCCCGAGCCGTATCTCGGTCGTCGACCGGCTCCCGCACACCGCCACCGGGAAGATCGACCGCGAGTCCGTAAGGAGGCAGTTCCATGAAGGTTGAGGAGGTTTCGGCCATCTTCGGCCGGGTGCTCGAACTCGGCGAGGTCGGCGCGAATGCCGACTTCTTCGCCCTGGGCGGCGACTCGCTGCTGGCGACGAGGGTGCTGAGCGCGGTGGCCCGCGCCTGCGGGGTGGAACTGTCCTTTGACGACTTTGCCGGGTCACCGACTCCGGCGGCGCTGGCCCTGCGGATCGCGAGCCTGCCATGAGCCACCTGGTGGTCGTCGGGGCGGGGCTGGCGGGGCTCACGGCAGCAACCGATCTGGCGCTTGCCGGGGTCGGCGTCACGGTGCTTGAGGCGCGCGAGCGGGTCGGCGGAAGGGTGCACGGCGTCGAGGTGGCGCCGGGCAGCTGGATCGACGGCGGGGCGGCGTATCTCGGGGACCGCCACACCGACCTGGAGAAGCTGATCACCGAGCTTGGCCTGCGGACCGTGCCGACGGCGATGACCGGGCAGAGCCGGTTCGTGCTGGGCGGCGGCGGCGTCAGCCGGGACGGCGGCGCCAGCCCGCACGGCGGCGCCAGCCCGCACGGCGGCGCCAGCCCGGTGGGCGTCAGCCGGGACGGCGGCGTCAGCCGGGACGGCCGCTTCCCGCCGCTGAGCGCGGTCGCGCTGGGCGAGCTGTTCGACCTGCTCACCGAGCTGGTCGACGCGGTGCGGCCGGAGGCGCCGTGGCTGTCGCCGATCCCCGACGACCAGACGGCCCTCGACTGGGCGCGGCGCAATCTGGGGCACCGCGACGCGCAGGCGTTCTTCCCGCTGTTCCTGGGCGAGATGATGGCCGCCGACCCGGCCGACGTCTCCGTCCTGCACATGGCGTTCTACCTGCGCAGCGGCGGCGGGGTCCGGTACCTCAACGCGTTCGAGGGCGGGGCGCAGCACAGCCGGGTCGAGGGCGGGGCACACCAGCTCTGCCAGCGCATGGCCGACCGCTTGGCCGACCGGCTCGGCGGCGCGGTGCGGCTGGGCACACCGGTCGAGGCGATCCGCCAATCGTCAACCAACGCAACGGTTTATGGCGCTGGCGCCGAATTCCGGTGCGACGCCGTGATAGTCGCGGTGCCGCCCGCCCTCGCCGACGGGATCGAGCTTGACCCGGCGCCGCCAATGCCGCGCAAGACGGAGATGACGGCACCCGGGCGGGCGGTCAAGGTGCACCTCGTCTATCCCGAGCCGTTCTGGCGCGAGCAGGGCCTGTCGGGGTGGTCGGTCAATGCCGGCGGGCCGCTGCTGTCCACCGTGGACGACACGCCCCCGGGCGGCACGCCCGGCGTGCTCACCGGCTTCGTCACCGGCCGCGAGGCGACGCGCTACGCGGCACTGTCCTATCCGGAGCAGCGGGCGGCGGCGGTCGCCCAGGCGGTGACGGTCTTTCCGGGGCTGCCGGAGCCGGCCGCCTTCAGGGTGAACAACTGGGTCCGGGAGCGGTACAGCCGCGGCTGCTATGCCGCGCTCTTCGGCCCCGGCGACTGGCATCTGCTCGGCCCGCACCTGACCGCGCCGCATGGCCGGGTGCACTGGGCCGGTGCGGAGACGAGCACCGAGTTCTTCGGGCTCATGGAAGGGGCGATCCGCTCCGGTCACCGGGCGGCCGCCGACATTCTAAGGAGGTACCAGTGAACGACATCAGTCCCATCGCCCCGCTGCCCGTGCGGCAGCAGTTCATGACGGAGCCCGGCTTGGGCGCCGGCAACTTCCTCGACTACGCCCTCGCGATGAACCCCAACCGCGACGTGCCGCTGGTCTACAGCCACCACACCGACCACCGTGGCGAGGTGGTGCTGACCGGGCACAGCCTGGCGGACATGGCGGCGCTGCGCGACCGCTACGCGAAGTGGTACCACGCCAACGGGGTGCGGCCGGGCGAGCCGGTGGGAGTGATTGTCGCCGAAGGGCTTGAGCCACTCGTCCACTATCTCGCGCTGACCGCGCTGGGCGCCATCCCAGCCATGATCAACGATGCCATGCGCGCCGACGTGATGGTGCGTTACCTCAACCATGTCGGGGTCGTGGGCATCGTCGCCGACGACACGACACGGCTTGCCGCGGCCTACCGCTCGGATCCGCAGCGGCGCCCGCGGTTCATCGCGCTCGCCGCCGAGGTGCAGGCATACGACGACTCGGCCGGGTCGCTCCCGTCCGGGTACCCCTTCAAGCACAGTGACAGCGACATCTGTGCGCTTATCCATTCGTCGGGCACCACCGGTACCCCCAAATCAACAATGCTCGGCCACAAGTCGTTCTGGGACGGCAAGCAGCCCCGCATGGTCCGGTTCCCGGCGCACCCTTCCGACCGCCTGATGTCGCTGATGCCGCACACCCACGCGGGTGGCCTGAGCTACTTCCTGACCGCGACGCTGCTCGGACTGCCGATGGTGATTATGGCCGACTGGCGGCGGTCGGTGGTCGAGCCGGTGATGGAGGCGTTCCAGCCCACGATGGTCGCCTCGTTCCCGCGCACGATCGTGGAGCTTGCCACCGGCGATCTGCCGGTCAAGGGCGCGGCGAAGGTGCATTCGTGGTTCAACACCGGTGACTCGGCGCACTACGGCCACATCCGCAGGCTCGTCCAACTTGGACAGCGGCCGGCCGGACTCATCAAGCCTTGGCTGCTGCCGTCCGAGGCGGCCGATGAGGAGCCGCTGCCGGGATCGCGGTTCGTCGACGGGCTGGGCTCCTCGGAGATGGGGATGGCGCTTTTCGGAGGGTTGACGACTCCGGAGACTCCGCGCAACGACCGCTGTGTCGGCAAGCCCACGGAGGTATGCAGCGCAACGGTTCTCGACAACGACGGCGGCGAGGTTCCACTCGGGACGGTCGGTCTGCTGGCGGTGAAGACTCCGTCGCGCACCCCGGGCTACTGGAAGAACCCGCGCCTGACCGCAAGTTTCGAGCTGAACGGTTGGTGGCTCACCGGCGACGTCGCCTACAAGGATGCCGAAGGCAACTTCTACCACCTCGACCGCACCGTCGATGTCATCGACACCGTCGCGGGTCCGGCCTACAGCCTGCCCATCGAGGAGGTGCTGCTCGCCGACTGCGCCGAGATCGTGCGCGACTGTGCGGTGATCGGCATCCCGGCCTCCGGCGGCGCCGGGCAGGCCCCGATCGCGGTGGTACAGCTGCAGTCCGGCGCCGAAGGCTGGACCGCCGAGGCCATCCTGGAGCGGGCCAACAAGGAACTTGCCGACAAGGGTTTGACACCGCTGGCGGCGGTGAGCATCGCCACCGAGCCGAAGGACTACCCGCTCGGCCCGACCGGCAAGGTGCTCAAGCGCGAGCTGCGCACCAAGTTCGCCGGCCTGCTAAGGGCATGACAGTCATGACTGTGTCGCCGTACGAGTACGTCCGGCTCGAACTCGTCGAGCCGGACTGGCGGCGGCTGCCCGGATTCCGGGACGTCACCGCCGCGCAATGGCGCGACGTGCGGTGGCAGCGGGTGCACTGCGTGCGCAATCCCGGGCAGCTGCGCGCGGTGCTGGGAACCCTTGTCGGGGAAGGGTTCTATGCCGATCTCGTGGACGACATGCAGCGCTACGCCACCATGTCGATGCTCATCCCGCCGCAGATGCTCAACACCATGTGCCCGCAAACCGTTGACACGGACGGATTCTATGCCGATCCGGTCCGGCGTTACATGCTGCCCGTCGCCTCCGACCGCGACGCGATCCGGCCGAGCCACCCATTCGCGGCGCGGGACTCCCTGCACGAAGCACAGATGTGGGTGGTGGAGGGGTTGACCCACCGGTACCCCCTGAAGGTTTTGGCAGAACTGGTGACCACGTGCCCGCAGTACTGCGGCCACTGCACCCGGATGGATCTGGTGGGCAACTCGACCCGCCAGGTCACCAAGACCCGGTTCGCGCTCAAACCCGTTGCCCGCGAACAGCTCATGCTCGACTATCTAAAGCGGACACCGGCCGTGCGCGATGTCGTCGTCTCCGGCGGCGACGTGGCGAACGTGCCGTGGCCCCGGCTGGAGGCATTCCTCATCGACCTGCTGGCGCTGGACTCCATCCGCGACATCCGGCTGGCCAGCAAGGCGCTCGTCGGCCTGCCGCAGCACTGGCTCCAGCTGGAGGTGCTGTCCGGATTGGAGCGTGTGGCGCGGCTGGCGAACGAGCGCGGGGTCAACCTGGCCGTGCACACCCACGCCAACCACGCGCAGTCGGTGACCCCGCTTGTCGCTCAGGCGGCACGCTCCATCCTGGACAGTGGGGTGCGCGACGTCCGCAACCAGGGTGTGCTCCTGAAGGGGGTGAACACCACCGCGGCCGCCCTGCTCGATCTGTGCTTCGCGCTGCACGGCGAGGCCGGAATCCTGCCCTACTACTTCTACCTTTGCGACATCATCCCGAACGTCGAGCACTGGCGGATCGCGGTGCACGAGGCGCGTGCCCTGCAAGAGGCGATGATGGGCCTGCTGCCCGGCTATGCCACCCCTCGGATCGTCTGCGACGTGCCGTATGCCGGCAAGCGCTGGGTGCACCAGCACACCTCCTACGACCGCGAGCGCGGAATCTCCTACTGGGACGGTCATTTCCCTTACTACGACCCGATCTCCACCCTGCCGGACGCCGGCCGCTCATGGTGGGCAGCCCGGGCCGAGGAGCTGGAAGGAATGCATGATGACTAATACGCTTCGCCGTATGTGCTGGGTGTTCCCCGACCGGGAGTCGACCCGAGCCACCGCGATGTGGCACCCGTTCTTCTGGGACATGTATGCGGAGGTGGCCGAGGAGCTCGGGCTGAGCTGGACGAGGGTCACGCCCGATGCGGTCAACGTTGACGGCATTGATTCAGGCAAGCCACGCGTCTATGTGGACGACGAGCCGGTCACCCCGGAGGACACGCTTTTCATCACGGCGCTCTACTCCCTGCCGTACCAGTCGATGGACATCTTCAACCAGTACTCCCTCTACGGCGTGCTGGAACAGCTGGGCTTCTACCTGCCGTTCCCGCCGTGGCTGTCGCCCATCGCCAACGACAAGCTCACCACGCTGCTCTACTTCGCGGACTCGCCGGTCCCGGTCATCCCCACGGTCCGCATCGGCATCGGGCGCGACACCGGCAAGCACGGCTACGAGGTGGCGCTGGGCAACCTGACCTACCCCGCGATCGTCAAGCCGGCCGGGTGGTGTGGAGGCGGCGGTGTCAACGTGGCGCACAGCGCCGAGGACCTGCGCGGCATTGCCACCCTGGCGCAGGGCGGCGACACCACCCTCGTGGCCCAGCCCTATCTGGGCGACGGCACGATCGACTACCGGGTCTATGTCATCGACGGCAAACCCCACGACTATGTCCTGCGGCGCACGCCGCACCCCGGCTCTCCGGTTTCCAATGCCAGCCGCGGCGGGATTATGGATTTTCCACGGGTACCGGTTCAGCTCGCCGAGGTCACCGAGTACTTCGCGAACAAGCTTCCGATCGGTGGTGAGGTATCGCGTGTGGCGGGCCGAAGGCACGACATCTCCGATTCCTCACTTCCGATTCCCTTCTTCTGCATCGATTTCCTCTACGACGGGCAGCGGTTCTGGTTCTCCGAGCTGGAGCCCGACGGCGTGATCGCGCCGGACTTCGACGATCCACACCGGATCATCCAGCGGGACATCGTGCGCGCCCGCTGGACCGCCTACCGCGACGGCCACGCCCGGTTCACTGAAGAAAGGTAGGACGCCATGAACGCAGCGTTCTCGCTCTCGCCCCAGGAGGCGGAGCCCCACCTGCACATCGCGCAGCGCAACCTCAAGCTGCTCAAGACCGTGCCGCAGCTCGCACCGCGCTACGCCGACCAGGACAAGGTGCTCACGCTCGACGACCTCGCCGCGCTCGCGCCCCTGGTCAAGGACGACCTCAACGTTGCCCTCGCGCACCTTGAGCCCAAGGCGGGCGACGGTGCCACGTGGCTGTTCCAGAGCGGCGGCAGCACCGGTGCCCCGAAGGTCGGCTACGCCCCCACGGGCTTCTACATGACCGGCGTCCACGCGCAGTGGCGCCCGCTCGACCGCGACGACGTGTTCGTCAACGCGTGGGGCGCGGGCCGCATGTGGGGCGCGCACTTCCTCGCCGGCGCCTTCGCCGACCTGTCCGGCTGCCAGGTCATCGCGCTTGGCTCGGTCACCCGGGACGAGATGGGCGACTGGCTGTCGTTCTTCAACGCCCGCAAGGTGACCGCGCTGGGCGGCACGCCGAGCGTGCTGCGGCTCTGGTTCGCGCACGCGCGGGCCGCCGGGATCGAGCTTGCGGCGCTGCGCAAGGTGCTGTGGCTCGGGGAGGCCTGGCACCCGCAGCTCGACGAGGACATGGCGGCGGTCGCGCCGCGGGCGCAGCGCTGGGGAATGTTCGGCAGCACCGAGACGTGGGTCGTGGGGACCAACACGCCGCGGTGCCCCGCCGACACCTTCCACACCCTGCCCGAGCAGCTGGTCCACGTCGGCCGGGGAGTCACCGATGACGAGCTGCTCGACTTCACGACACTCAACCCCGAGATGCTCAACCCGGTGCTGCGGTACCAGACCGGCGACGCCGGGCGCTTCGTGGACTGCGAGTGCGGGCAGGGCGGGGCGCTGCGGATCCTCGGCCGGCGCGACAGCGTCGTGCAGGTGCGCGGCCTCGGCCTGCACGTTGACGACATCATCGCGCAGGTGGAGCGGGAGCCCGGGGTGTCGCGGGCGCAGATCCTCATCACCGAGCAGAGCGGCCGGGTATCCAATGTGGACATCCTGCTGCTGGGCAAGGACGGCGTCGACGCCGCGGGCATCCGCAAGCAGCTGATGACGGGCACGTTCACCCTCAGCACTGCCTTCCAGCACGACCCGGACTCGTTCCAGGTCAAGGTGGTCGACTCGCTGATCAGCAACGAACGCACCGGCAAGACGGCCAACTTCGTTATGCGGGAACTGCCGTGAACGTGAAGAACCTCGGCCGCGAGTACAACCTGTTCTGGGCGGGGCAGGCGGTAAGCAACATCGGCGACCGCATCACCGTCTTCGTGGTCCCGACCGTAATGATCTTCGTGCTGCACTCCTCCCCGCTCGAGGTGGGCATCGTGGCGATGGCGCAGTACCTTGGCATCCCGCTGCTCGGGCCGATCGCCGGGGTGCTCGTCGACCGGTGGGACAACCGCCTGACCATGATCATGTGCGATGTGATCCGGCTGGTGGCGGTCGTCGCGATACCGGTGGCGTACTGGCTGGGAGTGCTCTCGACGCCGCTGCTGTTCGTGTGCGTGGCGCTGATCAGCGGCGCGACCATCTTCTTCAACGTCGGCTACCTGGTGGCGGTCCCGGCGACCGTGCCCCAGGACCGGCTGGTGCGCGCCTACTCGCGGCTGGAAGGGACCGGATCCGTCTCGGAGGTGGCCGGTCCCTCCATCGCGGCCGGGCTGTACCACGCGCTCGGGGTGGCCGCGCTGGTCGTCGACGCGGCAAGCTACCTGATCTCGGCGGTGTGCTTCAAGTACATGCGGCCGTGGGGTTCCCGAACCCTCGTGGTGGGCTCCGTCTGGTCGCGGCTGACCATCGGGTTCCGGCTCAACTGGGCCGACCCGGTGCTGCGGCGGGTGGTGATCGCCGCGATCACGCTGAACTCGGGCGGGCCCATCTTTGTCACGGTGCTGCCGGTGCTTGCGTACCAAGGGCTTGGCATGTCAGTCGGCCTGCTCGGCGCCGCCATGTCGGCCGGTGCCGCGGGCGCGGTGATCGGCGCGCTGATCGCCCCGAAGATCGCCGACCGGCTCGGGACGGGCCGCACCATGGCCTGGGCCCTGCTGCTGCACTGCCTTGTGGGGCTTGGGATCCTGGCCGCGCCGGCGCTGCCGGCCGCTCCGGTGATCGCGGTGACGCTCGGGTTCTACGGCTTCTTCATGTCGTGCATCAACGTGTGCAGCGCACCCACCCGCCAGTCGCGGATGAGCGCTGAGAACCAGGGCGTGATGCATGCCGCGTTCCGTACCGTGACGTGGGGGGTCATCCCGCTGGCCGCGCTCGTGGGCGGCCTGGCGGTCACCCTGCTGACCGGCCCGCTGGGCATCCTCGACGCCACCCGGGTGGTGATGGCCGGCGGCACGCTGCTGGCGGCGTTCTCGTTCGTATCGGCGATCGGGATCCAGCCGATCCTCGACCGGGCGGCGGCGTCGGCGTCGGGCAAGCCGGAGCCGGAGCGGGAGTTAGTGGAGAGCGCGCCATGACGCCGGCGCGCGGAGGGGCGGCGGCACGCGTCGCGGAGACGGCGCGTGGAGGGGCGGCGGCACGCGTCGTGGCCACGGTGGCACGCGTCGCGGAGACGGCACGCGTCGTGGAGACGGCGCGTGGAGGAGCGGCGGCAGGCGTCGTGGAGACGGTGCGGGCGGGGAGGGCGGCAGGCGTCGTGGAGACGGTGCGGGCGGGGAGGGTGTCATGAGGACGGTGCTCATCACCGGGACGTCGTCGGGGATCGGGCTGGCGACGGCGGTCACCGCGGCGCAAGCCGGGTTCAGGGTCGTGGCGACAATGCGCGACCCGGGGCGGGACGGCCGGGCCGGCGCGCTGCGGGCGGCCGCGGAACAGGCGGGCGTCAACGTTGACGTCAGCATGGACATCCGTCATCTCGACGTCAATGTTGACTCGTCGATAGTTGATTGTATCGACGGGATCGTCAACATGTACGGCCGGCTCGACGCGGTCGTCAACAACGCCGGCATCTCCAACTTCGACCCGACCATGGAGATGTCCACCATGGACAATCTGCGCGCCAACCTGGAGGTGAACTTCTTCGGGGTGGTCGCCGTGAGCCGGGCCGCGATGCCGTTGCTGCGCGCAAGCCGCGGGCGGCTGGTGACGATCGGCAGCGTGCACGGGGTGGTGGGCCAGCCGTTCAACGAGGCCTACTGCGCCGCCAAGTTCGCCGTCGAAGGTTTCATGGAAAGCCTCGCCCCGGTCGCCGAGGCCCACGGCGTGGCGGTGTCGGTCATCGTGCCCGGCTTCGTGCCGGACACCAACTTCGGTGTCTTCCCCGACATCAACCGCCGGACCATCGAGGCAGCCTCGGGCCCTTACGCGCCAACGTTCGCGGCGTACCTCGACTGGGTCACGGGTCAGGGCTGGGAGGCCGCGGGCCAGAAGTCGCAGGAGGTGGCCGAGGTCGTGGTCCGCACCCTGCTGGCCGACCGGCCGCCGTTCCGCGTGGCGACAAACGAGTGGGCGGCCGAGTACCTGGGCCAGAAACTGTCCGATCGCGACGGTTCGGCCGTGCAAGCGCTGGCGCGCACCTGGATCGGGGGCGGTGGCGATGAAATATGAGCCGGATCGGGCCTGCCGGGCGCTGGGCATCGCGCTCGAGGAGGCGGGCGGTGGGCGTGCCCGCGTCCGGATGCGGGTCACCAAGGAGATGCTCAACGGGCACGGCATAGCCCACGGCGGATACCTTTTCCTGCTTGCCGACTCAGCCTTCGCGTACGCGTGCAACCACCCCGGCGGCCCGCCCGCGGTGGCGCACAGCGCCCAGGTCACGTTCCTGCGCCCGGCGGCGGTCGACGACGAGCTGACCGCCGAGGCGGTCCAGGTCGCCCGGCACGGCCGCAGCGGCGTCTATGACGTAACCGTCACCCGCCACAACGGAGAGCTCATCGCCGTGTTCCGCGGCAACAGCTTCACGGTCACCAGCGTCCTTTAATGCCTTAAGGAGTGTCATGCCCGCCAAACCCCTGCCGGAGCTTGTCGACTTCGCCCGGCGAAACTCGCCTTTCTACGCCGAGCTGTACAAGGACGTGCCGCAAACCGTCACGCACCTGACCCAGCTGCCGGTGATCGACCAGGCCGCCTTCTGGGCCGCGAACACCTGGCCGGACAACAGGTTGCTCACCGGCCCGCTCACCGACGCGGGCGTCTACAAGACCGGCGGCACCACCGGCGCGCCCAAGTTCAGCCCGTGGACCCGCAGCGAGCACGCCGACTCGGTGAGCGCGTTCGGCGCCGGCATGGTGCAGGCCGGGCTGAAGCCGGGGCAGAAGGTGGCGAACCTGTTCTGCGCCGGGGAACTCTACGGCGGCTTCCTCTACATCGAGTACGCGCTGCACAACGCCCCGGTCGAGAACGTGCGCCTGCCGGTGGCGAACGCACCGGACGATTACATCGCCAAGCTCATCGACGACTTCGGGGTGGAGGTGCTCGCGGGCGAGCCGATGAAGCTCGCCTCGGTGGCCACGTACATCATCGACAATGGACGATCGGCCGACTCGATCGAGCTGGTGCTCTTCGCCGGTGACATCCTCTTCAACGACCTGCGGCCGACGCTGTCACGAGCCTTCCCCAAGGCGGTGATCTCTTCGCTGGGGTACGCCTCTGTCGACGCCGGACTCGTCGGCGCGCCCGTGCCCGGGGACGACGTGCGGGTGCACGAAGCTTTTCCAAATAGGACGGTTGTCGAAATCGTTGACGACACGACAGGCGAGCCGATCACGGCCGCCGGAGTGCCGGGACGGCTTGTGGTGACCAACCTTTTCCGGACTTTGATGCCCATTATCCGGTACCCAACAGGAGACAAAGCGGAATGGACGGACCTTGAGCACCGGCGCTTCCGCCTGGTGGGCCGGTCAATGGAGGGTGCAAGGGTGGGGACGGTCGCGATGCCGACCGAGGACATCCGGGCGGTGCTCATCTCCGCCGACCCGCGGCACCACATCACCGGGATGCAGATGGTGCAGCGCCGCTGGGACGGCAAGGACGGTCTCGTGCTCCGCCTTGCGTGCGTGGGCGAGCCGCCCGCCGGGCTGAGCGAGCAGCTTATCGAGGCCGTCTACGCCGCGCGGCCGCTCTACCCTTCGGAGGTCGAGGCGGGCGCCATCCACCATCTGCGGGTCGAGTGGGTGCGCCGCGGCGAGCTGGTCACCTACCCGCGCACCGGAAAACTGGTCCAGGTGGTGGACGAACGCCCGCACGCCTAGCGGCGGACCCTCGGATCCTCCAGCGCCCGCACCACGGCGGCGAGAACGCCGTCGCGGCAAAGGGTCGGGGCGTCGACGAGGAACTCCTCGCGGTCTCGCCACTCGACGCGTTCCACGCCCGGCCGCAGCCCGATCGAGGCGTCGAGCTGAAGCTCGGAGTCGTCGTCGTAGCAGCCGCGAGCCTCGTCGCCCACCCACAGCGCCCAATGGAAGTCGTTCTTCTTGGCGGGCAAGGGTTCCACGCCCAGCGCCTGCGCGGCGAGAAGCTCCCCGGCGGTCATCGACTCGATGTCGTCGAACAGGGTCGGCAGCTCCAGGTCACGCAGCTGCTCGAAGTGCTCCGGGCACGAGCAGTGCGGAGGCGCCGGTGGCTTCCACCTGTTGCGGGTGAACGGTCCCACCGGCGCATCCTACGCCCCTGCCTACCTTGCCTACCTTGCCTACCGGAGGATGTCGGCCTGCTGGGCGTGCAGCACCCAGCCGATGTCGACGAACCCGACGCGGTTGCCGCAGAAGGTCGGGCCGGTCACGTTGCAGGGCACCGGGAACTGCGCGATGCTCATCAGCCCGGCCGCCCGCACGTCGGCGAAGTTGTTGGTGAGCGTGAAGACCGGTCCCCCGCTGTCGCCCGAGCCGGCGGCGACGGCGTTGAAGCCGATCGCGCTGCCCATCACCATCCGGTCGACGCGTTCGAAGGTGCTGAAGCCGGTACGCACGAGCGCCGTTGTGCTGATCATTTCGGTGATGATGTCGCAGTGAACCCCGGTCGAAGCACCGGATGTGCACACGAACTGGCCGACGAAGTTGTGCCCCCAGCCGACGACGGGCTTCGTGAACGCCCCCACCGGCGGTCCGTCGAACATGCGCGGGTGTGAGCTGGCCGGTACGAACAGCGAGTCACTGTTGTGTGAAGCCGTTGCGGCCGAAGGTACCTCGGCCACGCCGATGGTCCTCGTCCCGGTCCCGTTGGTGACCGTGATGCCGCCGCCCCGGCCGCAGTGGTGCGCGGTCAGGATGCCGGTGGTGACCGTGAACCAGTTGCGCCGGAACACCGCGAAACCGGTGCTGCAAGTCTGGAAGCCAAGGCGCGCAACGCCTCCGCCCCAGAACGGTGGGGTATCGTTGAAGCGGTCGATGAAGACCATCTCGTCCTCGTCGACCGTCTCGACGACCTCGACCGGCCACTCTTTGGGCCGCGCGCCCTCCTTGCGCAGCCCCACCCGCAGGCCCGAGCCGTCGGCGAGCGGGCCGACCGTGGCGATGCCGTGGTGGTACTCCTGCGCACCGCGCACGATCTCCTCCTGTACGGCGGCAAGCTCTGCGCCGCTGTAGCGTGCCTCGGCAACCTCGGCCCGGTAGCCGGCGCCCGCGAGCTTGTCCACCACCTCGTAAAGCTCGGCGGGCGCTTCGCCCTTCCAGTGGATGTCCATACCGCGTTCGAGAACCCGCAGCCGGATCCCGCCCAGGCCGGTGCCTTCCTTGTCGAGCCGGCTGATCGCCTCGGCGGCCTCGACCAGCGGCGCCTGCGCCGCCATCAGCTCCGCGGCCGCGTTCGAGCCGGCCTTCGGATCGTCGTTCTCATAGATCGGTTTGTCCTCGGCGCCGGCCACGCCGGCAGGGAACGTGGTAATGAGCCCGAAGGCGAGCAGCACCGCAGTCAGCCGCCGCAAAGTCATGACGCTCCTCCATGATTGGGTGTCGAGCCTTCATGGTGGAGAATTTCCGGGCCGGTGCCGTCCGCCCCGGAACTGACCTTTCGCCTCCGACGGCGGGTGGACCCGCCTCCCACTGCGGGAGCACCTACCATGCTGGCCATGGAGTTAGGTCCCGCCCGCGCCAAGCTGTGGCTCCCCGCGCGCAAGGTCGCCTCGCCAAAGGCCGCCGAGCGACTCATCGGCAAGCTCGGCTTCGTGCTCGCCTTCCCGGTCGACGGGGTCATGCTGCCCTCGCTGTACGAGGCGGTCGCCGGGCCGGACGCGATCGCCTGGCAACACGGCATGGGCGAGGCCGAATCCCTTGTGTGGCAATACAAAGACTCCCTGCCCGCGGCCGGGGTCGCCTGGTCCGGCAAGCTGCTGCACCGCCGGGCGTCGCTGCTCGCACCAGACCTGGTGACCGCCCTGTACGAGGGGGACGGCGACGCCGACGACCATCGATCGTTCGACCTGAGCGAAGAGGCGCACCGCATCGCCGACGCCCTGGCCGGCGGCCCCCTGCCCACCTCGGCCCTGCGCGAACTGGTCGGCAAGCGGTCCCGCTACGACCGGGCCATGCTGGAGCTGCATCGCCACCTGCTGGTCACCTCGGCCGGGGTACGCGAGCAGGCCTCGGGCTGGCCCGTCGTGGTGGTCGAGCTGACCTGCCGCGCCTTCGACGTCGGCGGCCGCGCCGACCGTGCCGTTGCCACGCAACGCTTCCTCGGCACCGTGCTGGCGGCCGGTCCGGCGGAGCTGGCCAAGGCGTTCGGCTGGAGCGCGGCGGGTGCCCGCGCCGCGCTCGACTCCCTTGTGGACAGTGGCCGAGCCCGCCGCGACGCGGGCAGATACCTCGCCGCCTGAGCCGGACCTCGCCGCGGTGGTGCTGGAGTGCCGCCGTAGCGCCCGAGCCGGACCGCGCCGCCCGAGCCGGACCGCGCCGAGGTCAGGCCGAGCCCGCGCCGAGGTCAGGCCGGGCCCGCGCCGAGGTCAGGCCAGGACCGCGCCGAGGTCAGGCACGCGGCACCTGCACCTCACGCCACGTCAATCCGTCGTCGGACAGGTGCACCGGCGGCAGAACCTGGACGTAGTCGGCGGCGAGCGTGGACACCCACCCCCCACCGGGCAGCGGCCAGAGGTCGTTCCCGCCGGCCGGATAGCCGGACGCGGCGACCTGCTGGAACGTGCGACCACCGTCCTTGCTCGCGTACAAGACCCGTTCGGAGTCCTTCAACCCGCAAAGACCCAGGAGGGTACCGTCCGGGAGCAGCTGCGCGCTTTCCACCCGCACGGCGGCCGGCAGCCCCGCCGGTGTCACCCGGGTCCACGAACTTCCGCCGTCCTCGCTGCGCACCACCATGGTCTCGGGGTTGGAGGTGAAGCTCCGGAACCGGGACAGGACAAGATAGGCGGTCTTGCCGTCGGCCGATACCGCGAGGCTCAAGGCAGGCCCGCCACCGACCTGGTCGTCGAAGCCGTGCGACCTCGAAATCCAGGTCCGGCCGCGGTCGTGGCTTGCGCTGACGGTCACCGAGTCGCCGGAAGCCGTTGTGGTCAACCAGATTCCGCGCCTGGACGTATCGCGCGGGAAGTGGCCGGCCGCCGCACCGCGCGGCACCTCCAGCGTGCCCGTCTGCCCGGTCGCCGGATCGCCGATGTCCACATACGTGGATCCGCTGTGGCTTCCAACCCCGCCGGCCAGGATCGACCAGCCATCAGGAAGCACCGGGACCGGCTTCGCCGCGGCCGGGTCGGGCCGCCAGCTCGCGCCGCCGTCGGTGGTGACCCAGGCCTTGCGGCTCTGCCAGTGGCTGAGCCGCAACGTGACCGGGCCGATGACGGTAAGCGTGAACGTGTGGTCGTTGACACCTGGCTTGCGCATGCCCGTGGGACCCTGCGGCAGATCGTGATGTGACCAGCTCCGGCCGCCGTCGCGGGTGGCGGCGAGGCGCAACCGGCACTTGTCCACCTCGCACAGCGGATACGTGCCATAGATGTGCTCGCGGTCGGCGATCGCCACCCTGGTCACCTGCTCCTCCAGCGCACTGGCCATCTGCTCGGGCGAGGCGGCCGGTGCGAGCAGCCCGCAGCCGGCAAGCAGGAGCGCGAGGCAAGGCATGAGGCGTCGCATCATGGCAGGAGGATAGCCATGATCAAGCGTGTTGCGCTGTCCCGTGCGGGCGGCAGCGGATCGGTTGACAATTCCGGAACATTTCCGGAAGGATTTCCACCGAGGGCGAGCCGTTCAGCGCGCGAGGCAGGTCAGGAACCTACTCGTGGAGGCTTCGCATGCGCATATCCAATTCCAGAACCGTCTTCCGATCGATATATGCCGCCGGGCTCGCCGTCCTGGTCAGCGCCGTCGCCCTCGTCACCACGGGCATCTGGCCGGCGCAGGCCCAGATCGCCGGCGGCTTCGACTTCACCCGGCCACAGGTCGTCGCCACCGGGCTCGTCGCGCCGTGGGGTACGGCGTTCCTGCCCGACGGCAGCCTCCTGGTGTCCGAACGCGACAGTGCCCGGCTGCTCCAGATCCGCACCGGGCAGGCGCCGCAGGTGCTCGGCAACGTCCCCGGTGTCGTACCGGGCGGCGAGGGCGGCCTGCTCGGCCTTGCCGTCTCCCCCACCTATGCCCAGGACCAGTGGGTGTACGCCTACTTCACCGCCGCGTCCGACAACAGGATCGTGCGCTTCCGGCTCAACGCCATCTCCACCCAGCAGGTGATCGTATCGGGCCTGACGAAGGCGTCAATCCACAATGGAGGACGGATCGCGTTCGGTCCCGACGGCATGCTCTATGCCGGCGTCGGCGACGCGGGCAACACGTCCAACTCCCAGAACACCAACAGCCGCAACGGAAAGATCCTGCGGATGACCCCGACGGGCGGCACGCCCGCGGGCAACCCGTTCAACTCGCTCGTCTACAGCCTCGGCCACCGCAACGTCCAGGGCCTGGGATGGGACTCGCAGGGGCGGCTGTACGCCACCGAGTTCGGCCAGAACACCTGGGACGAAGTGAACCAGATCGTCGCGGGCGGCAACTACGGCTGGCCGACCTGTGAGGGCATGTGCAACAACCCGTCCTTCCGCAACCCGATCGTGGTGTGGACGACCGCCGAGTCCTCCCCCAGCGGTGCCGCCGTCGCCAACAATCACGTGTTCGCGGCAGCCCTTCGGGGACAACGGCTTTGGGTCGTTCCGCTGACCGCGAGCGGTGGAGCCGGTACCCCCATTGATGAATTGAACAACCAATTTGGACGGCTGCGTTCCGTCATACTCGGGCCGGACGGCTGGCTGTGGGTCGCCACCAGCAACCGCGATGGGCGTGGAAGCCCGACGGCACAGGACGACCGCATCGTGCGCTTCCCGCCGGCCGGGCAGCAGCCCAGCCCGACGGCGTCGCTGCCGAGGACGACCTCCCCGACGGCCTCACCGCCGCCCTCGCCCTCGGTCTCGCCGCTCCCGCCGGGTGGCTGCGCCGCAACCTACCAGGTCGTCAATGCCTGGCCCGGCAACTTCCAGGCCAACGTGACCGTGCGCAACAACGGCACCTCGGCCACCAACAGCTGGACCGTCACCTGGGCCTTCCCCAACGGGCAGGTCATTTCCCAGCTGTGGGGCGGTGACTGGACCCAGGTCGGGCCGAATGTCACCGTGCGCAACGCGCCATGGAACGGCGTGATCCAGCCCGGTGCGTCGATAACGTTCGGCTTCATCGCCAGCGCTCCGGCGACCAACGGGAACCCCAACCCCGTCAACTGCACCCGCACATAGAACAGTCGGACATCCGCCACTGTCCCCATCCCGGCGGCTGATCGACCGGGTCAGCCGCCGGGCTTACGGTGACGGGCATGTGCATCGGATCAGCGATACGAACCGATATCAGGGTGTCCATTCAGGACAGGAACGCACCGGACCGGGCCGCCGGCCATCTCGCCACCGGGATCCTCGCCGACGGCGATGTGGTGCTGGTTCCCAACGCGCCCGAGGCGATCCTCGACCCGGGCCGCGATCTGGAGATCATCATCTTCCCGACGGACATCGATGAGCATTCCCGCATCGATGTGCTCGACGGGTGGAAGTGGGGCCGGTTCGCGTTGCGCGGCGAGCGGGACCGGCCGACCGCCGCCTCGGTGCGGCTGCGCCACCACAGTTCTTACGCCGCGCAAGCCGGCGCGGTGGAGGCTGAGGCGCTGGCGTCCACATTGGAGGAGCTGGGCGGTGACCTGTGGGCCGCGTTGGCCCGGCTGGAGGCGATCGCACCCGAGATCCGCGACATCGACCCGGCTCTGCTGGCGAGGGTCTCCGAAATCGAACGCGCGCAACGGCAACCGAAGCGCACCGAGCACGAGTTCGAGTCGTACCATCAGATGACGCCGGGCTGGTGCATCTTCTTCTGCTTCTGCCACACCCATCCGGGCAAGTGAGCCATGTGGCTCGCACTGGCGGTGTGGGTGCTCGACGTGGCACTGTTCTCCACCGCGGGGTCCAACCTCGGCCAGGTGGGTCCGGGCAACCTGTCACCGCTCGGGCTCATCGGCTTCGCCGCCCTCGGCGCGGCGGCGCTGCTCTGGCGGCGGCGGGCGCCACTTGCCGTCTTCGGGATCGTCTGGCTACACGCCATGATCGGCACAACCCTCATCAGTGGGTACCAACCCGTGCTGGGCCTGCTCGTGACGGTCTTCACCATCGGTTCGAACTGTTCGCGCGCGCGTGCGTGGGTAATCGCTCCGGCGGTGCTGCCGCCGGCCGTTGTCGCCGTCAACGAGGCGTGGCTGTCCGAACCGGACAGGCGGGTGCCGGTCTTCCTCGGACTGCTCGCGTTTTTCACCCTGCTGACGGCGGGCGTGTGGGTCCTGGGCTACTGGACCGCGGTCAGCAGCCGCAGGCTCGCCGAGTCGCAGCGGCTGCGCCAGATCGAGGCGGAGCTGGCGGTGACGAACGAACGCGCCCGCATCTCCCGCGAACTGCACGACATCGTGGCGCACACCGTCACCATGATGGTGTTACAGGCGGCCGGAGCCCAGCGCATCCTGCGCGACGACCCGCAGCGGGCGGAGGGATCGCTGGCCCAGATCGCCGAGCTGGGCCGGGCCGCGATGAACGAGCTGCGCCGGATGCTGGCCCTCATCCAGCCCGCGTCCCCCTCGCAGGTGCTCGGCCTTGACGACCTCGACGACCTGCTGCGCACCATCCGCGGCAGCGGCATCGCCGTCGACCTCGCCCAGGAGGGCACGCCACGGGTCCTCGACGCCAGCGTCTCCCTGGCCGCGTACCGCACGGTCCAGGAGGCCCTGACCAACGCCGCCAAGCACGCCGGCCCGCAGGCCGCTGCGCGGGTCCGGCTGGCGTGGACCGACCGGCTGCTCGTAGAGGTGATCGACACCGGCGCGGGCGTGCAGGCCACGAACTCCGGCCTGCCGACGGGCGCGGGCGTGCAGGCCACGAACTCCGGCCTGCCGACGGGCGCGGGCGGGCAGGCCGCGAACTCGGGCCTGTCGACCGGCAACGGCCTGCTGGGGCTGCGCGAACGGGTCAGCATCGCGGGCGGCCGCCTCGAAGCCGCGCCGCGCGAACAGGGCGGCTTCCGCGTCGCCGCCACCCTTCCCTACACGGCCGACTGAGGTGGATTGAGGTGGATTGAAGGTGGCCATGCCGATCCGGGTGCTGCTCGCCGACGACCAGCCGCTGGTACGCTCCGGCATCGCGATGCTGCTCGCCGCCGAGCCCGATATCGAGGTGGTCGGCGAGTGCAACGACGGCGCCAGCGCGATCGAGGATGCGCTGCGGCTCGAACCGGACGTCGTCCTGATGGACGTGCGCATGCCCGGCCTGGACGGGGTCGCCGCCACCGCCAGGCTCGCCGGGCGGACCCGGGTCCTCATCCTGACCACCTACCACGTCGACGAGGCTGTCTACGGGGCGTTGCGTGCGGGTGCCGTCGGATTCCTGCTCAAGGATGCGGTACCCGTTGAATTGGTGATGGCGGTAAAAGCGGTGGCCGCGGGGCAGGCATGGCTGGATCCCGCGGTGGCGCAAGGGCTTCTCGCCGAGTTCGCGGCGCGGCCCGCACCCGGCGCCACACCCGAGGCGATGAGCGCCTTGACGCAGCGTGAACGGGAGGTGCTGATCCTTGCCGCCCAGGGCCTGTCCAACGAGGAGATCGCCGCGACCCTGGTGATCGGCGAGGCGACCGTCAAGACCCATCTCGGGCGGGTCCTGATGAAACTGGGCGTGCGGGACCGGACCCAGGCGGTCGTCGCCGCCTACCGCCACGGCCTGATCAAACCCTGAGCTGCCGACCCGGGGTCAGGCCACCGCCTCCGGCGCCAGCACCTCGGGATCATGATGCGCATGCGCCTGCGCCACCGCCTGCGGCGGCTCCTCGCTGCCGAGGGCGCGCAGCTGCGCCTCCATGAACTTGCGCAGCCGCGAACGGTAGTCCCGCTCGAACTGCTTGAGGGTGTCGATCTGCTGCTGCAGCGCGGACCGCTTGGGCTCCAGGCTGCCAACGACGTCCTGGTAGCGCTGCTCGGCCTCGCGGTCAAGCGCATCTGCGGCCGCCTGCGCCGACTTGCCGATCTCGTCGGCGCGGCCGCGAGCGTCGGCGAGCATCTTCTCCGCCTCGCGCCGCAAGCTCTCGGCGTTGGCGTGCGCGATCTTTGCCATCTCCTCGGCCTTGGCCCGAGCGTCGGCAAGGGCGCGGTCGGCCTCGCGCCGCACGCCGTCGGCACTGGCCCGGGCGGCCTTGGCAATCTCCTCGGCCATCGCCCGCGCGTCATTGCGGATCTTGTCGGCGTCCTGCTGAGCGGTTGCCACATGCTCGTCGGCGGTCCGCCGGGCAAGGATCAGCACCTGGAGCGCCTGGCGCTCGGCTTCGGAATCATGGAATGGCTCCGACACAGGTTGGGGTACAACGTCGATGATGTCGCCTTCGGAGGACGCGCCGAACAGCCCTTTCTTGACGCGGCCCCTTAACCGGCCATCAGTCACAGCCCGTCCCTCCCTTACTTCAGCGACCCCCGTTACCGCGCGTCATCATCCCCGACCCCCGCGAACATCGCAAGCGGCCGGAGCGCGACGGATCCCCCGTTCGCTTGACAACTGATCTTCAATTCGGGAAGCCTTGAGAACCGTGCTGAGTCGCTCGAAATGTACACAGTGGACAGTCATCCTCGCTCTCACACTCACCGCTTCCACCGCCACCGCCTCACCGGCAACGGCCGCACCGGTTGTCCTGGCGGAGGAGGCAATCGCCTCCGGAGTCCAGTACAGCACCATCGAAACGACGACGGCCCGTGGCGTGGTCCGCGGCCACGTGATCGTCGCCGATCTCCGCAACCCCGCAGTCGATGTCGACCTGGTCACAGCCGGCGCGGTCGCCGCCCGGGCACCGCTGTCCCAGCAGGTGCAGCGGGCCGGGGCGATCGCCGGGGTCAACGGCGACTTCTTCAACATCTCCAACACCCAGCCCGGCGTCGAGGTCACCGGCTCCGCCTCCGGACCGGCCATCGAGGACGGTCGCGATCTGAAGGCGGCCGTGCCGACCCGGCAGCGCTTCGGCCCGAGCTTCCCGCCCGGCGCCAGCATCGAACACGTGATCGGCGTCGGCGTCGACCGGGTCGGCCGCATCGCCCGCCTCTCCTTGACTGGCAAGGCTTTCGGCCCAGGCGGCAGGTTCGACCTCAACGGCCTCAACCAGTACGCGCTGCCGCAAAACGGGATCGGCGTCTACAACTCGGATTGGGGCACCGTCTCGCGCAAGCGCGCAACCTGCGGCAGCGACACCAACCGCAGCGCGCCGTGCACCGCGGAAACCTTCGAGGTCACCGTCCACCACGGCAAGGTGATCCAGTCGTCGGTCGAGCCCGGCTCCGGCCCGATCCCCGACGACGCGATCGTGTTGCTCGGACGCGAGGCGGGCGCCGCGACGCTCGGCCGGCTGTCCGTGGGCGACCCGGTCACCGCGCACTACGGGCTCGGCTCGGTCGACACCCACGTGCCGTTCCGGTTCGCGGTCGGCGGCTTCCCGGTGCTTGACGACTCCGCCCCGATGGCGGGCGTCGAGGGTACCGTCGCCGCGGTCCGTACCGGAGCAGGTTTCAGCGCCGACGGCCACACCCTCTACCTCTACGCCGTCGACGGCCGCAGCCCCGCCACCCTGACCCTGCTCGAACTCGCCGTGCTGATGAAGGACCTGGGCGCCGCCGACGCGGTCAACCTTGACGGCGGCGGCTCGACCACCATGGTCACCCGCCCGGATACGACGGTCGCGCCGGTGGTGCGCAACAACCCCTCCGGCGGGGTGGAGCGCATCATCCCCGACGGAATCGGCATCTTCTCGACACCCGCCGCCGCGGGTGCGACAGGACCGTGATGGCGCTGCGCCGGCCCATCGCCCGGTAGCCCTCGGCTGCCCGGTCCAGGGGCAGCTCGAGGGGGCAGCTCGAGGGGGCAGCTCGAAGGGCAGCCGAGGGGCAGCCGAGGGGGCAGCTCGAAGGGCAGCCGAGGGGCAGCTCGATCCGCACGGTGACCCGCTTGCCCGCATTGGCGAGGCCGTCCAAGCCGGCGTCGATGGCGCCGAGGCGGACCAGGCCCGGACCGGGCACCGGCCGGCCGAGGTCGTTGTAGTAGATGGCGACCACCTCGGTCTGGGGCCAGAAGTAGATGTCTCCGGGGGTGGGCTTGTAGACCGGCGTGCTGCCCTCGGCCGCGAGCGTGCGAGGCAGTCGTCCCGACTTCGCCTGCCCCCACACATCCTTCAGCTGCAGGGTCAATGGCAGCATCGCGGCGAACTGCCGCGCTGGCGGCGTGTCGGTCAACGTCGCGGCGGCTACGTTGTCACCGAACCGCAGCACCACCGCTGTCCCGGGTGCGGTGCCGGGGTTGCCCGGCGGGGATACCGACTCGGTGGCACCGGGATCTGCCCGGACCGAGCACCCGGCCAGGACAGCCGCCAGCGAGGCGGTCAGCAGGACCGTACGGCGGCGGCGGGCCCACGCGGCAACGGTCGGCGACACGACATCGGTCATGCATCCAGCAAATCCGGGCCGGCCCGTACGAGGAAGTCACCGACCATGGGTGTACTGCCAGTACATCCCAACTGCCGGGGACACGTCGTACCGTCGGTGCCATGGACAACCAGGCGGAAGTGCGCGAGTTCCTCACCTCGCGACGCGCCAAGATCACACCGGAGCGGGCAGGCTTACCCGTGGCCGGACGGCGCCGCGTCCCCGGCCTGCGGCGCAGCGAAGTCGCCGCCCTGGCCGGGATGAGCGTGGAGTACTACGCCAAGCTGGAGCGCGGCTGCATTGCCGGGGTCTCCGCCGGTGTGCTCGACGCGATCGCTCGAGCACTTCAGCTCGACGAGGCCGAACGTGTCCACCTGCTGCGCCTGGCACAGCAGGCCAACGGCAGCAACACGATCCTGCGCCGCCGCCGAACCAAACAGTGGACCATCCGGCCGAGCCTGCAATGGACGCTCGACACCGTCACCGCCCCGGCGATCGTCGGCAACAACCGCCTGGACCTGCTCGCCACCAACCACCTCGGCCGCGCCCTGTATTGCGACGTCTACACCGACCCGGCCAACCCGCCGAACTTCGCCCGGTTCACCTTCCTCGACAACGCGGCCCGCCGCTTCTATCCCGACTGGGACCTCGCCGCCGACATGACCGTGGCCAACCTACGCACCGCGGCCGGCAAAGACCCCGGCGACAAAGAGCTACACGACCTCGTCGGCGAGTTGTCCACTCGCAGCGACGACTTCCGCCACCGCTGGGCCGCCCACAACGTGCGCACCCACGGCACCGGAGTCAAGCACTTCCACCATCACGTCGTCGGCGACCTCACTCTCGCCTACGAGAGCCTGGATTTGCGCGCCGAGTCCGACCTGACCCTGACCGTCTACGCCGCCGAACCCGGCTCGCCAACCGCCCACGCTCTTACCCTCCTCGCCTCCTGGGCCGCCACCGCTCAATTTATCGGGAATTAGCTATTGACCGGACTCTCGCCCGGCCATAGAGTTACTTAATAGCGAGATATTGAAACGTTTCAATTTGTTTCTCTCCGCCGCGGCAGCCGTTTGCTATCGGTGCCTGGCAAAGGCTTGCCGCGGCTATTTCTAATCTCGATCTGCTTGCTCGCGAACAGCGCTTCGATGCCGTGGCACGCAGCGCCTATTCGCCATGCCATCAAGGAGGAGTCAATGTTTCGACGCGACGGCATAACGTATGCGGGCCGCAAACCGGGCGCCTGGCTCGCCCGTAAAATAATCGCCGCAACCGCCATCGCCCTCGGCCTGGTCGCACCATTCGCCAAGGCGCAGTCAGCGGTCGCCGCCGACAACCCCTACGAGCGAGGTCCTAACCCGACGGCCGCCAGCATCGCGGCCACGACCGGACCGTTCGCCATCGCCACGGTCAGCGTCCCGCGGGGCAATGGATTCGGTGGCGGTGTGATCTACTACCCGACCAACACCTCTCAGGGCACCTTCGGCGGGATCGCCATTTCTCCCGGCCTCAACGGCACCTGGTCCGGCATCGCGTGGCTGGGTCCCAGGCTGGCCACACAGGGCTTCGTCGTGTTCGGGATCGAGACCAACAATCTCAACGACAGCCCCACCAGCCGCGGGACGCAGCTGCTCGCCGCGCTGGATTATCTGACGCAACGCAGCTCGGTACGCAGCCGTGTCGACGCAAGCCGGCTGGCGGTGGCAGGACACTCCATGGGCGGTGGCGGCGCCCTCGACGCGGCCCTGCGGCGCCCCTCACTTCAAGCCGTCATCGGGAACGCGCCATACCTGCCATCGGGAAACCTTTCCAGCGACCGGGTTCCGACCCTCATCTACGCCATGCAGAACGACACCCTGGTGACTCCGTCCCGGCTGACCAGCATGTACAACACCGTCCCGGCCACAACCGAACGCGCCTACATCGAGATCGCCGGTGCCGGCCACAACTACATCGGGCGGCCCAGCACCACGCTGGCCCGCACCATGATCCCCTGGTTCAAGATATTCATCGACAATGACGTCCGGTACGGCCAGTTCCTGTGCCCGCTGACCGACAGAACCGGCATCTCGCTGTACCGCAACAGCTGTCCCCTGATCACGAGTACAACGCAGACTTCGAACTGACGGCCGCTGATAGTCCTGTAAGTTTCCTCCTTGCTGTCTAAATCAAGACATTCAACTACAAGGAGGAATTCCGTGAGCCAATCGCGGAAAGGGTGGCGCCTGGCCGCGCTGATCTGTGGTGTAACCGGGCTGGCCGGCGGGGTCGGGATCATCGGCCTGTCGCCGGCCAGCGCGGAGGAGCTGACCGTCACCGCCGTCACGGCCCGCGCCGACGACGGCAACGTCCCGGCCAACACCATCGACAACAACCTGACCACGCGCTGGTCGGCCAGCGGCGACGGGCAGTGGATCCGCTTCAGCCTCGGCGCCCCGCGCCGCGTCAACGCCGTCGCCCTGGCCTGGCACCTCGGGGACGCGCGCCGCCACCCACCGGTACCATCACCCACGGCGAGCAGCTGACCCGTGCGATGCTCGGCCCGCAGGGCACGCTGACGCAGCGGGCCGGTTTCTCCACCACCGCCCCGACCGTGCTCGACCACGTCCAGATCAACGGAGCCGTCACGGTCAAGCACGACTTCACCTGTACCGACTGCCGCATCATCGGGTCGGCGGACGCCAGCGGCAGCAGCTACACGGTGAAGGTCATCAGCAGCGTGGGCCAGAAGTTCAAGTGCGTGCGCTGCGAGATCGTTGCCCGTAACGCCGACACCAAGGCGCTGGTGTCCTATGGCAACGCCGGGATCTGGTTGGAGCGCACCATCGTGCGCGGCGGCGAAGACGCCTACTACGGCAAACCGTCGGCGGGCCACTACACGGTCGGCGGGATCACCTACGGCCACGTCTTCATCGAGAGCATGTTCACCGACTTGCAGACCTTCTCCGGGTCGCACGCGGACGCCTTTCAGATCGACGGCGGGACCGGCGGGGTCCTTTTGCTGCGTAGCCGGATCCAGTCCTATGCGGTACCGCAGGGGGCCGACCCGCTGACGACAACGGCCGACGGCAGTGTGCTTGCCGCGGGCGGGGTCATCCTGACCCAGGATTCAAGCAAGCCCTCACAGATCAGCAAGGTCCACCTGATCGACAACTGGTACGACGGCGGCAACTACACGGTCGACACTGCCCCGCCCGATGGCCTTCCGGTCACCGACGTGCGCACCGAGGGCGGCAAGTGGGGCCTGAAACACCGCTTCGGCGCATTGCGCGGCCCGCGCGGCGTCAACAACCGTTGGGGCGCCACGGGAAGCACCATCTGTAACGGCACGACGGTTCAGGTGGTGGACGAGAGTCCATTGACTTGTTGACAAGCTAGCCACTCCTAAAATCT
>DASUXL010000060.1:0-10714 GCA_036377915.1 Candidatus Limnocylindrales bacterium
TGGGGTCAGCGGGGGGTGACGGGCTTGCCGGTACGGGCCGACTCGTATGCCGCCTCGATGAACGCCACCGCCGCCCGCGCCTGCACCGAGGTGACCAGCGGCGGCGCGCCCGTGCGGACGGCTTCGACGAAGTCGGCAAGCTGCTCGAGGGGTTGGTCGACCGGCGGGCCGTCGAACGAGGGCGCGACCTGGCCGGTGGCGGAGACGAAATGGCGCAGGCGTTCCGCCTCGATGACCGCGGATCCGCCGTCGCCGGCGACCACGTATCGCACCGGCAGCCCGTCATACGCCGCCGTCGTCGCCAGGAACGTAAGCAGCGCACCGGACTTCAGCCGCGCCGTGATGGTGATGGTGTCCTCTACCTCGATGCGCTCGTGCGCGAGCAAACCCGCGTGGGCGTACACCTCGTCGACGTCACCGAGCAGCCACAGCGCCATGTCCACCAGGTGCACGCCCTGGTTCATCAGCGCCCCGCCCCCGTCCAGCGCCCACGTGCCGCGCCACGCCCCCGAGTCGTAGTACTCCTGTGTGCGCCACAACGCCACCTCGACCGTCGCCGACGTGACCGTCCCGAGTAGACCGGTCCGGATCGCCTGGTGCACGAAGCGGTTCTCGGCGGCGAAGCGGCGCTGGCTCGCGACGGTCAGCACGCGGCCGGACCGCTTCTCCGCGTCGATGATGCGGTCCGCCGCGTCGACAGTCACGTCGATCGGCTTCTCCAGGAACACGTGCTTGCCCGCCTCCAGCGCGGCCACGGTCACGTCCGCGTGCAGCCCGCTGGGCACGGCCACGACGACCGCGTCGATGTCGGGGCGGGCCAGCAGCTGCGGAACGGAGCCGGCCGGTACGCCCAGCTCGGCCGCGAGCGCCTCGGCGCGGGTCGAGTTTTCGTCGGCGATGCAGGCTAGTTGGGTACCCCCAAGGCCTGAAATCCGGTGGCAATGCGCCGTGCCGATGATCCCCACACCGATCACGCCGAACCGGATCATCGCCTGCTCCCTTGCCGCACAATGCTTTCCATCAGCGCCACCGGCGAGACCAGCTGCTCGGGCGCGGCGGGCGGGGTGCCTCGCTCCCAGACTTCGAGGAAGTTTTCAGCGACCGGCACGCTGTACTCCGGGCCGAGCGTGAGCGGGCTAGCCTGCACACCGCGCGTGCCGGTGAGGACGGCGTGGAAGGGCACCCTGTTCCCGTCCTGGCCGGGCCGCACGAAGGCGAAGGTCAGCGTGACCGTCTCCAGCCGCACCAGCGCCACGGTCGTGTCATCCTGCCGGGAGACGTGCACAGTGGGCGAACCGGGCTCCACCACCGGGTTGCCGAGCAGCTGCAAGGCCGCCTCGACGTGGTGGATACCGTAGAAGAACAGGCCGGAGTACTCGCTGTCCGGGTCGGCCGGGCCGGTGACGGTGAGGTGGCGGATCGGGCCGTGCCCGTCCTGGTTGTCCCGCAACGTTTGGATCTCGGGCACGTAGCGCAGCGGCGAGCCGGAGGCCAGCGGAGCCTTGCCGCGCCGGGCCGCCTCGATGATGGCCTGCGCGTCGTCGACCGAGGCCGCCAGCGGCTTGTCGACGTACATGGGGATGCCCGCAGCGAGCAGCGGCACGGACTGTTCGCGGTGCAACCGCCCGTCGCGGCCGCAGGTGATCGCCGCGTCGACCTTGCCGATGAGGTCCTCGGGCCGCTCGACGATGAGGTCGATGCCGCCGTCGGCCTGAAGCTTCAGGTTGCGTTCGGATTGGCCGCCGCTGAGGGCGACGACGGTGTTGCCGGGGTAGCGCTGTTCGCGGTTGAAGAGTCGGATGAAATGATCTACGTGGGAGTTCTCGGTCCCGATGATTCCAATGCGCCGCACGGCACCAGCCTGCTATGCAATCGGTTGCACGTCAAGGTTGCCGGGAATATCGTGGCCGCCATGAAGATCCATGTTGCCATCGCCGCCGACGAGTTCGACCTGCTCTTCTCGCCCGAAGCCCAGGGCCGCCTGCGTTCCCTGGGCCGGCTCGAGTTCGGGGTCGAGGTCCCGGGCGACAACTCGAGCGATGTGCTCGTCACGTCGTGGAGCACCCAACCGTTCCCGCCCGAGCGCCTGGGCCTCGCCGACCGCCCGCTTCTCACAACCGACCGCCCGCCCGTCGCCACTGACGGCCCGGGCCTCGCCAGCGGCCGCCCGCCTCTCGCCACTGACAGCCTGGGCCTCGCCGGTGACCGCCCGCTTCTCGAAACCGGCCGTCCGCCGGATCTCCTCGCCGGTGGCCGCCTTCGCCTGGCCGTGCATTCGGCCGGCTCTGTCCGCCGCCTTTTTCCGCGCGAAACGCTGGAGGCCGGGCTGCGCGTGTGCCAGGCGGGCGCGGCCGCGATGGCGCCGGCCGTGGCCGAGCTGGCGCTCACGCTCACCCTGGCGCTGCTACGCAACCTGCACCACCACGACCGTACACTTTGGACAACCGGCGACTGGCGCGAAGCGCGCCAGCCGGTGCTCGGCCGGTCGCTGGCGGGGCGGTCGGTCGGCATCGTCGGCCTCGGCCGGGCCGGACGCCACTACGCGCAGATGGTTCAAGCGCTTGGTGCCCAAGCGGTTCGGGCCTATGACCCGTTTTCGGCGGGCGCTCAGGGCGTGGAGCTTGTCGGGCTGGCGGAGCTGTTTGCTGCAAGCGATGTCATCGCGGTACACGCACCGTCCACCCCGCAGACCCATCACCTGATCGGCCGCAAGCAGCTGAGCGCGCTGCCTGACGGCGCCGTCGTCATCAACACCGCCCGGTCGTGGGTCGTCGACCAGGATGCCCTGCTCGAGGAGCTGGTCTCGGGGCGTTTGCTGGCCGGGCTGGACGTGTTCGACGAGGAACCCCTGGCCGCCTCAAGCCCGTTCCTGCGCCTGCCCAACGTCATTGTCACGCCGCACGTCGCGGGTGGCACCTTCGAGGCACGCCGTACGCAGGGCGACATCGTCGTGGACGAGCTCGCGCGCTTTGAGCGAGGTGAGCCATTGCAACACGAGGTGACACTTGATCGTTACGACCAGCTGGCTTGACGCTCGGCGGAGCCGGGGCTAACGTCTCTGCAACCGATTGCACAAGGTCAAAACCGATGCACAAGCTCAAGCCGATGGCACAAGCTCTAGCCGATGGCACAAGTTCAAGCCGATGGCACAAGTTCAAAACCGATGCACAAGCTCAAGCCGACGGCACAAGCTCAAGCCGATAGCACAAGGTCACACTGATCGCACGGGAGGACGGGCAATGCACCGCGTTACCAAGGCGCGCCTGATCAAGACTGTCCTGGCCATAGGGCTCACCGCCGCGGGAGCCGCCGGAGCCGCGGGTTGCGGCGGAGGCGGCGGTGACAACGACGCCGCGCCGACCGACCCCGCCTCGGTGGAGGGCACGGTCACCTTCTGGACCTATCCCATCGGGTCCAGCGGCGAGGACGGCTACTGGGCCCCGATCGTCAAGCAGTTCCAGGAGAAGTACCCCAAGGTCAAGGTCGACATCGTGGTCCAGCCGTGGACCAAGCGCGAGGAGACCCTCGTGACAGCGATTGCAGGCCGCCAGGGCCCGGACGTCGTCTACTTCAACCCCGACTTCATCCCCAAGTTCGCCACCGAGCGCGTGCTTGAGGAGGTCGCCGACGTCATCGCCGACGACAAGAGTGACTTCGCCACCTCGGCCCTGGAGTCGATGAGCTGGAACGGCAAGCTCTACGGCGTACCGCTGCTGATGCAGGTGAACCTCGGCGTGTGCCACAAGGACGTGCTCGCCGCCGGCGGCGTCGACAAGTGCCCGGAGTCCTGGTCGGACGTTGAGGCGATGGCGCCCAAGGTGAAGGCGGCCGGGTATGTCCCGACCGACTACACCGCCGCTCTCCCGCTGACCCTCAACCACAGCTTCTACCCCTACCTGTGGCAGGCCGGGGGAGAGGTGCTCAGCCCGGACGGTACCAAGGCCGCGTTCAACAGCCCGGAAGGGTTGCGGGCGTTGGAGTTCGTCAAGAAGCTGGTCGACAGCGGCTGGACGGTGCCGCAGAGCCTGACCACCTCCGAGACGCTCGAGCAGTCGCCGCTGGGCAAGGGCAGGCAGGCGTTTGTCAACGGCGCCAGCAACATCCTGGCCCTGCGCAAGGTGATCGCACCGGAAAAGATCGTCTCCGCGGCGCCGCTGACCGACAAGAAGCGCGTCGCGGCCGGCTCGGTCGGTGGACTGTCGGTGCTGGCCAGCAGCGACGCCAAGGCGGCTTCCAAGGCGTGGATCGACTTCCTCACCAGCCCGGAGCAGCTGCGCCAGTTCGACCAGAAGAACGGCTACTACTCGCCGCGCAAGTCGGTCACCGGGCTGTTCGCCGACGACCCGGTCATGGCATTGGGCGAGAAGTACCTCGACACGGTCCGGACGGGCGTCATGCACCCCAAGGCGCGTGAGCTGATGGACGTCATCAAGCCGCACCTGCAGGCCGCGCTGCTGGGCAAGGTCACGCCGCAGGCCGCGCTCGCCGCCGCCGAGAAGGACGCCAACGACCTCCTCAAGCGGAACTGAGGCAAGCGGAACTGATGACCGCTATCAGCAGAAGGGCAACGCCCTGGTGGCGTTCGAAGGCGGCGCTTGCCGGCTACGTGTTCATCCTTCCCTACGTCATCTTCTTCCTCGCTTTCCGGATCGTGCCGGCGGTGATGGGTACCCTGCTAAGCCTTGCCGATTACAGCTTGGCCGGGGATATCCAATTCGTCGGCACGGAGAACTTCAGCCGGCTCTTCGGCGATGCCGTGTTCTGGAACGCGTTGTGGGTCACCGCCTATTACACGATCCTGACGATCCCGCTGAGCATGGTGGTGGCGCTGGGGATGGCGCTGCTGTGCGACCGCACCCTGCGCGGCATGAGTTTCTACCGGGCCATTTTCTTCCTGCCCGTGGTGACCAGCACGGTGATGTCCGGCGTCATCTGGGTGTGGATTTTCCGCAATGACGGTCCGCTCAACTGGCTGCTGGACTCGGTCGGCCTGCCCACCGCGAACTGGCTGCAGAACGAGGCGCTCGTGATGCCGGCGCTGGCGGTCGTGAGCGCGTGGAAGGACTTCGGCTACAACATGCTGATCCTGCTCGCCGGGATGCTCGCCATCCCGGGCGAGTACTACGAGGCGGCCAGTGTGGACGGTGCGGGCTGGCGGCACCGGTTCTTCCACATCACGTTGCCGCTGCTGCGCCCGGCCCTGTTCGTGGTGCTGATCCTTGAAATCATCAAGTCGTTCCAGGTTTTCGACACCATCTATGTGATGACGGGCGGTGGCCCGGTCCGGGCAAGCTACTCGCTCACCTACATGATCTACGACCAGGGATTCGGTTATTTCGATTTCGGGTACGCGAGCGCCGCTGGAGTGATCTTGCTGATCATCACGTTGATCACCTCGCTCGTCCAGCGCCGCATCATGAAGAGGGGGCGCATCGAATGAGCCGCGGGCGGGCGCTGTGGATGCATCTGCCGCTTGGGATCTGCGCGCTGGCGACCTTCTTCCCGTTCTGGGCGATGGTTGCCATCTCGGTGCAGCCCAACCGGAGCATCGAGATGCCGGGCTTCCTGGTGCCGAGCCGGCCGTCGCTTGACGCGTTCAAGGACGCGTTGGGCAGCGGGCAGGTCTTCGGCTGGGCGCTCAACTCCACGATCTACGCCGTGGTGTCGGTGGTGCTGGTCCTGCTGTTCGCCTCGATGGCGGGGTATGCCTTCGCCAAGAAGCGTTTCATCGGGCGGGAGTTCATCTTCTGGCTCTTCGTCGCGATGCTGATGGTGCCCGGGCACCTTACCCTGATCCCGCTGTTCATCATGGTCAGCGACATGGGCGGGCTGGACACCATGTGGGGCCTGATCATCCCGACGATCGCCAACGCGCAGGCCATGTTCCTGATGCGCCAGTTCATCCAGGAGATACCCGACGAGCTCATCGAGGCGGCCCGGATCGACGGCGCGGGCGAGTTCCGGCTCTACTGGTCGATCATCCTGCCGCAGACCAAGCCGATCCTGGCAACGATCGGCACGTTCGTGTTCCTGTGGCATTGGAACGACTTCCTTTGGCCGCTGGTGTCGCAACGCACCCCGTCCAATTTTGTGCTGACCGTCGGCCTCAACAGCCTGCAGGATCAGGAGACAGAGCTGGCCACGACGATGGCCGCGGCTGTCATAACCTTCCTGCCGACGATGCTTGTGTTCCTTGCGCTGCAACGATTCTTCGTCCGAGGTGTGATGATGAGTGGACTGAAGTAACATCGACGTTCATGACAGAGCTTCGGCGGTACCGGACGATGGTGTCGGACAGCGCATTGTGGGCTGAGTTCAAGTTCCGGGAGGACGACGTGATCGTCACCCCGCCCGCGAAGTGCGGCACGAGCTGGTTACAGATGCTCTGCGCCCTGCTGATTTTTGACACGGCGCGCTTCGATCGGCCGCTGACCGAGATCTCGCCCTGGTTCGACGCCACCACCTACGATTTCGCCAAGACGGTCGCGACCGTTGAGGCGCAGGAGCACCGGCGTTTCATCAAGACGCACACGCCGCTCGACGGGCTGCCGTTCGTGGAGGGCGTGACCTACCTCTGTACCGGGCGTGACCCGCGCGACGTGGCGATCTCGTTCGACAACGCCAACGCCAACATCAGCCCCGAGGCGATGGCCGAGGCGTTGGCGTTGGTCGGCGTCGATCCGGACAACGCGCCGCCGATGCCACCCGAGGATCCGCTGGAGCGGTTCTGGTTGTGGGCCGACGCAGAGTTCATCAACGGCCCGATCGGTGTGGGCGCCACCATGGCCAATCTCATCAACCATCTTCAGACCTACTGGGATCGCCGGCACGAGCCGCGGGTGGTGCTGTTCCACTATGCCGATCTGCTGTCCGACCTGCCCGGTCAGATGCGGCGCCTGGCCGCGGCGCTCGGGATCGACCGCAGTGCCGAGCGGATAGAGGAGCTTGCCGCCGAGGCCAGTTTCGGCCGGATGCGGGAGCGCGCCGACGAGCTGGCGCCGGGGCTGGACAAGAAGCTCTGGCGGAGCAACCGCGACTTCTTCCGCTCCGGGTCGAGCGGTCAGTGGCGGGAGCTGCTCGGGCCGGATGACCAGCGGCGTTACAGGGAGCGCCTGGCCGAGCTGGCCTCGCCCGACCTCATCGAGTGGCTGCACAAGGAGGATCAGTAGAGGCCCGGCCGCAGGTCCTGCAGCGCAATCGTTCCATCGTGGACGGTGGTCAGTTCTGGGTTGCGTCCGGCCAGTTCGCGGTTGCCTGACGGGGCGTACTGCCGGCTGTTGTACTCGAATGCGGGATGGGACAGGCTCAGCACGCTTGCCAGCCGGGCGGAGTGCTCAAGCGCGGTGTCCACCGCGGTCAGGTCCTGCACGGTCACGAAAAGCCCGTGCGCGCGAGCGAAACTGTGGCACAGCAGCGACGGCGTCTGGCCCTTGGATGCCTTGACCACCAGGCCCGACCAGCCCGCCTCGGCCAGGCCGGGCAGCCTGGACAGGTCGTCGAGCCCCTCGTCAAGCAGGACCGGCTTGCCGTGGCTGTGCCGCCGCACCTCGTCCGGATCCGGCACGGCGTCACGCGGAAACGGCTGCTCCACATAGGACACCGCCCGGAAGACGTCAGGCGGCAGCTCGGCGAGCATCGCACCGAGTGCTTCCGGTTCCGGGTAACCCTCATTGGGATCCAGCGACAGCGACGCATCGGGCGCGAGCCGCGCGACGGCCGAGAGGCGTTGCGCGTCAAGGGAAGGATCGCGGCCCTCCAGCTTGACCTTCAAGTGGCGAAATCCCAGCAGACCGCCGTCGAGCGGATCGGACACGCCCACGACGTGCTGCACCTGCAGGCGGCGTCGGGGGTTCGCTTCCAGGAATTCTATCGGGTACCGGCCGGAGAGCGCCCCATCGCCCAAACAGTCCCCGAGGTCGACCGCGAGGTGTTCGGCACCGTACATACTGTGGGCCGGCCTTCCCGCCGCCCTTGCCCAGCCGTCATGAATCGCATTGTCCACCGCGCCCAGCGCCAGCATCGCCGCCAGCTGCGGCACCCCGCCTGCGTCTTCGGGTGCAGAGCCCGCTCTCCACCCAACCGCGCACATCGCATCGTCCTCAAGCCCGGCACGCAGCCGGAACCAGTGCGCGATCGGGTCGGCAGGCCCGTGGGCGGCGGTGGCCTTTTCGGCAAGCCGAACGGCAAGGTCGCGCAGGATGGCGTCCCGCCCCTGGACATCCAATGTGGAGACCGGCCACGACCAGGGCACGGAAAGCACGGAGGCGCCCAGCCCGCGCGCTGTCCGGCCCCGCCGGTCGGCCACCTCGACATCGACGAGCGCGAGCGTGAACCACGAGATGACCCGCCCGCTGATGGCGAACGGGTGATCGAGGTCGATCTGCCGGAAAGATACTCGCGCCGACCGGACGGTGACATCGGATTCAGGCATCGGTGGCCGCCTCGAGTTCGATCAGCTGCATGAGGTTGCGGGCGATGTGGAAAGGGTCCTTGACCGGCAGGGCGACCACCTGATCCAGCGGGCGTCCGGCCCGATCCCGGATCTGGATCCACTCGGCGCCCTCGTGGCCACCGGGGAAGGTGGCGATGGTGTAGTCCCAGATCCGTTGCGCCCATTCACCCGCGCGAGCGTCACCGTACCGGCGGGCGGCAAGCGCCGCGGTGTAGGCGGCCTCGGTGTGGACCCACCAAAGCTTGGTACTCCACGTGTCCCGTACCAGCCGTTCATAAGCAGTTTCACCCGACGAACCACCCGGCTCGCGAGGACCGGTCGAGTCGACATAGCGGAATATCCCGCCGAACTCGGTGTCCCATCCGGACTCGCAAAGGGCGCTAACGCTTTCGAGCAGCCCGTCCGGGGACTTCCCCAACAGGTCACCTGTTTCAAGGGCAACCCATACGCCTTCGAGCGCGTGACCCGGTACCCGATGATGAAAGATCAGCGAATCATCCGGGGTCTCCCCGAGCATCTCGACGAAGGTCCCGTCCGCGGCACGGTGGGCGAGCATCGCGTCCCGCGCCGCCGCCAGGTCGGCCAGCGCGGCGGGCGTGAGCCGGCCCAACTGCCGCAGGGCGCGGGCGTGTTCCAGGCGGGTATTGAGCAGGATCATGCGCGGGCCAAAGGCGCTCCAGCCGACTGGTACCGGATAAGGCGCCGTGTCCGCACGGCCGCTGGCGATGTCGGCGCTTGCCCGGCGCAGCAACGGTTCCGCGGCCTCAAGCCAGTGGGCCGAGGAGGTCGCGGTGGCCAGCTCGCACAAACCCATCGCGACAAAGCAGTCGGCGTAGACACTGTGGGTCTCGCCGTTAGGCCCGGCGGTCGGGGTGCCGTCCGCCTCAAGGACAAAATGGCACGTGCCGTCGGGGCGGATCGCGTGCTCGGTCAGGAACCGGGCGCCCCGCTCGGCGAGCGGGATGAGATCGGTGCCGGGGGCGATCGCGCCGCTTGCCGCCAGGCGCGCCGCGCGGGCGAGCAGCCACACGAACCGCCCCTGCGACCAGGTGAACTTCTGCGTCGAGACGAGGTTGCGCCCGCGGTTGTCGAAGCAGGTGAAGAAGCCACCGTGGCGCGGGTCCGGGCCGCGTTCGAGCCAGAACGGCAAGATGATCTCTTCGAGCTGCTTGCGGGCTTCGGAAATCATCCCGGGCTCTCCCTCTCTGCAATCGCTTGCATGCGGTACAGGTGGTTAGAGTATCTGACGATCACAACCTTGTGGAGGGACCGATGAAGCGGGCGACGATCTACTCGATCGCACTGGCGTGCGGCGTGTCCGCGTCGACCGTCTCGCGTGCGTTCAGCCGCCCGCACGTCGTCAACGCGGATCTGCGGGAACGCATCCACGCCAAGGCGCGCGAACTGGGCTACCAGCCGAATAAGGCCGCGCGCGGGCTTGTCACCGGGCGTACCGGGATGATCGGCCTGCTGGTCCCCGACATCACCAACCCGTTCTTCCCGCCGCTGGTACGCGCCATCCAGCGGGCGGCGGCCGAGGTCGACTCGTCGGTACTGCTGGTCGACGCCGAGGAGAGCCCGGCCGCCGAACCGCAGCTGGCCAGACGCCTCGCCGGACAGGTCGACGGCCTCCTGATCGCCTCACCCAGGTCATCGACGGCTATCAAAGAGGCGGTCGAGGGCCTACCCTCGGTCATCATCAACCGGCGCATCCGCGGCGCGGCCGCCGTAATCTGCGACAACACCCGCGCCTTGCAGCGGGCCGGGCGGCACCTGGAAGAACTCGGCCACCGCCGGGTCGCCCTGATCCGCGGACCTTCCGCCTCCTGGGCGGCACAGCAGCGCGCCGACGCGATCCACGCCTGGGCCGCAAAATCCAAAACCAAGCTCGTCGACCTCGGGCCGTACGCCGCCTCCTTCGACGGCGGCGCCGGGGCCGCGGGCGCCCTGCTCGGGACAAAGTGCACGGCAGTGTTCGCCTTCGACGACCTGATGGCGTGCGGCGTCCTGGCAGGCCTGGCCGAGGCGGGCAAAACCGTGCCAAAAGACTTCAGCCTGATCGGCTGTGACGACGTGCTGCTGGCCCGGACCGTGACACCGCAGTTGACCACGGTCGCCGCGCCGGTGCGGCGACTGGGCGAGGCCGCGGTCGAACTGTTGCAACAGGCGCTGGCGGGCGAGCCGCCCCAAGAGATCCGCCTCGACGGCCAGCTGGTCCTGCGCGCCTCGACCGGCCCGGCAAGCGGTTGAGCCCGCACCGCC
>DASUXL010000061.1:0-7188 GCA_036377915.1 Candidatus Limnocylindrales bacterium
AAATACGAGATACCGCCGATCATCGCGGCGCCGGCGACCAGATGATCGCAGTCGGCCAGCAGCCCGGTCAGCAGCATGGTGTCACGGGCGTCGCCCTGGACGAACGTGTACCGCGGGTCGGTGTCATACGAGCGGGTCACCTGCCCGTACTTGGACAGGTTGTCCACACCCACCACTTCGTGCCCACGCCGCAGCAACTCCTGCACGACGTACCCACCGATGAACCCGGCCGAGCCGGTGACCATTACCTTTGACATGCCGGTCACACTACGACCCCGCGGCCGATGATGACGACCAGTGCGGCGGCCGCCGCGATGCACTCCGCATCGGTGGTCGCGGTCAGCTCATTCGTTGCGGTACAGGAGCGGGTTGAGCGGGCCTTCGGGTACGGCACCGATCCGGGCATCGATGAGGAAGGTCTCCAGGTCGACGCGCTGGTTGTCGTTGGCCGGCTCGCTGACCGTGATGTCGGAGTCCATATAAATAATGGTCATGACGCGTCGTGGGGTGGCGGTGGTGTTGTCCCCGGCGTGGTGGAACGTCCAGCCCAGGTGATAGCTGACCTCGCCGAGCTGGAAAGGCTCCTCCACCACGGGGAAGTCCTGAGCGGCGAGCTGTTGCTGCACAAGCTTTTCCGACTCGTCGCTGATGGCAAGGTCCCGGCCGATCGGGAAGCGGTGGCTGCCGGCCGCGAAACCCAAGGGGCCCATGGGCGCCGGGGTCTCCTGCAGCGGGATCCAGACGGTGACGGTGCGGTCGGTCGACAGCGGCCAGTAGTACTGGTCGGCGTGCCAGGGGGTGATCCCGCCCCCGGCCTCCTTGTACAGGGCCTGATCGTGATAGAGGCGAACCCCTTCGACGCCAAGCAGTTCGGCGGCGATGCGGGCAAGGCGCCGGGAGAAGACGAACTCCCGCACCAGCTCGCTGTGCCGCCACAGGTTGATCACCTGGAGGAATGCCTTGCCGTAGGTGTCGCGCTCGTCGATCGGCAGGTGCTGGGTGTTGAGCTCGATGACCTTAGAGGTGATCTCCGGTTCGTACTTGCCGATCGTGGTGGCGTCGAACACCTCGGGCAGGCGCACGAAGCCGTTGGCGGCGAAGTCGTCGATGGCGGAGGGTTCAAGCGGGTAACTGGTGTCAAGCATGGGTTTATGGTCGCGGGCGGGCGGAGCCGGTACCACATGATAGAAGGCCGATTCTGATACTTTGTTGACCGATGATGACCATCCGGAGGTTCCGCGAAACGGACGCGCCGGTGCTGTGGACACTCGCCGGCGCGACCCGCATCGACGCCACAGACCCCAACGCGCCGTTGCCCTTGCCGCCCACCGACCGTCCGGCCGCCGACTTCGCCGACCTGGCCGAGATCGCCGCTGACTTCCTTGCCGCCGGTGGCGAGTTCCTGGTGGCCGAGGTTGACGGGCACCTCGTCGGCATGGGCGGTGTCAAACCGCCCGAGGGCGGGCGGGCCGAGATCAAGCGGGTGCGCGTGCATCCGGCCGTGCGCCGCAAGGGGGTGGCGCGGGCGCTGGCGGAGGCCCTCGAGTCGTGGGCGGCCGGGGTCGGCGTGCGGGAGCTGCATCTCGACACCCTTGACGAGGCGGTCTCGCTATCTTTCTGGATCAATATGGGGTACCGGGAAGTGCGCCGCGAACAATGGGAAGGCTGGGCCTGGACCACCGTCTACCTCAGCAAAGCCCTTACGGCGTAACGATCGCGAACCGCGGGTCGGGTTCGTCGAGCAGGCCCATCAGGCGGTGCAGGGTGGCCTTGTCGCCGCGGGCCTCCATCCCGTCGGTCCCCTTCCCGGCCAGCAGCGCGAGCAGTTGCGGCTTGGTGAGTGTCATTGACAGGTCGGCGCCGGTGGCGGGCTCGGGATGACCGTTGGCCCAGTGGACGAGAGCGCCGTTGGACAGCTCCATCCGGTGGTGCTCCTTGAGGTCCGTGAAGTTCCAGTCGATGGTCAGGCGCTCCCCCGCCGCCCGCACGCCGTCGAGCCGGATCGCGATCGAGTCGAACAGCTGCTCCACGGTGAGGGCGCCCGCCATGCCGGCCGAGTCGAACGGCTTGAAGTTTGCGGTACCGGTACGCAGCTCCTGGGCGCCGACGAGGTAGAAGTTGCGCCACGTCCCGCACTCCGAGGCGAAGCCGAGCCGCTCGTAGACGTTGGCGAGGTGCTGCTTGGCGGCGGTGTTGCGGGGGTCGGCGAAGACCACGTGGTTGAGCAGTTCGGCGGCGAACCGCAGGTCACCGCGGCCGGCGTACTCCCCCGCCTTGGCCAGGGCCACGTCGGTGCCGCCGAGGCAGTGGACGTAACGCTTCGCGGCCTCCTGCGGCGGATGCTGCCACAGGTGCGCCGGGTTGCCGTCGAACCATCCCATGTACCGGTGGTATATCGCCTTCACGTTGTGGCTGACCGAGCCGTAGTAGCCGCGGGCGTGCCAGGAGCGTTCTAGCTCCGGCGGCAGCTGGATCATCTCGGCTATCTCGGAGCCGACGTAGCCCCTGTTCAGCAGGCGAAGCGTCTGGTCGTGCAGGTAGGCATACAGGTCCCGCTGCTGCGAAAGGTAGGCGGTCAAGCGGTCGGTGCCCCAGGTGGGCCAGTGGTGCGACGCGAAGGAAACGTCGGAGTCCTTGGCGAACAACAGGATCGCCTCATTGAGGTAGCGCGACCAGGTCCGCGCGTCGCGCACCAGCGCCCCGCGCAGGGTCTGGATGTTGTGCAGGTTGTGGGTGGCGTTCTCGGCCATGCACAGGGCGCGCCGCTGCGGGAAGTGGAAGTTCATCTCGGCCGGCGCCTCGGTGCCCGGCGTCACCTGGAAGACGATGCGCACCCCGTCGATCGTCTCCTCCTGCCCGGTACGGGTGACCTCGATGGTGGGCGGCAGGAGGCTGATCGTCCCGGTGGAGGCGGTCTGGCCGAGCCCGGTGCCGATCAGCCCGGTGGGCGAGGGCGGCAGCGAGCCGCCGGTGTGGTAGACGCCGCGGCGCAGCATGGCCGTGCCGGCATAGACGTTCTCGGCCACGGCATGCTCGAGGAACCCTTGGGGCGCAAGGATCGGCACGCCGTCGTCGGGGCCGATGACCCCCTCGACACCGCCGAAGTGGTCGATGTGCGAGTGGGTGTAGATGACCCCGGTGACCGGGCGGTCGCCGCGGTTCTTGCGGTAGAGCGCGAGCGCGGCGGCGGCGGTCTCGTTGGACACCAACGGGTCGATCACGATGACGCCGCGCTGGCTTTCGACGATCGTCAGGTTCGACAGGTCGAGTCCGCGCACCTGAAAGATGCCCTCGGTCACCTTGTACAGGCCGTGCTTGGCGCACAGCTGGGACTGCCGCCACAGGCTCGGGTCGGCGGTCTCCGGGCAGTCCGCGGCCAGGAAGGCGAAGGCGTCGTTGTCCCACACCACCTTTCCGGCGGCGTCGGTGACCACGCAGGGCGAGAGGGCGTCAAGGAAGCCGCGGTCGGCGTCGACGAAGTCTGTCCGGTCTGAATAGTCAAGCTCAGCAGTCATCGCCGACGCCCCCCGCGCGTAGCTGGTGTTAGTTAAGGATGGTATCGGAATACATTGGTCTCGTTGGCGAAGTACAGATTGCCGTCCCGGTCCATCCCGGACTGGCGGGCCTCGCCGGTCACGAGCACCTCGACGCGCGGCTCACCTCCGCTGGGGCGGAAGCGGAACAGCTTGCCGCCGGCGCTGCCGTACATGTAGGCGTCCTGCTGCCGGTAGTACAGCTCGCTCAGCCGGCCCCAAACGTTCGTGCCGGGGATGCCGGTCTCCAAGGTGCGCAACACTTTCCGCTTGGCGACGTCGTACTCGAACAGGACGCCGGTGTCGGTCATTCCCCAGAGCCGGCCGGTCGGGTCGAACGCGAGCGCGTGGATGATTGTCGCGCCTGGAACCGGTACCCCCAAATGAATGAAAGAATTGGATCGCATGTCCCACCCGAAAAGCTCAGCCTCGCTCGCCGTGGGTGTGCTTGACAGCCCGCCGTGAATCGAGGTGCCGCCAAAGGCGATCCCGTCGCTGTAGGCGAGCGCGGTGATGCTCTGGTCCCGCACGATGTTGCGGTGCGCCTCGAACGCGCCGGTCACCGGGTCGAAGAGCACGAGTGAGCCGCCAAGCTCGCCATAGTTGGGGATCGTGCCGGCCGCGACGAGCTTGCCGGCCGAAACCATGGTCAGCGGGCGGTCCTGCTCATGCGGTTCGGCGCGGCCGAGCGTGAACAGGTGCTTGGGGTTGGTGCCCCAGCCCCACGGCTGCGACAGGTCACCGGAGTAGAAACCGGCGTTGGGGTAGGTCCCGACGACGATCTGACCGCGGTGTTCGATGACTTTGTCCGCCTGGGAAGGGCCGGACATCTGCTCGACCCGGCCGGTCTTGCGGTTGACCCGCGCCATCACCCCGGCGCTGAGATACGCACCGAAGTAGACATTGCCGTCCGGCCCGTTGCCGATCGAGTGGACAGTCACCGGGCTGCCCTTGATGGCTGACGCGACAACGTCCCCGGTTTGGGTGGCGAGGTTGTAGCGCCACAGCGAACCATCGTCACGGACGCCGACTATCAAAGCCTCTTCGGGGGTACCGGGAACAAGCACATCCATCGAAGTGGTGCCACTGAGCTTGCCAGCGAGAGCACTGCTCTCGAAACCGATCGACGCTCGCTGCCGTGTCACGTAGTCATAGGCGTAAACATTGCTGCCGAGGCCGTAGAAGAAGGTGTTGCCGAGGGTGCCGCGCGTCCAGCCGCTCGGGCTGGCCGTGCCGAGCGCGCCCGCGCAACACCACTGCCCGGTGGCTAGGTCGTAGGCGGCGTAGCTGTCGGCGGTCGCCGGTGAGTAGCGCACGAAGACGAGGTCGCCGCGGCGGACCACAGTGTTGACGAAGTCGGAGTTGACGGCGCCGGGCGGCAAGGGCAGCTCGCCTATCTCGCCGGTGGCGACGTCGACCGTCTTGAGATGCGGCTCCGCCCCGGTCCCGACCCACAGCTTGCCGTCGACGAGCGCCAGCCCCCACGCATAATCGCCGTCGGTGACGACGCTGCCGTAGTCGCGAACCTGGCCGGTGATTGTGTTGTACGAATAAACCTTCGCGTCCGGATAAGTTGAGCCATAGATAGTTTCGTTGTGGATTATCAGCGTGCGGAGCATCTCCTCGTCAACTAGTCCGGTGAAGACTTTCTGGAGCTGTTTAGTCTGCGGGGTGTAGCGCCAGAGGCTGCCGTCGTTGGGCGAGCGGACGCTGAAATAGACGGTGTCGTCGTCGGCAACGACGATCGAGCTGGCGACGGTGTAGGGGTCCAGGTTGATCGAGTCGACCAGCGCTCCGGAACGGATGTCGACGACGTTGAAACTGACCGGGCGGCCGTCGGAGAACACGTAGGCAAGGGGTGTGCCGTCAGCGAGGACGTCACTGGTGGCGAGGCGGACGTTGGGCGTGTACATGGCGACGCCGAGGTCTTCGACGGTGCCGGCGGCATTTGATTGTGTGGTGGGGATGGTCGCGGCGAGGATGCCGGCTGACACCGCGGCGGTGAGACGTTTGGCTATCGACGTGGACATGAGGCTTCTCCCTCTGCAATCGATTGCAGAGGACGCTACAGCACGGCTAGGCGACGATCAAGCTTGATGAGGTCGGCTCGGGCTCCCACCTCGATGACGCCACGGTCCTTGAGGCCCAGCAGGCGAGCCGGGTTGGCCGACGCCATCGCCCAAAGTTGGGTCAGGTCAAACCCGGTGTGCCCCAAGGCCCAGCGCACACAGTCCAGAAGCGACCGCCCGCCGCCGGCGAGGAGATGTGAACCGGTCAGCCGCACCCGGCCGTCCTCCTCGACCGTCACCGAACCGCCGACCGGGGTCTGGTACTCGCCCGGCGGGCAGCCCGCGAGCGCGACCGAATCGCTTACCAGGACGGCTTTTTCGGCGCCTTTCGCACGGACCAGTGCGGTGAGCGTGTCGGCCGGAAGGTGGTGCCCGTCGGCGATCAGGCTGGCGGTCAGGCCGTCGGCGGCAAGCTGCGCCCAGATGTTGTTGGGGTGCCTGGGCAGGACGGCGCGGTTACCGTTGCCCAGATGGGTAGAGAGCAAGGCGCCCGCGCGTGTCGCGGCGTGGATCTGTTCCGGGGTGGCGTCCGTGTGTCCAATCGCGACAACTAGGCCGGCCTCGGCTGCTGCCCGGATGAACCCGATGGCGCCCTGACGCTCGGGCGCGAGGGTAACGATGCGCACCAACCCCGGCGCCGCCTCCAGCCAATCGGCAAGCTCGTCTTCACTCGGGTCGCGCAGCCAGCGCGCGTCGTGGGCGCCGCGCGGACCGTCCACATCGGATATGTATGGTCCCTCGACGTGGACGCCGAGGATCGCCCCCGCCGTGGCGGGGTCCTGGGCCCGCGCCGCCGCAATCGTCCGCAACGCCGCCAGGATCTTGGGCTGCGGCGCGGACACGATGGTCGGGCAGAACCCGGTGACGCCGTGCACGCGCAGGGCGGCCGCCAGCGCCGTAACATCTGCTTCGGTCAGATCGTCCGCGTTGACGTCGTAGCCGCCGAACCCGTTGACCTGCAAGTCAATCAGCCCTGGCAGCAGAAACGGGTCGTCAGGATTTGCGGCTGTTTGCTCCACGGCTGCGATCCGGTCGCCCTCGACGCGGACCCGTATCCCGTGCCCGTCCGCGCTCCTGCCCTCCAGCCAGCCGCTCACAGGTCTTCCGCCGCCGCCAGGTCGAGGTGGATGGAGACTGCGGCGTGGGTACGCAACGCGCTGGCCGGGCAGCTCGGGTCGACCGGGCCGAGCAGGGCATCCGCCACCGCCGCCGCCTTATGCTTGCCGTGCACCGTCACCACCAGCGTCCCCGCTTGCAGCAGCGCCGGGACGGTCAGGGTGACAGCATGGGTCGGCACCTCCGCCACGCTGGCGAACAGGCCCTCGTGCACCTGCTGCTCGCGCGACATCTCCTCCAGGGCCACGACGCGTACCCGCCGCGGATCGTCGAAACTGGTGTCGCCGGGTTCGTTGAACGCGATATGACCGTTCATGCCGATGCCGAGGAGGGCCACGTCGATCGGGTCGCGGGCGAGCAGTTCCGCGTATCGTTTCGCTTCACCGGCCGGGTCGGCGGCGTCCGGGCGCAGCCGCTCGAACGAGCCGAGCGGGACGGCGGCCAGGCGCACCCGCAGCCACTCGCCGAAG
>DASUXL010000062.1:0-32001 GCA_036377915.1 Candidatus Limnocylindrales bacterium
TCTGCCCGCGAAGAGGTTCAGACCTTGGACGGATTCGTGGATCGCTCCTTTAGACGGGTTTCAGGTGCCGGTCGACGCACAGAAGCCGGCGGTGTGGAAGGCGGCGTTTGGTGTCATGGCGGCGCCGCCGCCAACGGACACTGCCGTCTTTCTGCACTGCGATCTCCTGCCTGTCAACATGCTGTGGTCGCGCGGGAGGATTACTGGACTGACCGACTGGAACTCCATCCATCGGGGGTCGCGCGCGATTGACGTCGGGCACTGTCGGCGATACTTGGCGGCGCTCTACTCGCCCGAGTGGTCGGAGCAGCTTCTGTCGCTCTATGAGTCGATCGCCGGGGTGACTCTCGATCCGTGGTGGGACCTGTATGCCCTGCTGCACTATGACGATAGCGGGCCGAAGTGGATCCGAGGTCAGGTCGCTGGGCGCCGTCCCGTCGATGTGCCCGGCATGACTTCCCGAGTCGAGGTCGCTATCGAGACAGCGCTGCGGCGCCTCGGATAACTGCGGGTTCCCTGCTGGTCGCCCTTCCGGTTCTGGCATGCCGCACAGACCCCTGCACGAAGGCCGGTCGCACTCGCATCAATCACCGGGTACCCCAGCCACTCGCACCGCTCCGGCACCCGCCCGAGCGCCCGCCAGGCCGCCGCGTCCTCGGCCCGCCGCACGGCGCCAAGCGATTCGCGGGTGGCGGGGAAGCCCTCACGGATGGCGCCGGCCTCGCCGTCGACAGGTTGGCGTTCGCGGTCACCCTGATGAGGGCACCGTCAAGCTCGCGGATGGAGTTGGCCGCGACCAAGATCCGGGGAATGGGCAACAATAATGCCCGTGTCCATCCCCTATCGCCAGATTCGCGCGACATACAACGACGACACCCTAACGGTGTACCAGGCATATTCACCCGCGATCGCCGTTCCCGCGGTCGCGGCGGGCCGGCTGGTCGAGCCGTTCAAACGGGAACGGATGACGTGGGTCAAGCCGTCGTTCCTGTGGATGATGTACCGCAGCGGCTGGGCTTCGCAGCCCGGCCAGGAGCATGTGCTGGCGGTGGAGATCCGGCGCGACGGCTTCGAGTGGGCGCTTTCGCGCGCCTGCCTGAGCCACTTCGACCGGGACCTCTATCCGGATCAGGATGCCTGGGCGCGGCGGCTCAGGGAGAGCCCGGTGCGCGTGCAGTGGGACCCGGAGCGGTCGCTTTCGTTGCAGCCCTTGGAGTACCGATCGCTTCAGGTGGGCCTGTCCGCCGATGCGGTCCGGCGCTACGTCGACGAGTGGACGGTTGGCATCACGGACGTGACCGGACTGGCCCACCGGATCCGCGAGCTTGTCCGCACGGGCGAGCGCGACGCCGCGGCCGGACTGTTGCCGCCGGAAAGGCCTTATCCGCTCCCGCCGCAGGTCGGCGAGGTTGTCGGGGTTAGTTAGTGAGGCACGTCACGCGGCCGGCTGTCACAGGCGACCCGCCGCCGGCATCTTAGGTTTGTATGAACTTGATTTTGTGGATCGTCGCCGGAGTGCTTGCCGTTGCCTACGTGGCCGGCGGTGGCGGCAAGCTGATCGTGCCGAAGGACAAGATAGCCAGCGTTGGACCGAGTGCGAGGTGGGTCGAGGATTTCAGTCCCGGCGCCGTCAAGGCCATCGGGGCCTTCGAGGTCCTGGGCGGATTGGGTCTGATCCTGCCCGCCGCGTTCGGCATCGCGCCGGTTCTGGTGCCGCTGGCCGCCGTCGGTCTGGCCATGATCATGGTGGGTGCGGCGATCACGCGCATCCGGCGCCGCGAGTACAAGTACTTGGTGGCGGACCTGGCCTATCTCGCCGCGGCAAGCTTCGTGGCGTGGGGCCGCTTCGGTCCCGAGTCATTCACGTGACCGCAGCGCACGCCAGCCCGCCCCCGCCAGCTTTCGTGGCGTGGGGCCGCTTCGGTCCCGAGTCATTCTCGTGACCGCAGCGCACGCCAGCCCGCCACCGCCAGCCCGGTGAAAACGGCGGCGCCGAACCAGGTCACCGAGGCCACGCCGAGCTGTCCCGCGGTCAGCCCGCCAAGCGCCGCCCCGATCGGGGCCGACACCACCGCCACCACCCGGGTCGCCGCCCCGATCCGGCCGCGCATGTCCGCCGGGACCGACTGCTGCTGATAGGTGTTGGAAAGTACGTTCCACACCGCGCCCCCGGCGATGAAGACGGCCAGCGTCACCCAACCCACCACCACGTGGGTGGTGGCGGCTAGCCCGGTCAGGGCGGCGGCCTGCACCACCATGACCCAGCGCAGGGTTCGCAGGTCGCCCAGCCTTGCCCCGAGCCGGCTGGCCAGCAGGCCACCGGCGATCCCGCCCACCGCGCCAACCAGGGTGAACAAACCATAAGCGGCTTCGGGTACCCGGAACACGTCGAGGACCAGCAGCACCATCACGGCCATCAGCGCGCCGATGACCAGGTTCGCCGCCGCGGTAAGTCCCGCCAGCAGCCGCAGCATCGGCGCGCGCCACATCCAGCGCACCCCCGCGACCGCCTCACCCCACAAACCTGCCCGCGCCCGCGGTCCCACGTCCTGTGGCGGCGCCACGCCCTGCGGCGGCGCCACGCCCTGCGGCGGCGCCACGCCCTGTGGCGGCGTCGCTTGCGGTGCGGTGCGCGGAAGGGAGAGGGCGAGCAGTGCCGCGACCGCGAACGTCACCGCGTCCACCGCGAACGGCAAAGCCGCGGCCACCACGAAAAGCGCCCCGGCGACCGGGGCGCCGAGCAGACCGCCGGAGATGGTGGTGCCGACCTGCATGCGCCCGTTGGCTTTGGCCAGCCGGTCGGCGGGGACAAGCTCGGGCAGCATGGCAAAGGCGGACGAGTGGAACAGCGTGCCGGCCGTCGACAGGACGAAGGCGAACACGATCAGCAGGGGCACACTGGCGTTGCCCGTGGCAATCATCGCCGCAAGGCCCGCCACGACAAGGAATCGCAGCCCGTCGGCGCCGGCCATGCTCAGCCGCCGGTCCCACCTGTCGGCCAGCACGCCGCCCAGCAACCCGAACAGCAGCGCGGGCAACTGGCCCGCGATCACCACGAGCGCGATCGACTCGGGGTCACGTGTCAGGCCCGCCGTCACAAGCGCGAGGGCCGGGCCGCGCAGCGCGTCGCCGAACCGGGAGATGACGCTGGCCGTCCACATCCGCCAATACGCCCGGCCAAGTCCAACTCCAACTCCAGGTTCTGCCTCGCGGGCCGCTGTCGCCGTCACGCCGCGGAACCCTAGCCGCCGGGTATGACAGAGTTGCGGCTATGGGTGCAGAGCTGAGGGCACTGACGTTTGCCGACTGGGGGGCCGTCCACGACTGGGCTCGGCGCGAGGAGGCGTGCCGGTACCAGGCTTGGGGGCCGAACACGCCGGAGCAGACGAAGTCGTTCGTTCAGGATGCGGTCGACGCTTGGGCGCAGCGCCCGCAGACCCGTTTCGTCTATGCGGTCACGTTGGACGGCAAGGTGATCGGCATCGCGGAGCTGAAGCTGCGCGGCGGCCGGCAGGGCGAGATCTCCTATGGTATCCACCCGGACCTGTGGGGCAGAGGGCTTGCCACCGATGCGGCGCGGCAGCTGCTCACCATCGGCTTCACCGAACACAATCTGCACCGCATCTTCGGCACCTGCGATCCCCGCAACGAAGCCTCGGCACGGGTCCTCACCCGGATCGGCATGCGGTACGAGGGCCGGATGCGCGGGACCATCCAGGTCCGCGACGGATGGCGCGACTCCGACCTCTATGCCGTACTCCAAACCGACAATCGGCATTATGCTGAACCACATGTCGCAGACCGCCATGGATTTCGATGAGGTCGACCGGCTCCTCACCGCGTTGAGGCAGGCGACGAGCGTGCTCGAGCAGGGCGGCGAGACGTTCAGCTCCAACACGAGCGGCAACTCTTGGCTGCCGGACATTTTCGAGCCCGGGTCCAAGATGTTCGGCAACACTCCCGAAGGGGAGCGGTGCCGCGACGCCTACGTCGAGGACCGGTCGACGATGAAAGCGTTGATGGGCGCTTTCGCCACCACGGCCGACGCCGACGCCGAGCGGCTGGAGTTCGCCATCCACCTCTTCCGGACCGAGGACAACGACGCGGCCGATCGTATGCTGCGCGCCGGGCGCGACGAGCTGAACGTGTTCAGCACGCACATCGACAAGGACGACGACGACGCCCGGCAGGGCGAGGAGATCGACCGGGTGGGGCGGATCGTCGACGACCCGGCCGGGGCCAACACTGTCCTCGCCGGTGACTTCAACACCGAGCACGGCAACGAGGACGAGCAGGGCGACCAGGCCATCAACCGGCTCGAGGAGGACAGGGGCTTCGACGTGGACGCGGGCAGGCTCAACGACGGCGAGGGCGGTACGTCCTCGGGCGGCAATCACATCGACTACATCATGGGCCGCGGTGTCGGTTCGACCGATGCGGAGCGCTGGGATCGGGAGCGGTCCGATCACGACGGTATGACGACCGACGTCACCGTCACCGACTGGTGAGGGTGATGGTTAGGGCGAGGGCAGGGCTCAGCCGACCTCCAGGTTGACCTCCATGGCGGCACGCCCGCCGTCCCCGTCGCCGACCTCGTGGTTCTGCGAGTCCGTCATCTCCAGGTCGTCGGTGGTGCGCACGATCACCGCGTTGCCGAAATCCTCGGTGGCGGACCACAATCCGCTGTTGCGCGGCTTGTCGGCGGCCTTGCCGAATTGGACCTCCCACCGCTCGCCCGGCGCCGCCCGCTCGTTCAGCTCGCGTTCAAGCCCTTCGGCATCGTGCCTGAAGATCTCTTGGATGGTGGCGACGTCGACCTGACCGCCCATGATCCGCTCGGCGAGCTCGTCCATGCGGCCCTGGTAGCCGTGGTCGCCCCGGTTGAACGGGTTGAGCTCGTTGCCGTCGCCGCCCTCCTGGATGTTGAAGTTGAGCATGCGCAGGGTGCGAGCAGTCCACCGCTCCTTCTGCTCCTCCAACGTGGGCAAGGCGCCGGTCAGGACGGCCTTCTGCGTCTCAAGCCCGTCATCGACCCGCTGCCGGATCTCCCGGGCGGTCGCGATGGCGTTGCGCACCGTCTGCTCCTCGGCCTCGTCGGCGGGGTGGAAGGTGTAGCCGCCGCCGGAGCGGCTGACCGCGATCCCGGAGAGCGCGCTGAGCTCCTCGGTGAGCAGACTCTGGTTGTAGCGCAACAGATCGGCGCAGGTATTCAGCGCCGTCACCACCTCGTTGACGAGACCGGCGCAGGTGCCCAGGTCGGAGGTGAGGCTTTCCCTATGGCGGGTGAACGCGTCGGCCGTCTGGCCGGTCCAGTACTCGCCGTCGACCACGCGGTTGGCCGCGCTGTCCACCAGGTCCTGCGCCTCCTCCAGGTCGGTGGCGCGTCCTTGCCAGGTGACCGCGTTGGCCTCGATCCGTCCCGGATCCGCTTCGAGGTCCCACAGGTTCGACACCGTAATGTCTCCCATGGGAAAAGGTTACTCCGCGCACGGCGCCGCAGCGGCGCCGTGCGCAGGCAACTTAACATTCTCTTTACTCGGTCCGCAGCGCGGTCGCGGTGCGGATGCGGGCGGCCCATCCGGCGGGCAGCAGCGAGCCCGCCACGGCGATCGCCAGGCCGCCGAATGCCAGCAGCACCAACAGTTCCGGGTGCCAGATGTCGAGCACGACCCGGGGGAGGGTGAGGCCGGCGTTGTCGCCCATCGCGGGGACCATGGTGTCGTGAATGGCCATCCCGGCCGGGACGCCGATGGCCCCGCCGACGATCCCGGCCACCACCACCGAGGAGATGACCATCGTGACCGCCTGCCGGGGGACCATGCCCAGGGCCTTGTGGATGCCGAGTTCGCGGATGCGTTCCCGGGTTTGCAGCACCACCGCGTTGAGGATGCCCAGACCGGCGACGGCGATGAGCATCACGGTCAGCATGGCGGTCAAACTGTTGATGATGATCAGGATCTCGCTCTCCTCATCCTGATTGTTGGCGTGCGGCGTGAGCCCCAGCGGTTTCAGCGACGGACTGAGCGCGTCGACGTAGGTGGTGACATCGGTGCCCGGCGTGAGTGCCACCCGATACTGGAATGGTTTGAAAGACAGTGCGGCGAAGGTGCCCAGGTCGGTGAAGATCTGCATGCCCTGGTTCTCGGTGGAGAAGACCTCGCCCACCAAACGCACGCTTACCAAGCTCCCCTTGACATCCAGCGTGATGCTGTCGCCGATCCGGCTCCCCGTCGCGGTCAGCAGCGGTGTCGGCACCACCGCCTCACCGGCGCCGGAGAACCAGCGCCCTTCGGTCATCACGAAACCGCCGATGGTGGCGTCGCCGGTGAAGTACATGACGTCGAACGAACCGGAGGTTCCCACGATGGCGGCCTTCGTCTCGCCCAAGCCGTAGTAGCCTTTCGTGCCCGGCTGGGCGGAGACGGCGGCAACGACCGCCGCCGGATCCGCGGTGATCTCCGGCGGGCCTTCGGGCCGCGGGCCTTCCTGCCGTAAAGCGGAGATGGCCACCGGGGCCTTGTCGTGCGTGCGCGCCTCCTGGACCTCGGCCATCGACGAGGCCAGCCCGATGCCGAGCGTGACCGATGCCGAGCCGAACCCGACGATCGCCACCATCGCGACCGTCCGGATCGGACGGGCGAACGGCTGGGCGAGCCCGAGGCTGACCGGCCGCGGCAACGGCAGGACCGCGCTGAGCCGCGCCGCGAGCCGTCCCCGCCCGGCCGCGGGGGCGCGCCCCACCGCAAGCGCGTCGACCGTGCGCAGCCTCCCGCCCCGCCAGGCGGCGGCCCATCCGGTCAGGATCACCACCGCGAGCGTGGCCACGACAACCACGATGTCGTACCCCACGTTGACCCCGGAAATCGTTGTGCCGTAAAGGTCTTCGGTCTCGACGAGGACCGGCACGGTGAGCAGGTTCCCGGCGACGACACCGATCCCGATGCCCAGCGACGCCGGGATCAGCGCCTGGCCGATGTACGCCCACACGACCTGTTTCGGGGTGAAGCCGATGGCCTTGAGCACACCGATGCGGTGAGTCGCCGCCCCGACCGCGCCGGAGACCACGTTGCCCACCGTCAACACGGCCATGATGAGACCCAACAATCCAAATGCGACAAGGAAGGGGACGAACAAGGCGGTGGTTTGCTCACTCGTGGCTTTGGTGTTCAGCCATGATTGGGTACCCAGCAAAGCTTCCTGGCTCAACGAAGACATCACCGCATCCCGCCCGGCGTCGATGTCCGCCGCGCTCGAAGCCGCCGCCAGCCGGTACAGCATCTGATATCCGCTCGGCCTGTCCGCTGTGGACAGTGTGTCGATGCTCGCCGGGGCGACCCACGCGTCGGCGGTGCGGCTGACCGAGCGGGCGATGCCGACCACCGTGAACGACGGGCTGCCGGGCAGGTCCGGGAAGGTCAGGACGAGTCCGGCGCGCAGCCGCAGCCCACCGTCGGCGGAGATGACGATCTCGCCGGGGCCGGTCGCCCAGCGCCCCTCGGTCAGCTTCACCCGGTCGACGGTGGCGTTCGACGGATCGGCCCGCCCGACGACGGTCATCGCGGGCATGCCGGGTCCGCGGCCGCCCTGCGGCACCGGCGTGGCCGTGACCGTCCGGAATGGACCTTCGGATCCGGTTACGCCGCTTGCGCTCGCGGTCGCCGACAGTTGTGATTCGGTGGCGGCGGCCGAGGCGAATTGCGCGGTCAGGTGGGCGCCGTTCTGCTCGGTGAAGGAGCGGTCGAACGGCGCGCTGGAGGCGATGAGCAGCGATCCGGCGAGCACCGTCGCGGTGGCGGTGATCAGCGACGCCAGCATGATCACGACCGCCTGGACCCGCCGCCGCCCGATGCCCGAGCGCACGACACCCCCGAGCGTGCTCATCGCACCGCTCCAGCCTCGATAGCAGTTGCGGCGGAGTCCGAGGCGATACGGCCGTCGATCAGGCGGATCATCCGGCTGGCGCAGGCCGAGGCGAGCGACTCGTCGTGGGTGACCAGCACGAGCGTCTGGCCGTCGGCGTGCAGATCGTTCAGCAGCCGGCGGACCTCCTCACCCGAGGCGCTGTCCAACGCGCCGGTCGGTTCGTCGGCGAGCAGCAGGGCGGGCCGGTTCATCAGCGCGCGGGCCACCGCGACCCGCTGCCGCTCGCCGCCGGACAGGCGCCCCGGATAGGCCTTGGCGTGGCGGGCGATGCCGAGGGTGTCGAGCAACTGCGCGGCGCGGCGGCTCGCCTCGGCGCGCGGCGCCCCGGCAAGCTGCGCGGGCAGCAGCACGTTCGCCTCGACCGTCAAGTCGTCGAGCAGGTTGAAGAACTGGAAGATCATGCCGATGCCGGAGCGGCGGAACCGGGCGGAACCGGCCTCGCCGAGCGTGTCGATGCGGGTGCCCGCGACCGTGACGGTGCCCGCGGTCGGCCGGTCGAGCCCGGCGATGAGGTTGAGAAGCGTCGACTTGCCGCTGCCGGACGGGCCGAGGATGGCGATTGCCTCGCCGCGCTGCACGCTGAGCGAGACGTCCTCGAGCGCGGGCGGTCCTTCGCCGTAGCTGCGGCTGACGTTCTGAAGTTCGATCACAGTCATGGCGGCCACGCTAGGGACGGGAAAGGGGTTGGCGCGTCGGCCCGTGGAGGCATCTGCTCTACCGAATCCGGCCGATGCCGCCGCGGGTCATCCCTGCGATGTAGTCCCCAGGCGGACGCCGCCGACCTGCGGGGGCGGCAATAATGGCCAGGTGATCGGGTGGTCGGCGGTGGAATGGGCCCAGCGGGGGCAGCGGGTGCGCGCCTGGGCCGGCTCGGCGCTGGATCCCAGCGGCCCGCCGCCCCGTCCGTCGTGGCGCGGCCAGGTGCTCGACGCGCTTTTCGCGGTGGTGTTCGCGATCGCGGTCATCCATTTCGCGGTCACCGAGTGGAACGACACCTCCGGTGAGTCTCTCGCCGAACGGCCGGAGCTGATCCTGCTGGGCGTGGTGGCGGCCGGCGCCTTGGCACTGCGCCGCCGGTACCCCCTGATGGTTTTATGGATCATTTTGCTCGCCACCATGGTGACGCACAGCGAATCCCCGCGGCTGACATTCTTCGCGTGTGTCGTCGCGGCCTACTCCGCGGCGGCATACAGCCCATACCGGCTGCCGACCTACGCCAGCCTTGCCGTCGCGGCGATGCTCTATGCGCAGGCTCGCGGTGACGTTCCCGCGCCGGCCTTCCATCAGCCCGGCCCGTTCCCGATGCTGCTGCCGGGGTTCGACCAGGGCTCGATGATGGCCGTCCCCGAGCAGTATGTGACAAGCCTCATCCTGATCCCCATCGTGGTGCTGGGAGCAGGGCTGCGGGTGTGGCGGCTGCGCGCCCGCGAGGGTCAGGCCAGGCTCGCGGCGATGGAGCGCGAGCAGGCAGAGGCGCTGCGGCGCGCCGCCGACCAGGAGCGGGCGCGCATCGCCCGCGAACTGCACGACGTGGTGACGCACAACGTCAGCATGATGGTGATCCAGGCCGGGGCCGCCCGGCGCATGCTGCAAGCCGACCCCGAACAGTCGCGCGAGTCGCTGCTCGCGGTCGAAGCCGGTGGGAGGGCCGCGCTCACCGAGCTGCGCCACGTGATGGGCCTGCTCACCATGCCCGACGGCCAGGCGGTGGATCTGGCGCCCCAGCCAGGCCTTGAACAACTTCAAAAGCTAGTTCAGCGGGTACAGGAAAGCGGCGTCACCGTCGAACTGAAGGTCACCGGCGCACCCCGTCCCGTTCCGGCCGGTGAAAGCCTTGCGGCATATAGAGTTGTTCAGGAAGCCTTGACCAACACCGTCAAGCACGCGGCGGGCGCCCCGGCCACGGTGATCGTTGACTACGCCCAGGACCACCTCCGCATCGACGTCACCGACTGCGGCGGCGCCAGGTCCGCGACCGTCGGGAGCGGGCGCGGACTCCTCGGGTTGCGCGAACGCCTTGCGGTGTATGGCGGGACGCTGCGCGCGGGTCCGCGACCGGCAAGCGACGGTTACCGCGTCACCGCCGTCATCCCTATCCCCATGGAGTTGGCATGAACCCCCGGGTAGTTATCGCCGACGACCAGGCACTTGTGCGGGCCGGCTTCCGCATGATCCTTGCCTCGGACGGGATAGAAGTCGTCGGCGAGGCCACCAACGGCCAGGAGGCGATCGACGCCGTCCGGCGGACCCTGCCCGAAGTTGTCCTGATGGACATCAGGATGCCCGAACTTGACGGGCTGGAGGCGACCCGCCGGATCCTGAACGGATCCGAGAACGGGCCGCGCATCATCATGCTCACCACGTTCGACCTCGACCAGTATGTGTATGCGGCCCTGTCGGCGGGAGCAAGCGGCTTCCTGCTCAAGGACGTCTCCCCGGAACACCTCATCGCCGCCGTACGGTTGGTGCGCTCCGGCGACGCGCTGCTCGCCCCGACCATCACCCGCCGGCTCGTCGAACGGTTCGCCCGGCGCGACACCGAAGCCGCCGACGTGCACCGCGACCTCGCCGCGCTCACCCCGCGCGAACTCGAGGTACTCACCCTGATGGCCAAGGGGCACAACAACTCCGAACTAGCGGGCACGCTGCACCTGTCCGAGGCGACGGTGAAGACCCACGTCGCCCGGATCCTAGGCAAGCTCGGCCTGCGCGACCGGGTCCAGGCGGTGATCCTCGCCTACCGGACGGGGCTCGTGTCTTGACTTTCCCCCAGGGGAAAGCCCGATCGTAGACGCGTGATGGACGACGTCAGCGCGGTCACCCCCGCCAACCAGCCGTACCCTGCTCCCTCGGGGACTTCTCCTTCGGGGGCGGACTGGCCTTTGAGTATCGGGATGTTCGCCCGCCGCTCGTTCCTGTCGACAAAGGCGCTGCGCCTGTACGACCGGCTGGGCTTGCTCACCCCGGATCATGTCGACCCCGCAACGGGCTACCGGCGCTACCGGGAAAGCCAGCTCAGGGTGGCCCGGCTGATCGCGATGCTGCGCCGGCTGGACATGCCCCTGGCCCAGGTGGCACTGGTCGTCTCGGCGCCGCAGGCGTTGCAGGGCAAGGTACTTGAGGACTTCTGGCGGGAGGTCGAACGCCGCCACGCCTCCCAGCGCGAGCTTGTCGCCCATCTGGTAACCCGACTGTCCGGAGATGAGAGGATCATCGAAATGTTCGAAATCCAGACCCGGGACGTGCCCGAACAGCTGGTGCTCACCGAGCAGCGGCACATCCTGGTCCAGGACCTGGCGGGCTGGCTGTCCACCACCATGCCGCGGCAGGCCAAGAGCGCCGCGGAGCACGGCGGGATGGTGGCGCCGCAGTTCGTCATCTTCCACGGCGAGGTCAACCAGGACAGCGACGGCCCGGTCGAGGTGTGCACCCCGATCGACCCGGCCGCCGGCGCCCCCGACGAGATCCCGACCCGCCGCGAACCGGCGCACCGCGAGGCGTATGTGCGGCTGCGCAAGGCACAGGTCGAGTACCCGCAGATCCTGTCCGCCTACGACGCTGTGGCGCAATGGATCGCGACCCAGAAGCTGTCGATCAGCGCCTCCCCGCGCGAGATCTACTTCACCGACTTCCCGGCCGCCGCCCCCGACGACGAAGTGTGCGACGTGGCCTACCCGATCTGAGCCGGACGCCGCCGTAGAAGCCGGACAGATCCCCCGTTCAGGCCGGGTGCCAGACCCCCACGACGGCCGAGAGTGGGACCGCGCCGAGGCAGCGTGAGTCAATCGCGTTGCTGCGTTTGTCGCTCAGGACGAACAGCTGCCCGGCGGGTACCTTCGCGAGGAAGTCGCGGAGACTGCAACCTGTTGTGGCGCGGGCGGATGCCGCCGTGTGCACATACGGCTCCTCGATGGGGGTCGAGCCGACATAGATCAGTCCCATCGAGCTGCAGCACGAGATCTCCTCGCCGGGCAGCCCGACAACCCGCCGCACGACGAACTCGCCCTGGCCCCAACCGTCAGGCCGGCGCAGCAGCACGACATCGCCGCGCTTGGGCTCATAGGCGCTCTCCTCGAGCACGGTCACCTCGACTTGCGTGCCCCGCTTCAGCCCGGGCGCCATCGCGTCGTCCTCCATCACGTGCGTGGCCCTGTCGGCGCCGCACGCCGCGAGCAGAAGCAGTGGGAGAACCCATCCCCGTCTCATAGATCCCGGAGATTACACGCCCCTCCGGCGTGGCGCCGGTCACAACATATTCTGGATATCAGATATCCAGGTTATGGTTCTGGCATGACGCAAACGGCAAACACCGCCACCCTTGTCCGCACCCGCGACGCCGAAGTCCTCGACGCAGACCCCAAGAGTGTGATCACTTTGCTGGCCGATCCGGAGCACACGGGCGGACGGCTGACCGCCAACCGGACGCTGCTCAAGCAGGGCACCGACGGCGCACCGCCGCACATGCACAAGCACTCCGCCGAGATGTTCCTCGTGCTCGACGGCGCTCTGCGGATGCTTATCGGCGACGAGGTCACCACCTTGAACAAAGGCGACTTCCTGGTGGTCCAGCCGGGCACGCCGCACGCATTCGCACCCGCGCCCGGCGCGGACGCCGAATTCCTCGTCGTGCTCACCCCGGGCCGGGAACGCTTCGAGTACTACCGCCTTCTCGACAAGGCCCATCTGGGTGAAGTCACCTGGGCCGAGGTCGCCGCGACCGGTGACCGCTTCGACAATCACTATGTGGACAGTCCCGCGTGGCGTGTGGCCCGCGACCCGTCATGAAAATGAGCCAGGGTGTGGAGTGGGCACTTCACACATGCCTCAACTTGACCTGGCTTGCGACCGGCCAGGCGGTCCCGACCGGCAAGCTCGCCGCGTTCTACGAGCTGCCGGCGGCTTACCTCAACAAACAACTCCAGGCCCTGGTACGGGCCGGAATCCTGTCCTCGGTCTCCGGGCCCAAAGGCGGGTTCCGGCTCGCCCGGCCGGCGGCGGACATCTCCCTGCTGGACATCGTCGTGGCCGTGGAAGGCGCGGACGAAGCGTTCCCCTGCGCCCAAATCCTGCGCGAGGGACCGGGCGGCCGGGCAGACGTCGACTACCAGCAGACCTGCCTGCTCGCGCAAGGAATGCGCCGCGCCGACCTCGCCTGGCGGCGGGAGCTGGCCGCTCAGACGCTCGCGGACATCAAGTCCCAGGTCGAGAAGCAGCATCCGGACACACCACGGAGAACGCGAGCGCGCTTCACCGAGCTGTCGCGGTAGAGCACTCCATCAGGGCACAGGCCTACCGCTGCGGGATGAGGATGAGACCGCGTTCGTAGTCGGCGAGGACCACGTCGGGCTTGCCGTCTCCGGTCACATCGCCGACGGCCACGCCGCGAACGTCATGGCCGGCGTCGGCTCCCAGCCAGCCCTCGGGCCGCTGGCGCATGACGCTGAACGTGTGCCAGCCGCCGTGCAGCAGGACGGTGCAGGCGTGAGGTGGGCCGGTTGCCGCCCATGGTCACAGGCCCGGCCGTCGGCGACCGCGGCGGACAGCGGCCACGAGTCCACGCCGACCTCGTGCAGCTGCGTGCCGCCGAACGAGGGCGGGAGGCCGGCATGCAGGATCACGTTGTGCCGGAACGGGATCGAGCCGCTTGACGCCTGGCCGCTCGACGTCTCGCCGGAGGGCGCGGGTTCGCTGTCCAGATAGGACAGTGTCGTGGTGGTGCCGACGAAGCTGTACGGCCCGGCCTGCCACGAGATGCGCGCCTCGGTGCCGGAGACCGGGGCGGCCGGGGTGGCGGAGACGGTGATCAGTGCATTGAAGGGTGAGGGCCGGCAACCCGGCCCTCACGAGGTCTTTCAGGCGCGCGTGATGCGGACGGCGTCGGCGATGACGTATCCGGTTCCCGCGGTCCAGCGAGAGACCGCCACCTTGTTCTCGTCACCGGCCGAAAGCGTGAAGGTGCCGAGAGTCCGCCACCCGCCGCCGTTGACCCGCTGGTCCACATAGACCGTCTGGTTGCCGGACGGAGTGACGATGATGTACGGGGTGCGGTCGTTGTAACCCGAGACGGAAGGCCACCACGCGTCGACCCGGTAGGTGCCGGTCTCCGGGATCGCGAACCTGTACCACGCGGCGTCGCTGGCGCTGACCGGGTCGGCGTAACGATAGTCAGCCCCGAATCGCAGCGCCGAATAGGTCGACACACCCCAGTTGGCGCTTGCCGTGAACCGGTCCGTGCTCGAATTGTCCACGGTGGACGTCCAGCTCGGCGGGTTGGCCGGGTCACCGGACGGCGGGGTGAGCGCCGTGCCCAGGCTGTACGGGCGGCCGAAGTTCGGGGTGCCGTCGCCGTTCCACGAGATCTTCTGGGCGCGGGTGGTGCGCCCGGCATAGGTGTATGCCGACGTCGTCTTGCCGTGGTACACGATCCAGTCCTCGATGCCGTCCGGGGACTTGAAGAAACCGTTGTGCCCCGGCCCGAACACGCCCGCGGCGTCGTTGCGCCAGAACACCGGCCCCGCGTGCTGCGTCCAGTTGGCGGCGACAAGCGGGTCCGCGCCGTTCGCGATCGACTTCATCCACAGCTGGTAGTCGGGTTTGCCGGTGTCACAGGTGGAGTAGACGAGGAACAGTCGCGCGGGGCCGCGCAACCCGATCGGGCCCTCCCGGACCTCGGTGCAGCCGCCGCTGGCGGGCAGCGCCAGCCGCGAACCCGTGGTGGACCACGGCGTGTTCATCGCCTGCAGGTAGATCTGCGCCGGACCGCCCATGCCCCGCCCCGGTCCGGCCCACGCGAAGTACATCCGTCCGTTGTGGACGAACGGCTCGCCGTCGATGGCATAGACGCCCCAGTCGGCGATGCGGGCCTTGAAGTGGTACGGGCCCAACGGGTTGTCGCCGTCGGACTCGATGACGTAGTTGCGGTGGTTGGCGTCGACGCCGTCGCTGGCCGTGTAGTAGATGTACCAGCGGTTGTTGAACCGGTACATCGCCGGTGCCCACATCTGCTTGTTGCGGCTGTTGTCCGGGTCGCGCCACACGGTGTTCTCCGGCGCCGAGGCGAGCCCGCCCAAGGTGTCCGAACGCCAGATGCCGATGCGGTCGCCCAGCGTCGTCGCCAGGTAGTACGAGCCGTTGAAGTAGGTCATCGTGGGGTCCGCGCTGAAGTTGAGCGGGTTGGTGAAGGAACCGGCGGCGCGGGCCGGCGCGGCGGGCATGGCGAGCAGCGCGAGGCTCGCCAACAGCGCAAGGAGTCTGGTCCTCATGTCAGTTATGGTGCCGCGATGGTACCCGTAAATGCATATATGTTTCGGTGAGATCTAAAGGTTGGTGAATTATTGCCAGCGGTCGCCGTTGAGCAGCGCCTGACCCAGGGCACTGATCGTGTGCAGGGTCTGCCTGCCCGTCGCCCGGGTGACCAGCAGACCCGCCTTGCGCAGGGTCGCCGCGTGCTCGCTCGCGCTCGACAGTGAGATCCGCAGCCGCCGGGCCAGCTCCCCGGTGCTGCAACCGTGCGGCGCGGCGGCGACCGCCTGAAGCACCGACGCGCGGGTGTGCCCCAGCAACGCCCGCAGCTCCCGGCGGAGCTCCCGCAGGTCCGGCGCTGCCGGGCGATAGGCGGGATCTATGGGGTACACCAGAATCGGCTCACCGTCGCAGACGCGCAAAGTGATCGGGGCGCGCCAGCAGAAGAACGACGGCAGCAGCGTCAACCCGCGGCCGTTAAGGTGGATGTCACGATCGTGCGGGTAGACCACATGCAGCACGGGCGGTTGCCACTGCACGGTCGGATGCAGCGTGGCCAGCATCCACTCGCTGCCGCGGTCGGCGTTGATGCGTGCCCGCACAGCCCTTTCCGCGGAGACCTCGCTGCGGATCAGATCCCAGAAGGAGGCGATCGTCGCCTCGAAGTAGCTTCGCATCGTCGCGGTGAGACCGCGCAGCGCCTGCCGATCGCCGCCGGCCAGCCGATCCGCCCAATCGCCTTGGTAGGAAAGCAGTTCGAGGTCGGCGCGGACGAGATGCGCCGGCGTGGACCGGACCAGATCCAGGCCTGCCTCAAGGCTGCTGTGCCCGTGCGTCGGGGTCAGGAAGTCGGCGGTGTGCCCGCGCGGCGGGGCGAGCCGCATCAGCTCTCGCATCTGCGGTGTCACGCGTGCGAGTGCGTTGCTGCGCCACGAGTCAAAGCGCGAGTCGGAGCGATAGGTGGGCACCTGCTTGCTGAGCACATGCTGGCTGAGAACCGTTTCCCACAACGGATCCGCGCCGGCCGCGAGGCGCAGCCGGCCCAGATCCGAAGCGGTAAAATGGATCCGCAGCATGTTATAGGTATCGGTTGAACCAGTCGAGGATCGCCTCGAAGCGGGCGATACGATGGCTGGGCAGGCCGGTGCGCGACATCTCGTGACCCTCACCCGGAAAGAGCAGCATCTCCGTCGGCACACCACGCCATTTGAGGGCGTGATAGTACCGTTGCGCCTGCTCAAGCGGGCAGCGGAAGTCGTTCTCCGAGTGGATAATCAGCACCGGCGTGCGCACGTTGGCGGCATGGGTCAGCGGGCTCTGCTGCGCGTGGGTCTCGGTGTCCCACCCATAGACACCACCGAAAATCCAGCCCACGTCGGAGGTGCCGATGAAACTGTCGATCGCGTTGACGGCCCGCTCGCTCACCGCCGCGCGGAACCGGTCGCCGTTGCCCACCAGCCAGCTGGTCATGAAGCCGCCGTGCGAACCGCCAAGCACGCCAAGGCGTGTGCCGTCGAGGCTGGGATCCTTGAGCGCGTGGTGGAGCAGGGCGTAAAGGTCCGGCGCGGAGCGGACACCGACGTCGCCCTCGATATACTTCCCGTGCTGGTAGCCGTAGCCCGAGGAACCGCGCGGATTACCATAGACGACGGCATAACCGGCCCCGGCATAAGCCTGCGCCTCGTCGAAAAGTTTCCAGCCGTACTGCGCGAACGGCCCGCCATGGATCATCAGCAGGACGGGATGAGGCCCCGGCCCTTCGGGTTTTACAAGCCAACCATGCACCGGGTACCCGTCCGGCGCGCTCGCCTCCAGCTCCTCCATGGGATAGGTGGTGGTAGTTTCCGCCCACTGCTTACCGTATGAGGTAAGCACCCGCTCGCCGGCCGCGTCCACGACGACGACCTCGCCGAAGCTCGACTGATCCGCGGCCACCGCGGCGACAGCGTCACCGGCGGCGTCGGTGCAGGCCGGCGTGACCCAGCGGTTCCCGGTGATGACGGCCCTGGGCTCGCCGCTGCTGTTGCTGTTGCTGCTGGCCGTGAACTCGAGCAGCTCGACCGCGCCGCGGTTATGGTTGGTGTACAGGACTCCGTCGCGGCCCGGTCCGAAGTAGACGTCCAATGTGTACACGTCCGGGTCGGACAGCCGTCGGGCCGGGCCTGACCCGTCAAGCGGGATGACCCAAGCGCCGGTGTGGCGCGCGAACCAGTCCCGCCCGCTCTCGCCCAAATCCCGGCCGGCGAAGTACACCAGCGAGCCGTCACGGGAGAAAATGGGAAAATCGCAGGAGAGTGTGGTGTCGGTGAGCTGACGCGGTTCGCCGCCGTCGCTCGCGTCGATGACAAATACGTCGTTGGTCAGCGTGGTGTCCCGCTCGTCGTGCCGGGCCGAGATGAACGCCAGGCTCCGCCCGTCCGGACTCCACGAGACGCTGTTATGGTCGAAGTCGCCCTCGGTCAGCTGGCGGGGCTTGGGCTCGGTTGCCAATGGTTCGATGGTGAAGATGTGCGGGCGGCGGTCGATCAGGTAGCCGACGTCGTCGAACCGGTAGCGCCAGACCTTGACGCGGCGAGGCAGCTCCTTCTCCGGCCGGCGTTCCTTGTCGAGGGTGTACCCGTCGCCTTCCGGGTCCAATGCTGTGCCGTACCGGCCGTGCTCCGGAACCCTTGCGGTGTAGGCGATCCGGGTCGAATCTGGGCTCCACACCGGTACCCCGACACCGATCGGGTGCCGCTCGCGGGTGGTGATCGCCCACGGCTCCCCGCCGTCGAGCGGCATAACATACAGCTGCGACGGCTCGCCGTTGACGGCGCGGCGGAACGCCACCCATCGCTGGTCGGGGCTGATTTGCGGGTCCGTGTCACGATCTCCGCGGGTCAGCTGGGTGGGCGGCGCCGAGCCGTCGGCGGGTACGCGCCAGAGCCGGCTGTGGTACGCATCCTTTGCGAGGTCAACGGTTCTCAGCGCGAAGACCACGGTGCGGGCGTCGGGGGACAGGCTCACGCTGTCGGGAACCTGGAGGTGGGCGAGGTCGGTGGGTTTCATCGGCATCCTCTCATCTCAAGGCATTTAATACGTCCGCCTGCTCGCGAGCAACGGCCGAACATCATCGGCTCTGTTTTGGTCTGTACTAATGGCTTTATTGGTCTTCCGGAACTATCATCTTGTCATGCCTTCTTCGCCTGTCTCAGCTCTTCTTGCGATCGACGGCGGCAAGCCGGTCCGGACCGAACCCTTCCCCGCATGGCCCTGCTCTGGCCCGGCCGAGGCTGCGGCAATCGCCGACGTGCTCGCCTCGGGCAAGTGGGGCAGCACCCACGGCACCCGGGTCGCCGAGTTCGAGGCCGCCTTCGCCGCGTATCAGCACGCCGACTATGGCAGCTGCGTCGCCAACGGCACCGTGGCCCTGGTCGCCGCGTTGCAGGCGCTGGGGGTCGGGCACGGTGACGAGGTGGTGCTGCCGCCATATACCTTCATCGCCAGCGCCGCGGCGGTCCTGCTGGCCGGCGCGGTTCCGGTTTTCGCGGACATTTCGGCGGGTACCCACCTGATAGATCCAAAATCGATAGAGGCTTCGATCACACCGCGGACCCGGGCCATCATGGCGGTCCACATCGCCGGGCGGCCGTGCGACATGGACGCCCTGCTCCAGATCGGTGAGCGCCACGGCATCCCGATCATCGAGGATGCCGCCCAAGCCCACGGCGCCTCCTGGCGCGGGCGGCGCGTCGGCGCCATCGGGGCGGTCGGCACGTTCAGCTTCCAGACCAGCAAGAACATCAGCGCGGGCGAGGGCGGTGCCATCGTCACTAATGACAAGCGACTCGCGGACGAGGTGTATTCGCTGGTCAACGTGGGCCGGGTGCGCGGCGGCGGGTGGTACCAGCACGAGACGGTCGGCTACAACCTGCGCCTGACCGAGTTCCAGGCCGCAATCCTAGCGGCGCAGTTGGATCGGCACCCGGCACAGCAAGCCACCCGCGCCGCCAACGCCGAGTTGCTGGCGACCCTACTGCGCACCAGCGAGCCCGCCCGCCTGCCCGACCTGACCCCGCGCTACGTCCCCCCGCCCTCGCTCACCCCGCCGCCCTCGCTCACCCCGCCGCCCTCGGCCACCTCGCCGGCCACCCCGCCCTCGCTCACCCCACCCTCGATTGCCCTGCCCTCGGTCGTCCCGCCCGACCTCATCCTGCCTGACGACGATCCGGCCGTGACCGAGCATGGCCTGCACCTGTTCCTTTTCCAGGTGCCCGGCCGCGATCGTGACGCCTTCGTGAAAGCCCTTTCCGCCGAAGGAATCCCTTGCCACACCGGCTACACCGGCCTGCACCGCAACGCCGCCCTGCGCCGCCGCGCCACCGAGCTGGCCAAGGCGGCCGGCCAGCGGCTGCCGCCGTGGGACTGCCCCGTGGCGGATATCGTTGCGGCACAGACGGTCTGGCTGCCGCATCACGCCCTGCTCGGCACCGCCGAGGACACCGCCGACATCGCCACCGCGATCCAAAAAGTCTTGCGCGCTTAGGCTTTGACGTACGGGCCATAGAACACGGGCCGATGGTCCCGCCCGCCGGGGACCTTTGGCGATGCCGCCGCCGCGCCCGGTGCGTCACAATTTCTGGTAGGGCCACACCGTCAAGACCGGTATTGATTGATCTGCCTTCCGGGCGAGCACAAAGTTATCCGGGCCGTCAGCGAGCCCCGAAGTACTGGGCATATCTCCACCCCAGTGCTCCGGGGCCGTTGCCGCTCCGGGCTCGCGGGTGATCGGTGTCGCGGTGAGTGTCACGAATGATCGATGTAGCCGTTGGTGTCGCGGAGGGCCGGTCAGGCGCTTGTGATCTACGCCGGGCGCGACAGTGATCAAGCTGGCGCCGCCTCGCTCTGCACCCAATTGCGCAATGGGTGGCGACTGCCCGCCGCCTCCGTAAGGCGCCGGGGTTCGCGGGTTTCTTGTCCGGCGACAACGAAATGTAGGTCCGCGATTGCTTGCAGAGCAGATTTAGCATCCACTCAACAGTCCAATTGACCCCGATCCAGGTACGTGCTGAGTGCGAACGATATATGAACGCCGTGGACGCAAGAACGACGATTGACGGTCTGGGTCTTCGACGCGGCACGTCGCGATGGCACGTCGCGATGGCAGGTCCGCGCGGCAAGGAAGTCCTCCCGCGGCTCTACCCCTCAGGCGATGCCGCCCGCAGATCATCCGCATGACCGGTCCGCTGGCCGGTTCCGTTTGACCGAGTCCGTTTGACCGGTCCGCTGGCCGGTTCCGTACGACCGGGTCCGTTGACCGGTTCCGTACGACCGGGTCCGCTGGGTTTAGACGGCCGCGTGCGGGCGGATGGTTCATGCGGCCGCTGGGGTTCACAGCTCCTCGAGGGCTCCGGCGACTGCGGCGAGAGTGTGCTCGATGTCCTCGTCGGTGTGGGCGGCGGAAAGGAACCAGAGGCCGCGCGGGACCATGTTGACCCCGCGGTCGAGTAGGAGTCCGTGCAGCCGCGCCATTGCGGCCCGGTCGGTGGCGGCGAAGTCGCGGTAGTCGCGTACGTGGTCGGCGCCCGTAAGGTAGGTCTGGAACATGGGGCCCGGCCCGTCGACGAGCAGCGGCACGCCGACCTTAGCGGCCAGGTCGCGGATGCCCTGCATGAGGGTCTGGCCAAGCTCGTACAGGCGCGGGTAGATGGTGTCGCGCTGCTCGTCAAGGATCGTCAAGGTGGCCTGGGCGGCGGCCATCGCCACCGGATGCGAGTTGAAGGTGCCGGCGTGGGCGACCTTGCCGTCGCTGATGAAGTCCATGACGTCGGCCCGCCCGGTCAGCGCCGAAACCTGCATGCCGCCCGCCATCGCCTTGCCGAAGACGGCCAGATCCGGTGTCACACCAAGGTGTTCCTGCGCTCCGCCGGGGGCCATGCGGAAACCGGTGATCACCTCGTCGAAAATGAGTAGGCAGCCGTGGCGGTCGCACAGGTCGCGGGCGGCGGACAGGTAGCCGGGGGCGGGCATGATGGCGCCGGTGTTGCACAGGACCGGTTCCATGATGACCGCGGCGATGTCGCTGCCGTGCGCCTCAAGCAGCGTGAGCAGCGCGGCCAGATCATTCCACGGGGCGAGCACGAGATCCTCGGCCGAGCTGAGTTGCTGGCCGCCCGTGCCCGGAACCGGTTGTGGCCGTTGCGCCGGACCGGCCGCCTCCACCGCCGGATGCACGCTGTAGAGCACCGGATCGAACCAGCCGTGATAGTGGCCCTCGAACTTGAGCACCTTGGACCGGCCGGTGAAGCCGCGCGCCAGGCGCAGCGCGGCGTGAACGGCCTCCGAGCCGACCGTGTTGAACCGGACCCGTTCCGCTGCCGGAACCATCTCGCAGAGTCGTTGCGCCACAAGGACTTCGGTCTCATGCTGGGCTGAGTATACGATTCCGCGGGCGGCCTGGGCCGCGATCGCCTCAACCACCGCGGGCGGGCAGTGTCCGAGGACGGCGGGACCCTGCCCGAGCACATAATCGACATAGCAGTTGTCGTCGACGTCCCACAGCTTCGAACCGGCGGCCCGGTCGACATAGAGCGGTGTGCCGGGCATGCGGCGCGCATCGCTGGAGACCCCACCGGCGAGGAAACGCCGCGCGGTGGAGTAGAGCGCGGCGGCGGCGGTCTGGGTTCGAGTCACGCGAATGACGTTACGAACTCGAGCGGGGCCAGCCAAGAAAGTGGACAAGAAAAGGGTAGGTGTAGCAATTGTGCTGCCTTGTTTCCGGGGGTACCGGATCGCAGTCTTGTGCGCATGTTCCTTGCACGTGTTCGGCGCGACGCGGGGGCGCCGGTCGAGGTGGTCGCCCGCGACGGTGACTCGGATCTGTTGCTACCCTTGGTCTTCGGTGGACCGGCGGATCCCGTCGGGCTGCTGGCGCAGTACGGGCTGGCGGGGCTGACCGCGGCGGTGGACCGGGTGCGCCGCACCAAGACCCTGCGCCTGGACGCGGAATCGGTCATCTTCGAACCGCCCGTGGCTACGTGCACCAAAATCTGTTGCCTCGCACTAAATTACGCTGACCACGCGGCGGAGAGCCGGTTGTCGGTACCCCCGGAGCCTGTTCTATTCTTTAAACCCCCATCGGCGTTGACCGGTCATCGGCGCCCGGTGGTGGCACCCGCGAGGACGCGCCACCTGGAGCATGAGGTGGAGCTGGCGGTGGTCATCGGCGTGCCGACGCGTGACCTTCCGGCGGCGCGATGGCGCGAGGCCGTGGCTGGATATACGGTCATCAATGATGTGACAGCGCGCGACCTTCAGCTGACGAACATGGCACGCAACGTGCCGTGGGACCAGGCCAAGGGGTTCGACACGTTCGCGCCGCTCGGGCCGTATCTGGCGACCGTCGACGAGGTGCCCGATCCGCAGGAGCTTGAGCTGCGGCTGGAGGTGGACGGCAAGCTGCGGCAGCACGCCAACACGCGCAACATGGTCTTCGGCATTCCCCGGCTGATCGAGGATCTGTCGGACGGCATGACGTTGCTGCCCGGCGATGTGATCGCGACGGGGACGGTGGCCGGATTGGCGCCGCTGAGCGAAGGCGATGTCATGCACGCGTCGGTTGGCGGGGTTGGCACGCTGATTAATCAGGTTTCCTTTGCTTGATCGGAGTTTTGGGCTTCCGATATCGGAATTTGGGACTGGCGTAATAGGCTGATTCTCTGTACCGTCTGGCCATGCGCTATTCGGTGGCCATGATCATAGACGCCGATGACTTCGTTGCCGGGGCTCGCGGTCGCGGTGAGAGTTGGGCATCAGCCCAGGTGGCGCGATGTGGCGCCGAGATTCGCGCGGCCGTTGGTGGGTCGGATGTGGTGGATCGGCCGCCGGACGCGTGGTTGGTGACCATCGATGACACGGATCGTGTGCGTGTGTCGACCCGCGCACTCGCGCTCGCCCATGAGCTGCGCGACCGGATCCGGCGCTGTACCGAGCTGACGGTCACGATCGCGGTGGGCGAGCCCGTGACCGACGCTGCCAAGGCGGCGATTTCCGCGCAGTGCATCGCCGATCGCAAGTTGTTGCTGGGTTCGGGCGACGGCGATCGCGTGATCGCGGGTGGGGGGTCGGAGGGTGTGCCGTGTAGTCCGGGCGGGTGGGTTGATGCGGCGTGTGGGGGGCGGGAGGCGGTGTCGCGCGGTCCGGTTGGGCGGGTCGATGCGGCGTGTGGGGGGTCGGAGGCGGTGCGCGGTAATCGGATTGGGCGGGTCGATGCGGCGTGTGGGGGGCGGGAGGCGGTGCCGCGCGGTCCGGTCGGGCGGGTCGATGCGGCGCTCGCGGCGTGCATCCGCCGGGGTGACCGGCGCGGCGCGGTGGAGGTGCTCACCCGCTGGGTCGATCGCTGCGCCGCGCAGCCCGGCATGACCCCGGAGGTGTTGCGGCACTGGCTGATCGCCGCGTTGCTCGGCGCCACCGAGGCGGCCGGGGCGCGCCGCCTCGCCGACGGATCGGTCGACTGGGCGGGCGTTCCGTTGACCGACATGTTCGAGGTCGCCGAGATCCACGAGCGGTCCTACCTCCGCCTGTGGCTGGAGGGCCTGATGTCGCGCCTCATCGCCGGCCGGAGCAACCCCGGCGACCCGCTGGAGCTGGCCATCGCCCACATCAACCAGCACTTCGACGACCCCGACCTGCGGCTGGAGACCGTCGCCGCGGCGATTTCGGTCAGCCCCTACTACATCTCCCATCTGTTCCGGCGGCAGCGCGGCGAGACCTTCCTCAGGTATCTCACCGGTTGCCGGCTTGCCCACGCCCGAGCCCTGCTCACCCGCACCACCCTGCCGGTCGAGCAGATCGCCGGGCGCAGCGGCTACGCCAGCGCCAAACGCTTCCGCATCGTGTTCAAACGGCACCTAGGGTGTCCGCCGGCCGAGTATCGCCGGCGGAGCCTGCTCCGATAGCCCATTCCTCCATCGCGAAGAAGGGAACCACGTGCGCAGAATCCTCATCCATGCGTTCGCCGCCGCGCTCGCGGCCAGCGTCCTAAGTGGACTGTCGGTCGCTCCGGCGGCGGCATCCGAGGCCGACCCGCCCATCCGCGGCGACTACGCCACCCCGATCCGCAACACAGACGCCAACGCCGACATCAACGTAGCCGCCACTATCAGCAAGCTCACCGGTGCCAACGTCGACACCTATGCGTACCTCATCTGCTACGGCCTGCGCGGTGGGCGCGACTGGAACACGCTGCCCTCGTTCCTGAGCGCGGCCGCAGCCGCCGGCATCGACGTGTGGGTCTACATCTGCCCGCCCACCGAGTCCAAAGACGCTCAGGGCAACGAGATACCACCGTACTATTTAGACTATGTGGGGTGGGCTCAGGCCATCGCCAACCTGTCGGTGGCCCACCCCAACCTCACCGGCTGGGCCATCGACGACTTCGCCGGCAACGTCAACAAGTTCACCCGCGCCTACACCGAGACGATGGTCAACGCGGCGCGCGCGATCAAGCCGTCCATCAAGTTCCGGCCGGTGCTGTACTACACCAACCTTGTGGGGTACAGCAACATGCTTGGCGCGTACCGGTACTACATCGACGGCGTCATCTTCCCGTACCGCAACGAGTCCGGTGGCATGGACACGACCAACTCCGCCAACGCCGACCCGGAGATCCGCGCCGTCTATGAAGCGCTGAGTTGCGAAGCAAGCGCCCGTTGCGCATTGTTCCACTTCCCTGGTGGCACCGCCTCCGAGGCCGGATGGTCGGTGTCCTATTCCCGCACGGTCACGGTCAACCCGACCGCCTCCTCGTACGGGCTCACCTTCGACGCCTGGGATGACTTCACCGGCGCCACCTCGGGCTACCGCTTCGCCCGGGTCCTCATCGACAACACCGTGGTCTGGTCGCGCGACATCGCCGGCACCCCGTCCAGCACCAGAGTCACGCTCGCCGACTCGGCGCTGCGCGCGGCGCTCGCAGGCAAAACGTCCGCCACCCTGCGGGTCCAGATGTACGACGCCAAGGCGGTCGCCAACTTCCATACCGCCATGACGTTCGACAGCATCGTCGGCACAGGCTTCACCGTGGTCAATGGCGACTTCGACTCCGGCACGGGGTGGACCCCGGCGCGCAGCTCCACCTCCCACCTCTACGGCTTCTCCAAGAACATGAAGCCGACGGTGATGACATACGCGTCCAAGCTCTCCCGCGAGCCGGCCGGGCCGACCCCGGCGTATGTGGGCGCGGTCGTAGGCAAGGCGCTCGAGCTCAGCGCGGCCGGGCTGACCGATGGCTCGGTCACATACTGCCTCAACAAGACCGGGGCGGACATCTACAACACCGATGGAGTCCTGGCCAGCTACGCCGCCACATACGGCGTCGTCGCCAACCTATACGCGCAATGAGCGTGGACGCGGCGGTCGGCTTGCGTGGACATGGTCTCAGTTCGCCTGCTGCACCTGGCGGGATGAGTATCGAGACCGAGATGTTAGGCAGTCGACCGTCCGCGTTGAGGAGCGGGCGGGACGTTGTGACGACGGGATCGGGGTGGGCAGGCGTCACGGCGGATCGGGGTGGGAGGTGGGATTAGGTTCGGTTCCGCAGAGCTGGGGTCTGTGGGCCTGAGGTCTTGTGGCGTCGGTCCGATGGGGGCTGGGTTCGGTGGTCCGGGTTCTGCTGGGCTGGGTTCGGTGGTCTGGGTTGTGTGGGGCCTAGGTGCTGTGGGCATGGGTTCTGCGGGGCTGGGTTCGGTGGTCTGGGTTGTGTGGGGCCCAGGTGCTGTGGGCCTGGGTTCTGCGGGGCTGGGTTCTGTGGGCCTGGGTTCGGTGGGCCGGGGGTTGGGGGGGCTGGGTTCGGTGGGCCTGGGGTTGGGGGCTTGGTTTGGGAGGCTGGGTTTTGTGGGGCTCGGTTCTGCGGGCGTGGGTACCGAGGGCCCCAGGTCTGAGGGCAGGGATGCCGTGGGACAGATCACGCTGCCTAGATCCGAAAGAGGGCGACCCTGATACTGGGGGCGTGGTGGAGATGCTTCAACGTATGCGGCTGGCGGAACCCTCGTCGGCGCGCGACGCGTGCCCCGCAGGCCACAGCGAGGTGAGCTGATGCGGCCCGACCTCGCCGTCGATGTGGGCCAGACCGGCCTGCGGGTGGCGACCGCGAGCAACGGTCAGGTCGACCGGGTATGGACCGGCGACGGGGTGACCGACCGGGCCGACCCCGGCGGCACCCTCCTGGCCGCCCTCACGCGCGCGGTCGGGGAGCTCGGCGACGAGGGCTACTCCACCGTCGCGATCGGACTGACGAGCGTGCTGGGGGACAGCGACTCCTACCGGCGGCTGGCCGAACGGTTGCTTGAAGCGCTTGCCGCGCAACGGGTTATGCTGTGCGGGGATGTGGTCACCGCACACGCGGGGGCGCTGGCCGGCGCCCCGGGCGTGGTACTTGCGGCCGGCACCGGCGCCATCGCGCTCGCCCTCACCGACGACGGCACCGCCCGGCAGGTCGACGGCTGGGGCCACCACTTCGGCGACGCCGGCGGCGGCTACTGGATCGGCAGCCGCGGGATCGACGCCGCGATGCGGTGCCACGACGGCCGCGGCCCCACCACCGCGCTGACCCCACGGGCGGCCGCGATCTTCGGAGACCTTGACACCATCGCCGAAAACCTTTATTCAAAGCCTCATTTGGTACGCGTAATCGCCGGCTTCGCCCGCGAAGTCCTGGAATTGGCGGCCACCGACGAAACGGCCGGGCGAATTGTGGCGGACGCAGGCGCCGAGTTGTCCGACACCGTCACGGCCGCCGCCCGCCTCTGGCCGCCCGACGCGTCCGTGACCGTCTCGGCGACCGGCAACCTGCTTACCGCACCGGCGCTCTCGGCCGCCTTCTCCGCGTACCTGCGCGAGCGGGCACCGCACTTGCGCCTCGTCCCGCCCGCCGCCGACGGGCTTGGCGGCGCGGCGCTGCTGGCGAGCATGGCCGATCCCGGCCGGTACGGCAAGCTTATGCGGGCGGTGGTGCGGCGGTGAACGTGTACTGCGGGGTCGGGTTCGCCGAACTGCCTGTGCCACAAGGGTCGCCGATGGGCGGGTACGCCGACCGCGTGGGTGGGGCGAACGGCGTCGCCGACCCGCTGACCGTCGGCGCGGTCACGTTTTTCGACGGCACGCGCCGGGCCGCGCTCGTCATCGCCGACGTGATCTGCGTGAACACCGACACCGTCACGGCGATCCGGAAAGCCTTGGCGCACCTGGACTTCGTTTGGGTCAGCGCCACGCACACCCACTGCGGCCCGGAGACCGGGTGCGTGCCGGGCGGGGGAGCGACCCCGGCGCCCTGGCTCGACGAGCTGACCCTGCGCGCTAGCCAGGCCGTGGAACGGGCCATCGCCGCCGAAACACCGGGATCGGGACCGGGGCCGGGCGGAGCCGGGGCTGGGGTCGGAGTTGGGGTTGGGGTCGGAGTTGGGGTTGGGGTCGGAGTTGGGCTTGGGGTCGGCAGCGCCGAGGTGAGCGGGATCGCTGGCGTGCGGACACGCGGGCTCGCGACACCGGTCCCGGTGGATGTGGTGTCGCTGCCGGGTGCTCAGCTGGTCGTGCTTCCGGTACACCCAACGGTGCTTCCCGCGTCCGGCAACGCGGTCTCCGCCGACCTGCCCGGCGCGGTACGGCGCGAGCTGACCCGCCGCACCGGCCTGCCAACGCTGGTGTTCACCGGAGCCGCGGGCGACATCAGCACCCGGCCCGTGCGCCAGGGGCAGGACACCGCCGAACTGGTTCGCCTGGCCGGTCTCGTCGCCGACGCCCTGCCTACGCCGCGCGAGGTCGACACGGGACCGATCCGCTGCTCGTCGCGCCGGATAGTGTTGGCGCGCAAGGAGATGATGCCCGCCGCAGTGAGGGCCGCAGCCACGGAGGGGGCCGAAGCCGCAGCCGGGGAGGGGGCCGGAGCCGAAGCCGCGGAGGGGGGCGAAGCCGCAGCCGGGGCCGTGGGCGACCTTGTCGCTATGGCCGAGGCTGCGTACCGGGCGGCCTTGGCGAGCGGGGATGCCATGGCAGCACGGATCGCCGAAACCCGCTGGCAGGGCGCCCGTATCGCCCAAAGCCAGAGCCTACGCGCCGATGACGGCCCTATCGAGGTGGAGGTGGGCGTGCTGTCGATCGGTGGCCTTACCTTCGTCGGGCTGCCCGGCGAGCCGTTCCTCGACGTGGCGCGGCGCATCCGGACACGGCACCCTGGGGCTGTCGTGCTCGGCTACACGAATGGGTACCCCGGATATTTGCCGACGCGCGACGCATATGCCGAATCCGAATCCGAATCCGGATATGAATCCGGATATGAAGTCCTGGCGAGCGTGGTCGCGCCGGGCAGCGCCGAAACCCTTGCGCTTACGGCAACTCAACTCATCGAAGGGTCATGATGGGACAGGCTGAATTCGCCCAGCGGGCACGGGAAGTCCTGGACACGTTCCTTGGCAGCCAGACGGAGGCGGTCGCCCGCGCCGGCGAGCTGGTCGCCGGGGCGCTGCTGGACGGCGGTGTGCTTCAGGCGTTCGCCACCGGCCACTCGCGTTCGGTTGCCCTGGAGCTGGTGGGCCGGGCCGGCGGGCTGGTCCCCGCCAACCAGCTCGGCATCCGTGACCTCGTGTACTACGGTGACGCCCCGCCGGTCGACATTCTGGATCCGTTGGTGGAGCGCGATCCTGGCCTGGCCGCGCGCATCTGGGAGCTGGCCGACATCCGGCCCGGCGACCCGTTCGTCATTATTTCCCAGTCCGGCGGCAACGGGTCGGTGGTGGAGATGGCCCGGATCGCGGTGGAGCGGGGCCACGCGGTCGTTGCCATCACGTCCCTCGCACACACCGAGCGGATCGTGTCGCGCCACGCCAGCGGCCTGCGCCTCGTCGACCTTGCCGCGGTCACCATCGACAACGGCGCGCCCTACGGGGATGCCGCGCTGAGTACGCCGCAGGATCGGGTGTGCGCGCTGTCCAACCTGACCGGGATCCTGGCCGCGCAGCTGCTCGTCGCCGACATCGTCGACCGCTTCCTCGCCGCGGGCCGCAGGCCGCCCGTGTTCAGCTCCAACAATATCCCCGGCAGCGACGAACGTAACCGCGAACTCCTTGCCCACTACGGTACCCGGGTCCGCCTCGGCGACGCCTGACCACCGCATCAGCCAACTCTCCACACACGAGCTTCACATTTGGCGCAAACACTCCTGCGAATATGATCTCATGCTGCTCGAGCCTCCATTTCCGTTGTGCCCGTGCTGGGTGTGCTTCGGGAACTTCGACTGCATCTACTACCTGTGCAGCAGCGACATCCCGCAGGCAGTCGGTCGCACACTCATCACCAACCCAACGATCCTGTTCAGCCGCAAGGACGTGGCCACGAGCCTCATCCGGCTCTACCAGACGGACGTCTCCGCGCACACCCCGCCTCGCTGCCGCTTCACCCCGACATGCAGCAATTATGGGCTCGAAGCCATCGACCGGTACGGCGTCCGGTCCGGAGTGTGGCTGACAGCCAAACGCTTGGCGCGCTGCAGGACCGACGTGGCGTGGGGCACGCTCGACCCGATCCCGCTCGGTCGCACCTAACGCAAAAACAACTCGACCCGATCCGCTCGGTCGCACCTAACTCAAAACAACTCGACCGCATCCCGCTCAGTCGCACCTAACTCAGAAACAACTCGACGCGATCCCTCTCAGTCGCATCTAACTCACCAAACTAGGCGGGCGCGCTCAGCGGCCGAGCTTTTCGGCGACCAGACGGTACTGCTGGCGGGGGCGACCGACCTGGGTTGACCGGGCCGCCGGCACCGGCCAGGCCAGACCCTGCTCCACCAGCTCATTGAGGGTACGGCGGGCGCTGCGAGCGCTGACCCCCAGCAGCTCCGAGACAGCCTCGGCGTCGACGACACCCGGGCTGGAAGCGTCCTGGCCTGTTTCCTCACCACCGCCCTCGCTGAGCTTGTCGAGCAGCTTGCCCAGCACCGACAGGCCCTTGGAGCGCGCTGTCGGACGGCCGAGGGCGGCCGACAGGACCTCGGCCGCCGCCCGGTGATGCGGCCGCGAAGGCAGGGAGACCACCTCGCCGTTCGCGTCGATCAGTACCGCCTCGGTCGCCGAGGCCTGCTCGACGGCGTTGGCCGCGTTGACCTCGGCATCGCGGGCGGTCCGGCCCAACCCGATGCCGATCTCGACGGTGGCGCCAAGCTCGGCCCGAATGCTCTCCAGGAAGGGCGCTGCGCGCAACCCATCGGTGGCCTGGGCCAGGGAGCCGACTGTCGCGATTATGAGGTACCCGTGATCCATCCAAGGCATGACGGTGGCCCCCATCCGCCGCGCCTCCACCAGCAGTGCGCGGTGAAGTGACAGCCTCAGCTCCTGCTGCCAGTAGTTGCTCGGGCCGGTGTGACCCAGCCTGTACGACTGGGGCAGTTGCACGATGGCGATCGCGATCTGCGACTCTTCGAGCTTGCTGCCGGTGCCCAGCAGCGCGGCGGTGTTGAGGGCGGTGCGCAGTGTCCGGGCGGTCGGCAGCATGCGAAGCACCGGCACGCCGCTGGCCTGCAAACCTTGCGCCACTGTCCGGACCGTGGTCAGCGCGGCGGTGGTCTGCCCGGACCGGTAGAGCCGTTCGTGAAAGGAGAGGAACTCCTTGACCGAGTTGGGCCCCTGGTACTCCAGCACATGCACGCCCTCGGCGGAGACGCCCATCTCGTCGTAGGACTCCTTCACGTCGGCCTCGGCGATGGAGTCGATGCTGACCCGGGCCGGGTCGCAGGTACCGCCGATGGTGCCGCCGAGCAGGGCCGAGTACATCGAGGCGCCCGAGACGGGCACGTAGGTGGCGGGCACGGGCAGCTCACCGCCGGCGCGGGCCAGGTCGTACTGCAGGGGGCCGGTGAACAGGGCCACGTCGATCCCGTCGACGATCTTCATCAGCCGTTCGTGGGTTTCCTGCTCGGCGGTGTGGGCGGAGCCGACCAGGCGCCAGTCGCGCACACCCGGTTCGCGGCCCATGAACATGATGCGCTCGACGAGATCGAGTGGGCCGATGACACCGATGACGATCTCTGATCGAGTGCTCAAGCCGAGCCGTGTCACTTGCAACGACCTCCGACCGCGCTGCCGAATCACCTGCTACCTCACGAGAGTAGCGTGCGGCGACCGTCGTCGATTCAGCAGTCCGGACATGGTCCCACCGAGAACGGCCGCCCTGTCCGGTTCGCTGAGCGCCGCGAAGAGCACCCGGCCCAGTGACATGCGGAGGTCGATGAAGGGGAAGTCGCTTCCGAAGACCACCCGATCTGAGCCCAGCTCACCCACCATCCGGGCGATGACGTCGCCGTGCATGAACGAGCCGCACACCTCCAGCACGACGTTCGGCATGCGCCGGGCGACGTCGATCGCCTCGTCGAAGCCGGTCGGGGTGATGCCGGAGTGCCCGGCGAGGATGGTCGCGGCGGGGTGCCGCTCAGCCACACTGCCGACGACGCTCAGGTTGTCCCACGACGAGCCGGTCTGGGTGTGGGTCAGCACCGGGCAGCCGGTCAGCTCGGCATACTCGAAGGCGGGCGCGTAACGCGGACCGGTCAGCGGGTAGTGGTGCAAGCTCGGGTGCAGCTTGATGCCGACGAAGCGGTCGTCGCCGGCCCACCGCTCCAGCTCGGCCCGCGGGTCCTGCCACGGGTTGAGCACCAGGTAGCCGGAGAGGCGTCCGGGGTGCGCGGAGACGGCGGCGGCGGTCGCGTCGTTGCCGGTGGCGGCGTCGAGCTGGATCGCCAGGTGGCTGGACAGGATGGTGCGGGTGACACCGCAGCGGTCCATCACCCGCACCATGGCGTCCGGGCTGTTG
>DASUXL010000063.1:0-2595 GCA_036377915.1 Candidatus Limnocylindrales bacterium
TACGAGAGCGGCCCGCACGCCAAGTCCGAGCCCGAGACGCGGGCGATGATCCGGTTCCTCAAGGACATCAAGCCGCACCGGATCCTGAGCTTCCACCAGCCGCTCCACGGCGTCGACCTCGACACCAAGAACCGGCGCTTCGCGCGCAAAGTGGCACGCGTCCTCAGGCTGCCGAAGAAGACGTTCACGTGCGGTGGCGTCTGCCACGGGACGATGACGTCCTGGTACAACCACAAGTTCTCCGGCGCCGCCGTGACCGTGGAGTACGGCGCGAACCCGAGCCGCCGGATGATGCGGGTCACCGCGCCGACCAGGGTGCTGAAGGTGTTCGACGCCCGACGCCACAAGCTCGAGCAGGTGCAGTAGCCCGGGACGCCCCGGACGTCCGGCACGCCGTGCCCCCCACGCCGGGCAGGCACCCGCATTCCCGCTCCGCCGCGATCCCGGCACTCACGCGGATATCGCGGCCACGATCTGGCGGATGTTCGAGGCGACGTCACCGACATCGGGGTCGCCGCCTCCCGTCCCTGTGATCTGGTCGAAGAGCAGGCCGTCGATGCAGGCCACCAGCAGGTGGGCCCGATCGGCCGGGGCCGGGACGCCAGCGGCTCGCAGCAGCTCGGCGACCATGGCCCGGATGGTGTCCCCGCCGCGGACCAGGGCGTCTCGCAGCTCGGCTCGGCGGGTTGCCTCCAAGGTGAGCTCATAGCGGGCGAGCTGTCGATCCCGGTCCGCGGTCGTCCACTTCACCAAGCTGGCGGCCAGCGAGCTTGCCAGGTCACCCAGGTCCGACACCGGCGCGGGGATCTCGTCGGCATCCAGTTCGGCCAGGCGCTGGACGGTGGCGGTGAGCAGCGCCGATCTGGTCCGGAAGTAGTAGGAGGTCGACCCCTCGGGCAGGCCCGCGCGCCGGTCCACGGCGCGATGGGTCAGCCCTCGCATTCCTTCGGCGGCCAAGGTGGTGATGGCGGCGTCGGTGATCTTCGCCTCACGAGTCATGGGGCTTTGGCTCCTCTACAGGTGTAGCGTAATCTCTACGTGTGTAGAGGAGAGTAGCTGAGAGGAAGGCCGAGATGCAGCACCTGACCGATGACCTGATCCGCGCCGTGATGGAGACCCGTCTGGCCGAGGCCCGCGACGCGCGGCGGGCGGCGATCGTGTTCCGCGAGCGTCGGCGGGCGCGGCGCGCCGAAGACCGGACCCGGCCGACCCGGATGCGGCTTGCTCGTGGGGTGCTCGGCACCACCGAGGCCGGCTGAGGCATCGCTCGGCTGGTGCTCGGTGCCACAGGCACCGAGCACATCGACCCAGGTAGCTACAGCAAGAGGGAGAGGACCAGATGCGAACGCTGATCGTCGGGGCCGGAATCGCCGGCCTCACGTTGGCCGGATTGTTGGCCCGCCAGGGACAGTCGCCGGTGGTGATCGATCGGCGTCCCGAGGGCGCCGGGCTCGGCTACGGCCTGGCGCTGTGGCCGCACGGAAGCCGGGTCTTCCACGCGCTGGGAGTCCATGCGGAGTTCGTCGCGGCCAGCGAGCCGATGCGAACCTACGTCGCCAGGGACGGCCTCGGCAGACTGCTCAACAGCTCGCCGCTACCCCACGGCATCGCCGACTACGGACACCTCGGCATCATCCCCCGCGCCGACCTGCTCGGCATTCTGAATGCTGCCCTCGACGGCGTCGAGGTACGTGACGGTGTGAGCATCGACAGCCTCACCCAGACCCAGGATCAGGTCGAGGTCGGTTTCAACGACGGGACCCGCGACACCTTCGAACTGGTCGTCGGGGCCGACGGGATCAATTCCCGGGTGCGCGAGTTGCTGCTGGGACCCATCCCCGATCGGGACACCGGATGGGGGTGCCACGTCTGGTGGGCCGATCGACACCGAGCAGCCCCATGCGAGACGACCGAACGGTGGGGTGCAGGCAGCTTCCTGGGCACCTACCCCTGCCGAGATCACGTGTGCGTCATCGCCGCCGCTCCCATCGAGGCACTCGAGCCCGACCAGCCGGAGGGGCGCACCGAACGGCTGGCGAACCTGCTCACCCCGTACGGCGCGCCGGTCGCAGACCTGCTGAGGAGCCTTCCCGGCGACGACGAGCCGCTCTACCTGTGGCGGATGAGCGATGTTCGCGCACCCAGGTGGGTGCAAGGCCGCGTGGCCCTGGTCGGTGATGCCGCCGCGGCGTTCCTGCCCACCGCGGGCATCGGCGCATCGATGGCACTGGAGTCGGCCGCCGTCCTGGCCGACGAGCTCTCCCGCACCGATTCCATCTACTTGCCCAACGCGCTCGAGCTGTACCAGCGGCGCAGACGCCACCGGGTCGAGGCCGCCCAGACCCAGTCACGTCGTCTCGCTCGACTGATGTTCCTGAACTCAGCCCGACTCGCGACATTGCGAAACCGCGCCCTGCGGTTCGCCAGCATGGAGCAGATGGTCGGGCCGCTCATCAAGGACCTCCGCAACCCGATTTGAGTCACCCAGTCATCCAGTCGCCCACGGGTCGCGGTGCGAGCCCGACCCCGAGGCCGTAGCACTCAGAGTGCCGGTCGGAAGGAGTGTCCGTTCTCATGCTGTTGCGCTGCATCCTG
>DASUXL010000064.1:0-20456 GCA_036377915.1 Candidatus Limnocylindrales bacterium
CATGTGCTCGGCGAGCGCTCCCAGATTGGCGTCGTTGTCCACCCGTACCCCCGAAATCTTCAGCCGATCCGAAAGCTCCCGCCGCGGCACAAGGCTGGCCCAGGCGGGCAGCAGCATCGCCATCGAGACGCTGTCGGCCAGCTCGACATCCTCGGCCACATCGGGCGCGGTCAGCAGCGGCTCGGGCAGCCAGGAACCGACATACGACTCCCTGCGCCGGGCCAGCGTGCGCAGCCGGGCGAGTGCCTGGCGGGTGGCGATCTGGACGAGGTACGCACGCTGGTCCCGCACCGCGACGAGATCGACATGGACCCATCGCAGCCAGGTCTCCTGCAGGACGTCCTCCGCGTCCGCCGCCGACCCGAGCAGCTGGTAGGCGACGGTGAAGAGCAGGTTGCGATGGGCGACGAACACCTCGGTGGCGCTCATGGGGTGGCTCCTGTCCCGGGTAACCGTTCGAATATGAGACAGCTGAGGTCACCTTTCTGTGACAACCGCGCTGTCACAAGAATCGCGTCGCCGGCATCTCATGTTCATGAACCTCGCTTTGTGGATTGTTGCCGGGCTCCTTGCCGTTGCCTATCTGGTGGGCGGCGGCATCAGACTGTTCATGCCGAAGGAGAAGCTGGCCGCTTTGTCGCCCGCCGCGAGATGGGCCGAAGACTTCAGCGGCGGCACCATCAAAGCCATCGCGGCTCTGGAGCTCCTGGGCGCGGTGGGTCTGATCCTGCCCGCCGCGGTCGGCATCGCGCCGATTCTGGTGCCGGTTGCCGCCATCGGTTTGTCGATCATCATGGTGGGTGCGGCGATCACCCGCATCCGGCGGCACGAGTTCAAGTACATGCTGGGGGATCTGGTCTACCTCGCCCTGGCGGCCTTCGTAGCGTGGGGTCGCCTCGGCCCCGAGCCGTTCAGCGGCTGACCGGCGCGATGAAGGTGTCGTACTCTTCCGGTGTGAGCCGCCGGACGCTGCGCCGTTGAGCATGGGCAAGGACCTCGGTGATCGGACCGCAGGCTTCGCACGGCCAGGACTGCACGGTGTGGTCGGCGTGCGTGGTGACGAGGTTCCGCCCGTCCGCGGTGAAGGTCGCCCGAAGCGGCGGTGAAGGATACGGCTGCAGGATAAGCGGGTCAGCGCCGCCGGTGAGGCTCCAGACGCGGATGGTGTTGTCGCTTCCCACGCTCGCCACGCTGGGCGTCGCAGGGTTGAACGCCACGGTGTTCGCGTTGCCGGGTACCCCCGGAAGAATGTTGAGTGTGCCAGACACGGTGTTCCAGACGCGGACCACGCCGTCGGCGCCCGCCGTCGCAAGGTGTTGCCCATCGAGGCTGTAGGCCAGGTCGTTGATTGGTGTGTCCTGGCGGGCCAGGGTGACCGGGTCCGAGCGGTCGGTCAGCGCCCAGATCTTCACCTCGCGGTCGAGCCCGGTACCGGCCAGACGCCGCCCATCCGGGCTGAACGCCACGGGACCCGCTCCGAATGTCAGGAGCGTGCGGGCGTTCCGCTCCTCGCCGGTCCAGATCCGGATGTGTGCGTCGGTGCACGCGGCGGCGACCCGGTCGCCGCCGGGGCTGATGGCGATGTGCGTGGCGAGCAGATGCGGCCTGCTGTCGTCACAGCGCCAGGTCTCGGGTGCGGAGGCGGCGCCACCGCGCCAGACCTGAACGCCGCCAAGGTGGGTGAGGCTGGCCACGGCCGGGCCGCTTGAGCTCAATGCCACTTGAAGGCTCGGTGTAATCGCACCGCGCAAGGGGGTCAGCGGACGGCCGGAGGCGATGTCGGTCAGCGCGATCGTTCCGTCGGACTTGACGTTCGCCGCGTGCCGCCCGTCGAGGCCGGCAGCGGTCGGCCCGCTGCTGGACGGACCGGCGACCACGGTGGGATCGGCCTGTCCGGAGATGTCCCAGACGCGTACGGTCCGGTCATCGGAACCGGAGGCGAGCTGGCGGCCGTCCGGGCTGAACGCGACCGCGCCGACGGTGCCCTGGTGGCCGCGCAAAACCAAGGCGTGTGCCGGGTTGGCGACGTCCCAGAGCCGGATGGTCCGGTCTGTCGAGGCGGTGGCGATGCGCCGCCCATCGGGGCTGAACGCTACGGCGGTTACGGCACTTTCATGGCCGGGAAGCAGCGCGGCAGCCGCCACCGTCCCGGGCAAACTCCAGATCCGCACGCTGCGATCGGACCCGCCGCTGGCAAGATGCCGCCCATCCGGGGCGAACGCCACCGCGAAGGCGTCACCATCGTGGCCACGAAGCTCGGCCGGAGGTGGGCCACCGGCGGTGGGCCACAGGCGAATCGTGTCATCGCCGCCGGCAACGGCCAGGCGCAGCCCGTCCGGGCTGAAGCCGATAGCGTTGACCGTCTGGTTGTGGATACGAAACTGCGTCCGCAGCCCCTGGTCGATGTCCCAGACGGCAACGGTCCCACCGGTGGTGGCTGTTGCCACGTTCCTCCCGTCGGGGCTGAACGTCACGCCGATGCGCGCGGGATCCGGGCTGCGCAGTACGGTCGCGAAATCCGGCTCCGCGAGATCCCACAGCGTGACCCCGCCTCGCGGGCCGTCATCTGTTTCCTCCGATGTGGACACTGCCAGCCGCCGCCCGTCCGGGCTGAACGCCACCCCCAAGAACCGCGCATCCGGTTGGCGCAGAACCATTTTCTCGCGATGCTCGGTACGGTTCCAGATCCTGGCGGTACCGTCCCTGCCCGAGCTGGCAATGCTGCGCCCGTCCGGGCTGAACGCAACGCCGGTGACTTCCGCGTGGTGGCCGGACAGAACGGCGGCGAGCCGCGACTCCGTGACAGCCTGGCGCAGCACCGATTCCGTTGCCGGACCGGGACGCAGCCGGTAGGCGTGCACCGCGAGCAGCAGGGCCAGCTGCGGGTCGCGCGGCAGCTGAGCCCGCGCGCTGGCGACCAGCCGGCCGGAAATGGCAAGGTCCCGCTGGGCGGCGGCCTGGTTCGCCATGCTCCAAGCAGTACCGGCCAGCAGCGTGACCACGACCACCACGGCGCTCATACCCGCCAGCACCATGCGTTGACGCCTGCGCCGGGTGTCGGCCTCACGCCGCTGTTCGGCTTGGCTGGCGGCAAGGAACTCGTGCTCGCCGGCGGTCAGCTTCACACCCTTGCCGCTGCTGTACTGCGAGGCCGCCGAAAGCGGAATACCGCGATACAGCACGGTGGGTTCCCTGCCCAAGGACTCCCAGACCGCCGCGGCGGCGGCCAGCTGCCGGTGCAGGCGAAGCACATCGCGATCCTCGTCAACCCAGCCGCGCAGCCGCGGCCAGGCCCGGATGAGCGCCTCGTGCGTAATCTCCACGGTGTCCCGGTCGAAGGTCAGCAGCCGTGCCGCCACCAACCGGCTCAGCACCGGCATGACGTTCGCGTCCCGGACGTCGAGCTCCGGCCTGCCCACCCGGCGACCGGTCACCACACCATCGGCCCCGATCTCGACCAGGCGCAGCAACACATGCCGGGCAGTAAGCCGTTGGTCCTCGTCGAAGCCGAGGTAAGCGGTCTCCGCGGTATGGGCGACCGCACCGTCGATCCCCCCGGCCGACTCGTAACCGGCAAGGGTCACGGTGCTACCCCGGCGGCGCCGCCACGCCTCCAGCAGCGCGTGGGAGGCGAGCGGCAGGGCACCGGGTCGGCCGGTCACCTCGGCCACAACCTGGGCGACCAGGGCACCCTCGACCATCAGCCCGGCGCGTTCGGCGGGCTTCGTGATCGCCTCACGCAGCTGCGGTCCGCTCATCTCACCGACCAGAACCTGGGCATCGGTCAGCGCCGCCAGCAGCCGCGGGTGTTCGGCGCAGCGGCCGTAGAAATCCGCCCGCACCGCGATGACGACCCGGGCACGGCTGTCGACCGCTTGACAAATGGCAAGCAGCGCATCGATGAAGCGGGATCGCTCGTCCGGCTCCCCGCTTGAGAACATCTCCTCGAACTGGTCCACCACGACGAGCAGCTCGACCGGCTCCGGACGTGCCGCCAACGCCTGGCGCACAAGCAGATGCGCTCGACCGGCGTCGGCGGTGAGATCGTCCAGCGCGGCACCGGCGGACACGCCGGCCAGCGCCGCCAGGTGAACCGCCAGCTCGGCCAGCGGGCTCGGCCCCGGCGTCATCACGACCGTCGGCCAGCGTTGGCCCTCGGCCAGCGGGCTCGGCCCCGGCGTCATCACGACCGACGGCCAGTGTTGGCCCTCGGCCAGCGGACTCGGCCCCGGCGTCATCACGACCGACGGCAAGTGTTGTCCCTCGGCCAGCGGACTCGGCCCCGGCGTCATCACGCCTGACGGCAAGTGTTGTCCATCGGCCAGCGGGCTCGGCCCCGGCGTCATCACGCCTGACGGCCAGTGTTGTCCCTCGGCCAGCGCGCCGGCCAGGACCGGCGGCAGCAGCCCGGCGCGCAGCAACGAGGACTTGCCCACCCCCGACGGGCCGAAAACGGCAAGGAACCGCCGATCGGCAAGCCGGCCAAGCAACTCCTTGACCAGCTCCTGCCGGCCGAAGAACCATCCGGCGTCGGCTGGCTGGAACGCGGCCAAACCCCGGTACGGCGCCGGTCCCCGCGCCTGAGAACCGGCTTCACCAGCTTCACCAGCTTCACCGCGCCCTGCCGCGGCTCGCCAACGCGCCTCCCACTCCGCCCGATCCCCACCACAGGCGGCCACGTACGCGAGCGTCACCTCCAATGTGGGCAGCCGGCGCCCGGACGCCGCCGACGCCAACGTCGCCGCCGAATAGTTGGCCCGCCGCGCCAAGCTGCGATACCCGGGGCTGCCCGCCTGCTGCCGCAGCATCCGCAACTCCGCCGCGAACTGCGCCACCACCCCGCCATCCCCGTCCAACGGTCGCTCCGGACGCGGCATCGGCCACCTCCCCACGGGATCGAGACATTGTCCAGCGTTGATTGTCTAGCCCGCGACGTCGAAGCACGACAACGCAGCCGTTGATAGGCATGTGCCAATCCTCAAGACGAGGAGCACCAACCCCAACCTGGGAGGTACCTATGGTCCACAAACTGCTGCGTGCCGTCGTTGTAGGTTTGGCGCTCGCCGCGACCACCACCCTCATGCCCGCGACGGCGAACGCATCCGCGGGCGGCGCGACCGGTCTCGACGATCCGATCGGGATCATGGCCAGCTCGCGTTGCTACGTCGGCAGCAGCGGCAACTGCACCACGGCGGTCGTCGGCGCCCACGCCGCCGGTCACTGGATCTACATCTCGGTCAACAACAGGCTCCGGCCGTCACCGTGCCCGTTCCGGGTCCGCGACGTCAACAACGGCGTGGTCATCCACAGCGGCACCGTCGGCACCTCCGGGTTCTATTCCAGGTACCTCTACGAGGTGTACGGCTACTACCAGGTCGAGCTGCGCGGCTGCTCCGTCTCGGCCCAGGGCTACATCTCCAACTCGTAACCGTGTTCGGCTGCGGGTCCACTCGGCCACAACGGGGGTGGACCCGCCAGCCCCGATTGGGGCAAGTGCCCTAGACGCGGCGCTTGAACCGGCGGACCGACAACGGGGCGAACACGGCGATGAGGGCGAGACCCCACAGGATCGCGCCGAGCGCCGGGCGCGCCACGGGCCCGCCGACGAGCATCCCGCGGGTGGCGTCGGACAGCATCGTCACCGGGTTGGCCTTGACGACCGCCTGCAACCAGCCGGGCATCGTCGCCTCGGAGACGAAAACGTTGCTGACAAAGGTGATCGGGAATAGCGCGGTGAACCCGAACAGCTGCACCTTCTCGGGATCTTTGGCCACCACGCCGACGAACACCGATACCCATGAAAAAGCCAAGGCGAAAAAGAGCAGCAGCAGTACCGCTCCGGCGACCCCGGCAAGGTTGGTCCCGATCCGGAAACCCAGGATCATGCCGACGCCCAGCAGGAGCGCGATCGACCACGCCTGCTTCACCAGGTCGGCGGTGATACGCCCGGCCAGCGGGGCCCACCGGGCGATGGGCAGGGAACGCAGCCGGTCGAAGACGCCCTTGGTGAGATCGGTGTTCAACCCCAACCCCACATACATCGTCACAAATATCATGTTCATGACGATGATGCCGGGGAGGGCGAACTGCAGATATTCCTGCGTCGAGCCGGAGATGGCGCCGCCGAACACGTAGGTGAACAGGAGCAGGAACAGGATCGGCTGGAAGCTGAAATCGCCTATCTCCCAAGGGTTGTGGCGGATCTGAACCAGTGTGCGCCAGGCCAGCGTCGCGCTCTGCCGCACCCCATCGAGCGCACTTGAACGGGCACGCGGTGCCGCCGCCGTGGTCGTGATCGCGGTCATGCCTCAACCTCCTCGTCCACTTCTTCTTCCTCGGCGGGCCGCCCGGTCAGCGCCAGGAACACCTCATTGAGGCTCGAACTGCGCAGCGCCAGCTCGTTGACGACAACTCCCGCGTCGTCGAGGCGGCGCACCACCGCGGGCAGGATCGCCGGATCGCTCACCTGGGCCGTGACCAGCTCGCCCTTCTGCTCCGGCTTGACCCGGGCCAGCTCCCCCACCACTGAAACCACCGTGGGCAGGTCTGCCATGTCGGTCGGGCGCACCGCCAGCGTCTGCAAACCGGTCTTGGTCTTCAGCTCCTCCGGTGTGCCCGAGGCGATCACCCGGCCGTGGTCGATGACCACGATGTCGTCGGCCAGCTCGTCGGCCTCGTCAAGGTATTGAGTGGTCAGCAGGACCGTCACCCCACCGGCGACGAGCCGCTTCACCAGGCCCCAGAGCTCGGTGCGCCCGCGCGGGTCGAGCCCGGTCGTCGGCTCGTCGAGGAACAGGATGCGCGGCCGGCCGACAAGGCTCGCGGCCAGGTCGAGGCGGCGGCGCATGCCACCGGAGTAGGTCTTGGCGGCCCGATCCGCCGCGCCCGACAGGTCGAAATCGGCAAGCAGCTCGCGCGCCCGGGCCTTGGCCTCGGCCCGCGGGACGCCGAGCAGCCGGCCGATGAAAAGCAGATTCTCCGCGCCGGTCAGGTTTTCATCCACCGAGGCGAACTGGCCGGTGAGGCCGATCAGCTGGCGCACCTGATGCGCCTGCCGCACCACATCGAAGCCGTTGACGCTGGCGCGCCCCTCGTCGGGCCGCCACAGAGTGGCAAGGATGCGCACCGCGGTGGTCTTGCCCGCGCCATTGGGCCCTAGCAGGCCGAGCACTGAGCCCTGGCGCACGGCCAGATCGATGCCGGCCAGCGCCGTCGTCTCACCGAAGCGCTTGACCAGACCCTCGGCAATGATCGCTTCGTTCATGGCTCCACCATGCCTGAAGGGTCCGACATTTTCCGCTGTAACTGCTCCGGCGATCCGCGGATGAACCGGTTGAAAGGCGGCAACAAGGCGACAACAAGGCAGTTCTCGAGTACGTTCGCGCCGTGGCGATCCCCTTCGATGAGTACGTTCGCGCCGTCGGGTCCCCTTTGACCAGCAATATGCTGGCCCCTTTGGGCCAAGGCTGCCGTGTGGTCCAGTTCAGCAGCGCGATGTCCGACCGGGACTACGCGACGCTGGCGGAGTGGCTGGCGGACTACCCGCAGGTGACCCTTCGCGCCTACGGCGGTTACGACCGCCCGATCACCAACCTGGAATTCCTACGGTTCTTCCCGAAGTTGAGAGCGTTCCAGGCAGACAGCCTGTATCGGGACTTGGAGAACATCGACGGACTGGGGTTTCTGCCCGAGGATGCGTTCGAAGTCGGGTTGGGCGCGACCAGGAAGCGTCTGTCGCTGGCGCCGCTGCGGCGCTTCGACCGCCTGCCGCGCCTGTACCTGGAGGGCCTTACCAAGGACATCGAGGTCATCTCCACATTGACGTGCCTGACAAGTCTCACTCTGCGCTCGATTACGCTGCCGAACCTGGCGATCCTGACTCCCTTGCACAGGCTCCGGGCGCTCGACCTCAAGCGCGGCGGGACCAGCAACCTCGACTTGCTGCCACAGATCGGCGAGCTTCAGTACCTGGAGCTTTGGCAGGTTCGCGGTCTGGACGATATCGGCCCCATCGCCCATGTCGGGACCCTGCAACATCTGTTCATGCAAGCGCTGCGCCGCGTCACCGGCCTACCTTCGTTTGCCGCCTGCACCCGGCTGAGGCATGTACACCTGGAGACGATGAAAGGGCTGACCGACCTCAGCCCGCTTCTGACCGCGGAGGCATTGACGGATCTGGCTGTGGTCGACATGGGTCACCTGAAGTCTTCCGATGTCACCATTCTGCAAGCGCATCCGGCACTTCGGCGGCTCAGCGTCGGCCTCGGCAGCATGCGCAAGAACAACGAAGTCAAAAACAATGCTGCCGCTTCCCCCGACCTCCTTCCCCAGCAGGCACGACCTAGAAACTGTTGCGCGGCAAGCTGTTGACCCAATCCTTCGAGACAGCTAAGTTTTCCGATGACATTAGGGGAGGTTGCTATCAATACTCGAATCACCACCAGGGCGGCACTTGTGTGCCTGGCCGTGGCGGCATTCGCCGTCGCACCCGCCACGCCCGCGTCGGCCGCCGAAGCTCCGGTCGTCGACGTCAACTTCGCCACCGTTCAAGCCGCGGCAGAGGGCCACCTGCTCAGCGACGAGTTTTCCACCAGCTACCCCAACGAGTTGCTGGTGGTCATGTTCTCCGCCGACGGCCCCAACTCGCCGGGCGTTCACCAGAGCATCACGGAGGTGACCGGGTGCGGGCTGACCTGGACCGAGGCCGGGCAGGCCAACGAGCTTGCCGGGCTCGCTGCGGTGTTCACGGCGTTCGCGACCACGACGGTCACGGACTGCCAGGTCCACGGGGAGCTGCTTTACTCCTTTGACGGCATGGTGCACATCGTGTCGTTCACCGGCGCCGACCCGCAGCTCGCCTCGGTGCGAGTGTACTCAGACTCGGTCAGCGGTGCGGGTTTCGGCTCGGTGGGCATCCCGGCGGACAACTCGTGGGTCTACCAGGTGGGCCACAACTGGAGCGCCGCGGTGGAGCCCGTACCCGCCGCCCATGACACCTCGTCTCCGCCGCAGACGGTTCCGGCTTCGCTGCTCAGCCTCTATCTGAGCAACATCGGTGACACCAGCTATGTTGCGCGTATCGACAACCCGCTGTTCGTCGCGGAACCGGGCACCGATTGGCGCGCCGGGCTGGCGGTATGGTTCCCGGAGCCGGGACTCATCAACTCGGTGAGCTTCGCCGTGGTACCCCCAATGCCTTAATCTTCAATGGAAAGTGCCGACGACCCGATCGTCCTCGGTCCCGCACGGTCCGCCCCACTCGTTGCTTTCCCGTGTCACGGGATTGCCGTCGAAGTCGAACATGTATGGGGTGTACCAACCGCCGATATGCGTTGCGGCGGCGGGAAGGTAGTGGCAGATGAACGAGCGCCGCCACCGGTCGGGGGTGCGATTGCGTTGCGAGCCATGCACAACGCTGCCATTGAAGAAGAGCACATCGCCGGGGTTCAGTTCGAGCGCAACCGGTTCATGGCCGGGGGGAGGCGCCACGTAGTCATTGGTAAAGCTTTGTTCGGCGTCCGCCGGCTCCGGGCACTCGATCTCCATTTTGTGGGTACCGGGACAGAGCTGAAGCCCTCCGTTGTCCACAGTGGACCGATCGATGGCAACCCACGCCGCGATGCACGAGTAAGGCTTGACCCTCAGGTAATAGTTGTCCTGGTGGAATGCCTGCCCCCGCGCACCCGGGGGCTTGAAGTAGAACATCGTCTGGCACGCGATGACCTCATCGTCGAGCAGCTGCCGCAGCACGGCGTGCAGGCGCCGGTCGAGCAGCCGGGCGCGGCTGACCGGGTCGAGCATGTGCGGTTGCATCATGCGCGGGTACCGGGCGAGCGGGTCACCGGCGTCGTCGCCCGGCTGCCAATGCCCCTCGATAGGATCGCCGCGCTCGGCAACCCCGTCGAAGTAGTCCCGGATCGCGGCGACCTCGGCGGCGTCGAACACCGCCCGCGCGACGTGGAACCCGTCCCGGTGGTATGCCGCCATCTCCTCAGGGGCCAGCGTTGAAGTGTCCATGCCGCCAGCTTGCCCGCCGGCCACCCGCACCTGAATGCAGCTCCCGCGCGCGTTGATGGATATTCTTGCCATCACCATGAGCCGATTGCATGCCCTGCTGAGCCACCACGAGTCCGGACATTACCGGGCTATGCCTTCGTACGTCACCACAAGGCCCCGGCCCACCGACCATCTGATCATCTGGGTGGTGCGCGGTGAGATGGACGCCACGATCGGCGGCACCCCGGCCGGCGCCGGACCGGGCGACCTGTTGGTGCTCGAACCCGTCGTGCCGCAACGATATAAGCCGCTCGATGGCGGCGACGGCGACGGCGATGGTGACTGGGAGTGGCTGTGGGTTCATTTCGGCGGCGCTGGGGCGCGGGAGCTGTCCGAGCGGATCCGCCACGGGACCGGGCCGGTCGTCCCCTTCGGCTTCGACGAACACATCCGCGCCCGGTTCCTCGAGCTCGTCGCCACCGCCGCAAGATCTGGCAATTTGCCAGATCTTGCGGTCGCGCAGCCGGCGGCGAACGGCCCAGGCCTGCCGGGTGGGTCGGGTGGGTCGGGTGGGCCGGGTGGCCGGGGTGGTGGGTCGGGTGGCCGGGGTGGTGGGTCGGGTGGCCGGGGTGGTGGGTCGGGTGGGTCGGGTGGCTGGGGTGGTGGGCCGGGTGGGTTGGCGGGCGACTCGCTGCGCGTTGATTCCTGTCTCTACAGCCTGCTCGGCCTGATCGCCGACCGGGCGGCGAGCGTCGCCGCCGGGCGAGCGCCCAGCGCCGCCGCCGCCATGCCCGACGTCCACGAGTTCATCAACGACCGCCTGGGCGAGCCGCTGACCCTGCGGGATCTGGTGGCGCACACGGGATACTCCGCCACCCACCTGAGCCGCCTGTTCCGCGAGCAGCTCGGCGAGTCACCCATGCACTACGTGCACCGGCTGCGGATGGCGCGCGCGGCCTCGCTGCTCACCGTGAGCACCCTGAGTGTCGCCGAGATCGCGCGCGCCGTGGGTTTCCCCGATCCGTACCACTTCTCGCGGCGGTTCAAGCAGACGACCGGGTACGCACCCGCGCACTACCGGGCGATCAACAAAGCCGCCTACGGCTGACCCGGCAGGCGCGGTGCCACGGGTTGCAGGATCGCCCGGCGCTCGGGCGTGAGCCGCTCCACCAGTTCGGTCGAGTATCGGTAGCCGTGGCGGGTGGCCGCCCACGACGGTCCGTACCGGTAGATTACGACCCGCCGCTCGCCAGGATTGACCCGGGAGCTGCCGCCGTGGGCAAGGCCGTCGACGAACATCAGCGCATCACCACGGCGCAGGTGAACCTCGCGCGCCTCCGCGACACCGTCCATCGGCACGCCCGACTGCGCCTGCGGGTGCGGGAAGTTCGCCTTGTGGCTGCCGGGCACGATCATCGTGCCGCCATCGCCGGGTCCGATTTCGGTCAGCGCCAGCAGGATGTTGACCTGCCCGCAGCGGAACACGCCGTTGGCGTACCTGTACTGGCCGCGCATCGCGCCGTGGTATCCGCCGGAGTGGATCGGGAAGAAACCGCCCTGCCTGCGGATGGAGGCGAAGCATTCGTCGATGAACAGACCCTCCACATAGGAGTCCGCTTCGCCGCAGTAGTGGCGCAGCTGCGGGATCCATGACGGATGGTCGATCAGCCGCTCGAACGCCTGACCGGCTTCGACGATGTTCTGCAGCTCGCAGCCGGCATCACCGTGGTTGTCGAAGCGTTGCACGTTGCCGTGCCACTGGCCGAACTCCAGCGGCGGAACGGCGTCGAGCGCGGCGTTCAGGTCGTCCACATGGGACTGTCCCACGGCCTGCTCCAGGATCAGGTACCCCCGCAAATCAAAAAGGTAGTCCTGCAAAGGGTCTAAACGTTGCATGCGATAAGCCTATGATTCACCATTATCCGGCGACAACGGTAACAATGATGCGAGGGCTAGTGGACAAATGATGTACAAGGAGGCCGGCAACGGCTGGAAGAGCCGGCTGTATGTAGCCGATCCCGCCCACGCGGATGCCGGTGCCGGGTCCCAGCCGCGGCTGAGCCTCCTGGGCCGGTTCACCAGCAGCGGCCACTTCGCCTACGACCAGGTGTCGCCGTGCGTCGCGGTGCACCTCGTACGCTCCGGCCGTGGCACCATCCGCAGCGGTGGCACCGAGCACTCGGTCGGCGCGGGTGACGTGTTCGCTTTCTTCCCCGGCATTCGCTACCGGTACCAAGACCACCCCGAATCCCCTTGGCGCTATGCATGGTGCGTGCTCGACGGCCGGGGCGCCGCCGAAGCCCTGTCCGCGATCGGCATCACGCCCGACACCCCGGCGCTGCCCGCCGGCACCACCACTACCACCACCGCGTACGAACCGCTGCTCACCGAGGTCCAGCACCTCTACGCCCGGTCGCCAACCCCGCCGCTGTTTCCGGTCGCAGCGGCGTGGCGGCTGCTGGACCTGCTTGACCGCCAGCGCACGCGCGACGCCGTTGCCGACCGGCGCATCGCCGCGGCGGCAAGGAATCTGATGGACTTGCGGTTCATGACCGGCATCACGGTCAACGACGTCGCCCGCCACCTGGAGGTGGACCGATCCACCCTGTTCCGCCGGTTCCACTCCGAATTCGGAGTCTCACCGAAGAGACACTTGGACGGTTTGCGATTGCACCATGCCCGGCGGCTGCTGCGCGACGGCACCACGGTCGCCGAGACGGCCGCTCTGTCCGGCTACACCGATGCACATTACTTCAGCCGCGCCTACAGGAGCCTTTTCGGGTACCCGCCAAGCAAAGAGCCGCCATAGTCATCCGCGATGGAATGTGGCCATGTGGGTACGGCCGTTGGTGCCAGCGGTGTCCACAGCGAAGGCGATTCGTGAGCCGAGTCCTTCGACGCCGATCGTGTCGTCTCCGGTCCAGGACCGGTATCCTGGCCGATCCAGCGTCACCGACAGCGACGCCAGCTCCTGGGTCGGATCGGAAACCGCGACGCTGAGGCTGCCCCCGTGTTGCCGGATCAGCAGCGAGCACGGCGCGTCGACGATGATGCCACTCTGCGAGCCGGCCTGCCAGAAGTTCATCGCGGTAAGCCCCAACCGCGGCACGCGCACGGCCTGGATTTCGTTGGTGTTGACCAGGATCTGCACGTTTCCCGGGTCGGTGGCGATTTCAGCGGTGCGTGCCGGCGAGGCGCCCGGCAGGAGCAGGTAAGCGTAGGACTCGTCGACCGGCCCATCACCGTGGTCGAACCACATCGTGACGTAGCGGCGGGTGATCGGAGCCGTCGGTCCGGTACGGTGCATGTTGCGCCAGGAACCCGTTCGTTCCTCCCGCAACACTCGCAACGAGCCCCCGGCCGGGAACACATACCCACCGACACCTTCAAGGTGAGCCCACGTGGGATCCTGGAACTTCCTGTCCCAGCCGGGTGTCACGGGCTGAGCCGCCCCGTCGACGAGCAGCGCGTTGGTGCCGGACGCGTGCAGGTTGCGGTTCTCGACAACGGTCTCGATCCGCGACTGCGTGGCGCCGTCTCGCCTGCGCGTGATGCCGGCGCCGAGCGCGACAACGTACTGGTCGAAACAGAACCATGACTTCTTCGCGCGCAGCGCTGAGAGGAGAGGCTCCAGTTCCATGCCCACCGCGGCGAACTGCCCGCCGATCGTAGCGCCACCAACCCATTTCGCTTGTGCCGGGCGCGGACGCTCGCTGCCTCCGGCTCCGTCGGGCAGGGGTGTCGGGTCCACGGTGATGCCGGGCAGCCGGTAGAGGTCGACGGTCGGCCAGAACTCGGCGGCGTACTGGGCGTTGTCGGAGTTGTAGAGGTAGGTCATCCCGTCGCCGGTGTGGAAGCCCTTCTTGTTCTCACCGACCGAGTTGGTGTGCTCGTAGTAGGAGATGCGCTTGCTGGCCATCGCGATGGCCAGCGCCCAGCCGGGCCGCCGATGAATCGCGCGGTCCATCTCCGGGAACAGCGTGTGGTTGACCGGTTCCGGTGCCGGCCGCACGCTCGGGTCGGCCAGGAGTGCTTTGAACAGCACGATGCGGGGTATGTTCCCATCGATCAGTACGCTCTCGTAGGTGTCCCGCTCCAGCCAGCCATTGCAGATCGCACGCCACCGGGCCGTGGTTTCCGGGTCGGTACCCTCGGCGAGGCGGAGGATCGCATCGACGGTCGCGCGACATTCCCTGTGGTCCCGTTCGTTCCACCGGGCGATGATCCGGCCCCGAACGAAATCCATCATCTGGTTGTCATAGATGAACGGCATGAACGAACGCTCGACGGTCTCGAACACGAACCGGGCCTCCGCACCCGTGATCTGCCAAGGCGATCCGGCGAGGAGGGCGGGCATCCTGGCGAAGCCACCCAGCAGCACCCTGCCGTAGTGGCCGTTGTAGGCCACCGTCTCGTGCTGAAGGAACGATCCGTCATGGTGGAAGCCGTCGCCCGCGCTCACGTACCGCAACTCCTCGGCGAGGGCGGACCTGGCGGTCAGGATCCGCTGTTCGTCGCGCCCCAGCACGCCCCGCACCATGACATTGAGGCACAGGTCGATCCGGTTGGCCCCGGTGGACAACCGGTGCCGGACCGGGTCGCTGGCCGGGTAGGTGAAACGCGGATCGGGCACGAAATGGTCGATCGCGGCCAGGTAGCCGGCAAGCGCGCCGGCGGGAAGATGGTCATACACCAGCGTGCAGGTGGCGTTGAGGGCGTTGGGATTGGCGATCTCCCACCCGTACCAGCTTCCCCAGTAGTCGCCGAACTCTTCCTGGTTCTCGTTGTAGACCCGCTGATACACGGTTTCGAGCCCGGCGAGGATGTCCACCAGGAGGCTGGCGTCGTCCTGATACCTCGACCCCGGGGTCCGGAACGCGACCGCCATCGCCTGGAGCCGGTTGAACGTGCGCGTGATCCGGAAGACCGCCTCGGCGTTGTTCTCCGCCACGAGGCGCTGGTCCACGAAGACCTGGGCGCGGTTCGCCGACCGGTCGAGCAGGGCGACATTTGACGCGACCACGTTGTCGGCGGCGACGACCAGGGCGACCAGATCGGGGTCGGCCGGGTCGAAGTCGCCACCGGTCAGGACGTGCCGCCAGATTTCGCGCGCCCGGTCGAAGGCGTCGCCGGGGGCGGTCGCCGATGCCGCCCACGCCCCCGGCGCCAGCCCGGTAATGTCTTGCAGCCCTAGGGTCATGAGACCCGCCGCGCCACCCAGCCCGGCGAGCAGACCCCGGCGGGACAGGTGGGGACGGGGTAGATACTCAGCCATTTACTCTTACTCCCTTGACGACAACCTCGTACACCCGGGCTACCTTGGTGGCGTTGCGGGACGGGTTGGTGACCACGACCCGGATCTGGTCGGCGCGCACGTCCAGCGCACCGGTTGCGGCCAGCGAGGCGATATTGCCGGTGATGGTGGCGACCTGCTGCCAGCCGGCGGCGGTGTGCGCCTCGATGGTGAAGTCGACCAGGACATCGTTGCTCGACACCGACGGCCAGTTGAACCCGCTGGCGACCGCCACGTTGCGGACGTCGAACGTGCCCCCGAGGTTGAGCGTGATCGTCGGGGTGACATCCGACCCGGTCGAGACCCAGCGGCTGGCGTTGGCGTAGTTGCCGTCGACGGCCTTGGCCCCGGCTGAGTCGGCGTTCAGCGTCGAGGTGACCTGGACCGTGGCCCCCAGGGCGATGTTCGGGGCACAATCCGGCGCGGCAGGGGCCGGCTGCGTGACCTCCGGCAACTCCCGGGCGATCTGGTCCAGGAAGCGGTAACCCAGATCCTGGTGCAGCCGGTCGGCGGTCAGGTCGCCGCGGTTGGCGCCGGCCGACCAGCTGTGGTAACCACGCTCAGCCTTGTACCGGATGTCGGTCGTGGCCACCGTGTAGCGCCGGAGCAGGCCGCTGGCGGTACCCCCGGATTGAACATCTCCGAATCGGACGGTGAGCGAAAGGTCGGCGACGGCGTCCCCCCACCCGGCCGTGGCCTTGGCCAGATCACTGCGCGGGCCGCTGGCGTCGCGCCCGTCCAGTTCCACCGCCATGCCGGGTTCGCACACGTTGGGCAGCTCGGCCGACCCGGACAGCAGGTAGCCGCGGGCGTTGCCGCCCAACGGCTCGACCGGTTCGGAGAACGTCGCCGCGGCCCGGTCGGCCACCCAGGCGAACGGGTCGTTGAGCGGATGGCCGCGGAAGGTGAACTCGTTGGCCGCCTTCAGCCGGTCGGCGGGTGCCTGGCTGAAAACCCAGTGGGCGTTGGAAAGCCTGGCCCGCTCCAGCCGGCCGGCGAACGTGCCGGCGTTGAAGCGCGTCAGGAACTGGTTGGCCTGACCGGCACCGAGGAAGTACGCGGCGGCAATCCCCGTGCCGGTGCCGCCGGCGACGTCGCTGGGGTTGCCGTCCTTGTCCACCGGGCTCACCTGATCGATCGCGGTCGACGGGTCGTTGTCGTCGTCGTACACGTAGTGCGAACCCACCAGGCACGCCTGCACGATCAGGGTGATCCGGTCCTTCTCGGTCGCGGTCAGTGCGCCCCAGATCGCCGGGACGCCCTTGGCGACGGCGAAGGCGCGGATCGAGTTGCTCGTCGCCGCCGTGTCCGCCCCGCCCGAGCAGCCCGGCTCGTGCCCGCCGCCGGAGGTGAGGTTTCGCAGGTGGGCAAGCGCCCGCTCCGACACCGGCACGCTCGATGTCGAACGATAGGTCGGGTCATGCGCGGCGGCCTGGGTGAGGAAGTAAAGCGCCGCGCCGGCGCGCTGGCTTGCCGCTGACTGGACGCCGTTTCGCGTGTACGCCGTCAGGCCGGCGGCCACGGCATCGTCGATCGCCGCCTGGGCGAACGGCATCGCCGGACCGTGGCTCGACGTGCGCACGATGTCCGGAAAGCGCAGCCGGGACAGGTTGCCGGTCCGGTCGAAGGCAAACACGTTGTAGGCGTACCAGTTTCCCGCCTCCAGCCCGGAGTCGGTGTACGTCGTCCCGTCGATCCGGGCGACAACCTTGCCGTTGCGGCGGATCTCGTAGCCGGTGACGCCGAGGTTGTCCTGTGACGGTTTCCAGCGCAGTGTCACCTGCGAGGTGTTCACCGCGTTGGCGGTCAGGTCGGGCGGCGAGGTCGGCGGCGAGGTGTCCAGTGCCATCGTGGTCGCGGACACCACACCCGGGGCGGAAAGGTTCCGCCCACCGTCGTAGGCGCGGACCTCGTACCGGTAGCCGGTGCCCGGGGTCAGGCCGGTGTCAAGGTAGGTGGTACCGGTCAGGTCGGCCACCTCGGCACCGTCGCGGAAGAGCTTGTAGCCGGCCACCCCGAAGTCGTCGGTGGTGGCGTTCCACGACAGCCGCATCTCGGTACCGAATGGGGATGTCGCCGCGAGATTGGCCGGCGCCTGCGGGGGTGTGGAGTCGTAACCCGGTGACACGTAACCCAATCCGGGTACACCGGCCGCGGCGAAGTCACCGCCGGGCGGCGCGCCGTCATGCACCCCACCGGTGATGTTTGACATCGTCGGCCAGGTCCCAAACCCGCTGGCGTCGATGTGCAGGGGGTTCACCGGGTCGAAAGCGTTGGGCCAGATGGTGTCGCCCAGCGGCCGGCCGTCGCGCGGCTTGACGTAGAAGTCGGTGTAGTTGTAAAACGGCCCCTGCCCGGTGCTGTTGCGGCCGTTGGGTGCCTGCCACAGCATGTATCCGCCGCCGGAGCCGGGATAGAGCTCGGGCAGCGCGGTGAGGTTGGCCCGCTTGACCGTGACCTTGCCGATGTCGCCGAGGTCCCGCGGCATGAAGAAACCCTGGTAGGTGCTGGAACCGGTGAACTTGTCGACGCGCAGCTCCCGAACCCCGCCCCAGGGCTGGATGATGTCGGCGTGGAAGAAGGGGCCATCGCCCCTGAGGCCGACGAAGCGGCTGTTCTGCACCTGGATGATCGACTCCGGCGACTGGATCGCGAGGGCGTCGCCGAACCGGTTGTCGAAGGGTGCGTCGATCAGGATGCCCTCGATGTGCACGATGCCCTTGTTGCCGGTGATGAAAAGCGCCCGGTGCTGGGCGTCGGGCGGGTCGCCGATGAACTCCGGCAGCTGGATGTGCCCGCCGATGATGTGGATGTTGCGGCCGCCGCTGATGGTGGTCGCCCCGGTCTTGATGGTGGGGGGCAGCTTGATGATGTAGTCGGTGCTGTCGTTGAGATTGCTTGTGGTCGGCCCGGTCCCGAGCTGGATCGTCACCGGATTCTCCAGCGGCGGCGGTGCCCAGGTCAGCTGCGCGGCATCCGCCCGCGCCGGCGCCACCTGGACCCCGGTGCTGGACAGCACCAGCACCGCGCCGAGCAAGACTTTCTTGAAGGCCATGAGGCCGGCTCCTTATCTCAGCTCGAGTACGCCGTGACTTCGTAGACCCGGGCAATGTCGGGATTGGATCGGGATGGATCGGTGACGACCAGACGGATCCGGTCAGCCTGGACCAGCCCGGTCCACACCACCTTCGCCGCCTGGTTACCGGTGAACAACCTGAGCTGCTGCCAGACACCGCCGACGCGCGCCTCGATGGCGAAGTTGACGAGCACGGCCAGCGGATCGCCCTGCGGATAGTTGAATCCGCTGGACACGTGGACCTCGCCGACGCTCTTCGTGCCGCCGAAGTCGATGGTCAGGGTCGGGGTCGCGTCGCCCTCGCCGGACAGCCAGCGGCTGTCGTCCGCCACGCTCCCGTCGATGGTTTTGGCCGGGCCGAACTGCGCCGTGTTGCCCTGGAAGACCGACGACGCGGTGGCCGTCGCGCTGGTGGTGAGGCTGTAACCGGGCGACACGTAGCCGAGTCCGGCGGCGCCGGACGGGACGAAGTCGCCACCCGGTGGCAGGCCGCCCTGTATCCCACCGACCACATTGGACATCGTCGGCCAGGTCGCGAACCCGTTGGCGTCGACCACGAGCGGGTTGGCAGTGACACCGGTGTCAGGCCAGATGGTCTTGCCGAGCGTCGTCCCGGCGCGGGGCTGGATGTAGAAATCGGAGAAGTCGTAGAACGGGCCTATCCCGGTGGAGTTGCGCCCGGGCGGGCTGACCCACAGCAGGTAGCCGCCCATCGCCCCGGGTAGCAGCGGCAGCCCGATTATGTTGGCGCGCTTGATGGTGATCGATCCGATGTCGCCCTCGTCCCGCGGCAGGAACATTCCCTGGAACCTGGTGGAGGCGGACAGTTTGTCCACCCGCAGCCGCCCGACGCCGCCCCAGGGCTGGATGACATCCCCGTGGAAACCGGTGTCCCCCGACATTCCCTTGAGGTCGACCACCCTGACGTTCTGGATCTGGACGGTCGCGAGCGGTGCGTCGATCGAGACGGCGTCGCCCCACGAGTCGTCGTTGAGGGTATCGATCTGCACGCCCTCGATGTGGACGGTACCGACGGCGTCCTTGATGTAGATGGCCCTGGCGTCGGCGCTCGTCGTGGTGCCGGGTATGAAGGTGGGCAGGCGGATGTGGCCGCCGATGATGACGATGTTGCGCCCGCCGATGAGGATCGTCGCTCCGAGCTTGACCGTGGTGGGCAACCGGATGATGTAGTCCTTGGTGATGTCGAGGTTGGTTGAGGTACGTCCGGCGGTGAGAGTTCTCACCTCCGGGTTGACCAGCGGGGGCGGTGCCCACGTCAGCTGGCCGGACTCCAGCACGGCCCGGGCCGGAGCCGGGGCCGGGGCTGCAATCGATTGCGCCGCAACAAGGACAAGGATCAGTAACGCTCGTACCATCCTGCGTCTCCCTTCAGATTCGCGGGGACGGGTCAGCTCACTTCAGGCCGGTATGGCTCAGTGCCTGCAGGAACTGGCGTTGGAAGAGGAGAAAGACCCCGACGATCGGCACGATTGAGCAAACCGAGCCCGCCATCGCCAGCCCGGCGGACAGGCCACCGGTCTCGTCGACGAACTGGGTCAGGCCGAGCGGGATCGTGTACCGGCTGTCGGTCGACAGCATCACCAGGGGTGTCTCGTAGTCGTTCCAGGAACCGACGAAGGCGAGGATCGCCAGCGCGGCAAGCATCGGGCGGGCCAGGGGTAGGTAGACCCGCCAGTAGATCTGCCACTCGTTCGCGCCGTCGGTGCGGGCGGCCTCGGCCAGCTCCGCGGGCACGGACTGGAAGTACTGGCGGAGCAGGAAAGTGCCGTAGACGGTGAAGATCCCGGGCAGGATCAACGCGAACAGGGTGTCGTAGAGGCCGAGTTCGGAGAAGAACATGAAGCGGGGTACCAGCAGGAGCTGGGTCGGCACGATCGAGGTCGACAGATAGAGCAGGAACATCTTGTCCCGGCCACGGAAACGCAACTGCGCGAACGCGTATCCGGCCATCGACGCGGTCAGCAGCTCGCCGAGCACGCGGGTGACCGCGACGATGGTGGAGTTGAGGAAATACCGGGCCAGGGAATGCGTTCCCGTCCACACCTCGACGTAGTTGGACCACTGCAACGG
>DASUXL010000065.1:0-2381 GCA_036377915.1 Candidatus Limnocylindrales bacterium
CCAGCCGGCCGTGCGTCCACGGCACCCAGGTCATGCTGACCTTGCGCTTGGGCAGCCCCTTCAGCAGCGCAGCGTCCTGATTGGAGGGTGGGAGGTCACCCTGCAACGCCGGCACGTGCCACGCCCCGCACACCACCGCTATCCGCTCGTAGCCCTCCTTCAGCGCGGCCCGGAGCACCTGCCGCATATAAGCTTCGCGCACCAGGTCGTAGCGGATCGCCGGATGCTCGGCCCGCACCGCCGTCATCGCCTCGGCCACCGCCTCGAACGGTGGCGTGCCATCGCGCCGGTGCTCGATCACGTCCTCCCACCAGCGCTCGGCGTCCTCGTAACCGGCCGCCTCGGCAAGGCTGCCGATCGGGTCGATCCGCTCCTCCTGCATGGGATCCTCGCCGCCCCGGTTGGCCGCGGGCAGGTCGCAGAACCTAAGCGGCACATCGTTTCCCACCGCATACCTGATCGCCTGCCACTCCGGCGAGAAGACCGCGAACGGCCAGAACGAAGCCCTGTCACCGTACGCGAGCAGCGCCACCGGCGGCTTCATCGCCTCGCTTGCCGCCAGCACCACCAGAGCGTCGGCTTCGGGTGGACCCTCGACCAGGATCATGTCGGGGCGCATCGCCTCCAGCGCACGCACCAGAGCACGGGCCGACCCCGGCCCGTGATGCCTGATCCCGAAGACCTCCCACGCCGCCGTCATTATTCTTCTTCCCGAGCCGCCCGGTAGAAGTCCTGCCAGCCGTCCCGCTCGCGGATCACGGTCTCCAGATATTCCCGCCACACCACCGCGTCGGAGACCGGGTCGCGCACCACCGCGCCCCTGATGCCCGCCGCCACATCCGCCGCCCGCACCACGCCGTCGCCGAAGTGGGCCGCCAGCGCCATGCCGCTGGTCATCACCGAGATCGCCTCGGCGGTGGAAAGGGTGCCGCTGGGGCTCTTGAGCTTGGTGCGCCCGTCGGAGGTCATGCCCTCGCGCAGCTCGCGAAAAACCTGCACCGCCCGGCGGATCTCGATGATGGAGTCGGGCAGCTCCGGCAACTCCAGCGCCTTGCCCAGCGAGGCCACCCGGCGCGAAACTATCTCGACCTCCTCGTCGATCGTCGCCGGTACCGGCAGCACCACCGTGTTGAACCGGCGCCGCAACGCACTGGACAGTTCGTTGACGCCTCGGTCACGGTCGTTGGCGGTGGCGATCACGTTGAACCCCTTGACCGCCTGCACCTCGTCGTTGAGCTCAGGGATCGGCAGCACCTTCTCCGACAGGATCGTGATCAGGGTGTCCTGCACGTCGGAGGGGACGCGGGTCAGCTCCTCCACCCGGGCAATGCTGCCGGTGCGCATCGCCCGCATCACCGGGCTGGGTACCAGAGCGTCGCCCGACGGCCCTTCGGCGAGCAGGCGAGCGTAGTTCCACCCGTACCGGATCGCCTCCTCCGGCGTGCCCGCAGTCCCCTGCACGAGCAGTGTCGAGTCGCCGCTGATCGCGGCCGCGAGGTGCTCGGACACCCACGTCTTGGCTGTACCGGGAACGCCGAGCAGCAGCAGCGCCCGGTCGGTGGCAAGGGTCGCCACCGCGACCTCCACCAGCCGTCGCGGCCCGATGTACTTGGGGCTGATGCGATCCCCGTCGCCGAGCAGGTACGTCACCACGGCCTGGGGCGACAGCCGCCAGCCGGGCGGGCGCGGCAGGTCGTCGCTGGCGGCCAGCCTGCCCAGCTCGTCGGCGTAGGTCTGTTCGGCGTGCGGGCGCAGCACGGATGACGTCGTGGTCATTGGAACTCCCGTCGGATTTCGGAACGAATCTGAAGCAGCGAGGCGAGCTGGCTCAGCGCCGCCCGGTGGCCCTCGTCGTCGCACGCGCGAACGATCTCGACGACGCGCTCGAACATGTCGGGCGAGAAACCGGTCTCGGCGAGGTAGGTCAGGGTGGACCAGCCGCCGCGCTGGCGCTGCGCGGGCTGGCTCAGGTACTCCAGGACGATCTCGCTGACCTGCCGGGTCCACGGCCGGGGCAGCGCGGCGAGCAACTCGTTCATCCGGCTCGCCCGCCCCTGCACCGCGTCGCGGGCGACCTCCGCCGCGTCCTCGGGGTCGAGCAGCGCCACGATCTCGGAGGTGGAACCGGGTGCGCCGTCATATCCGCTGCGATAGACCGCGAGCGCCCACTTGGGGTTGGCCTGCACCACCGCGGCGCGCGCCCACCCCTGCAGGAGTGTCGTGCGCCAGTCGTCATTTACCTTGCGCGCCAACACATTCTCCGGATCCTTGTCGATCGCGGCCCAGCTCTCCAGCGGCGCCACGGAGACGATCTGGAGCAGGAGCCAGGCCCGTTCGCCCATGCCATACGGCGGTTTGTTGGTCAGGCCGTCGCGGCGCAG
>DASUXL010000066.1:0-10099 GCA_036377915.1 Candidatus Limnocylindrales bacterium
GGCTAATCACGACGTGAGCCAATTCGGCGGCTACTGTCATAGATTGATCGGCATATTCCGAGGCGGCCTTAATTGGGGTGCTGTGGTGCGGTTCCGGATGCTGGGGAACTTGCAAGTGTGGGACGGTGCGGCCTGGTCAACGGTCCGGGCGGCGCAGCAGCGGGTGGTGCTCGCGGTGCTGCTGACCGAGGCGGGCCGGGCCGTGTCGACGGATCGGATGGTCGAAGAGATCTGGGGAGAGCATCCGCCGCGCGCGGCGGTGGTCACGATGCAGGGCTACGTGAGCCGGCTGCGCCGCCTGCTCCGCAGCGGCCCGCAGGCCACGGTGGTGACCCAGGGGCGCGGCTACCAGCTGCTGGTCCAGGACGGTGATCTCGACTCGGATCTGTTCGAGCACCTGGTCGAGACGGCCCGGCGCAACCGAGCCGATGGTGACCTGGAGGCCGCGGTGGCGCGGCTGTCGGAGGCGCTGGCGTTTTGGGAGGGTCAGGCCCTGGCCGATGTGTCGCCGACCCCGACGGTATCGGCCTACGCGGCGCGGCTCGAACAGGTCCGGCTGGACGCGGTGGAGGAGCGCCTCGGGGCATTGCTTGAGTTGGGCCGGTACACGGAGGCGGTCAGCGAGCTTGGCCAGCTCGTCGACGAGCAGCCCCTTCGCGAGCGGCTCTGGGCACAGTTCATGCTGGCGTTACACCATTGCGGCCGCCGCCCGGAAGCCCTGCTGGCCTACCAGCGGGCGCGCGAAACCCTGCTCGCCGAGCTGGGCGTCGAACCCAGCGCGGAGCTGCGCGACATCCAGCGGACAATACTCGCCGACGAGGTGCGGCCACCGGCGACGACGGGGCCTGTCGCGCTGACCGCGGGCCGGGTCAAACCGGCGCAGCTGCCCGCCGACGTCGCCGATTTCACCGGTCGCGGCGACCTTCTGGACCAGCTTGACGCCATGCTCGACGGCCAGGATCGCGTGATGGTCCTGTCCGCGATCGCGGGTGCGGCCGGCGTGGGCAAGACCGCCTTGGCCGTCCACTGGGGACACCGGGTGCGGGACCGGTTTCCCGGCGGGCAGCTCTACGTCAACCTGCGCGGGTACGCGGCCGGGGCGCCGGTGCAGCCGATCGAAGCCCTCGCCGCCTTCCTCACCGCGCTTGGCGTGCCGGCCAAGGAGGTTCCGGCCGAGCTGGAGCAGGCCGCCGCCCTCTACCGCAGCCTGCTCGACGGCGAGCGCATGCTTGTGCTGCTGGACAACGCCCGCAGTGCCGATCAGATCCGGCCACTGCTACCCGGTACCCCCGGATGTCTGGTCGTGGTCACCAGCAGGGACCGGATGACCGGTCTCGTCGCCCGTGACGGCGCTGCCCGGCTCGACCTGGGTGTGCTCTCCGCTGATGACACCCGCACCCTGCTGATCCGGCTGCTCTCCGCGGACCGGGTGCAAGCCGAACCGGAGGCAGTCGCCGAACTGGCCGAGCTTTGCGGGCATCTGCCCCTCGCATTGCGGATCGCCGCGGCGAACCTCACCGCCCACCCGGGCCACACCATCGCCGACTACACCGCCCGGCTGCGCGGCGACCGGCTGACCGCTCTGGCGGTCGACGGCGACCCGCACGCCGGGGTCCGGGCCGCTTTCGACCACTCGTACAGGTCCCTTCCGGACTCGGCGAGAGGCGCCTTCCGGTTGCTCGGCCTGGTTCCCGGCCCCGACATCACCGCCGAGGCCGCGGCCGCGCTCACCGGCGTCGCCCCGGCATGGGCGAGCGGCCTGCTCGACAAGCTCACCAGCGCGCACCTGGTGCAGGAGCACGCCCCTGGCCGGTATGCGCTGCACGACCTGCTCCGCCGCTACGCCGAGGAGCTGACCGGAACAGAGGACAGCGACCAAGTCCGCCATGCCGCGCTCGGCCGGCTGTACCACCACTACCTGGACAAGGCATCGGCCGCGGCCGGGTTGCGCTACCACGAGATCCTTCGACTACCCCCGGCCGCGGCCGAGCCCTCGGACCTGTTCGACGACGCCGACGACGCGGGACGTTGGCTCAACGAGGAGCGGCAAAACCTTGTCGCGGCGGTCACGTCGGCCGCGGGCAAGGGACACCGGGAGATCGCTTGGCGGCTCGCCGATGCCGTGCGCGGCTACCTGTACTACGGGATGCACCTCGTCGACTGGCAGACCGCCGCGGACGCGGCACTCGCCGCCGCCGACGCAAGCGGAGAGCCCGAAGCCGACCCTCGGGCCCGAGCCGCCGCCCACCTCAGCCTCGGGGTACTTCGCTGGGTGCAGGGCCGCCTGCCCGAAGCCACCGACCTGCTGCATGCGGCCGCCAGGCTCGCCGGCAGCGCCGGATGGCTTGAGGGCGAGGCGGCCGCGCTCGGCAGCCTCGGTGCCGTCCACACCGATCGCGGCCGGCTGACCGAGGCGCAGCGGTGCGACCATCGCGCCCTCGCCCTGATGCGGCAGACCGGTTGGCTGCCGGGTATGGCCGGCAGACTCGCCTCGCTCGGCGTCGACCACCTGCTGCTGGGCCAGCTTCACCGGGCCGCGGACAACCTCGCCGAGGCGATCACGCTGCACCGGCGAGCCGGCGCGCAAAACAGCCTGGCCAACGCGATGACCAACCTCGGCATCACCTACCACCACCTGGGGCGCCTGGCCGACGCGCACGACACGCTCGACCGGGCCGTCGCGACCACCCTCGTGACCGGCGACCGGTTCAACGGGCCGTATGCACTCAGCGCCCTTGCCGCCGTGAAACGCGACGACGGCAGGCTGGGCGAAGCACACCGCCTCGCCGAAACCGCGGAGGCACAGGCCAGGGACGCCGGCGACCCGCGCATCCACGCCGACACCCTCACCGTGCTGGCCAGCATCCTTGACCGGGTTGGGCAGCACCGGAAGGCGACCGACCTTTACCGGGCCGCCTGCGAGCAGGCCGGCCGCACCGGGCCCTACGCCACCAAGGTCGAGGCGCTCGTCGGCCTGGCCACCGCCGAGCGGCACAGCGGCCGGCTGATCCAGGCCGCCACCCACGCCGCTGACGCGCTGAACATCGCGCGCCGCAACCGGTACCGCATGCTTGAAGGCGACGCGCTCACCGCCCTCGCCGCGATCCACCTGCACCGCAACCAACCCGCCACCGCGCTCGATCAGCTCGAGCGGGCGCTTGTCATCCATACCGAAACCGGTGAACTCCTCGGCCTGGCCCGTTCCCACCTGCTCGCCGAACACGCCCTGTGCCTGCTTGACCGCGCCGCCGATGCGCGGCGCCATCATGACGCCGCGCTCGGCTTGTTCGCGGGGATCGGCATACCCTACGAGGAACACGAACGCATCCTCGTTGCCTCTCGCTAGGGCTACTCGTCGAGAATGCACTGGGCGATGTTGGTGTCGGCGGGGAACTCCTTCGACTCTTCCCAGCCGCTCGCGTGGAGGATGACAGCCCTGGCCGTTTGCGTGTAGGTCACCGGCGTCACAGTGTCGCTCGGGTCGCAGTTGATCGCTCTCATGGCGGTGACCTGGCTGACGTTCTCGCCGATGTTCAGCGCGATAGTACTGTCGGGCGGCTCTTCCGTTTCGATGTCCACGGCCACGGTAAGGCGGCGTGCACCGGCGTTACAGCCGACGGTGGCGCCCACGGTCACCGTGCGGGTCCCCGGCGGCGCCCCTTGCACCTGCGGCCCGATGTAGGTGCCCAGTTCACAATTGAGATAGTCGGGCAGCAAGGTGTCGAACGCTGGTACGAACGCCTCCCATTCGACGACGTTGCCGTTGCGGATGCACTTGCTGAACTCGAGCCCGCCCGTGCCGGTGCACGGGATCCAGGTCCGGCCGGCAGGTGCCGTCGTGCGTCCGGAGTAGAGGATTTGGACCCTGCGGACGCCATCAGTGCCTTCCAGCCACTCGACCTTCTCCTGGCTGGCCCCGTCGGCTCCGCTGTCCCCGCCGGTCTTGAGTACTCCCAGGTTGGTTGGGCTGCGGTCCTCAAGTCTGGCGGTAGAGGTACCGGTGACCCCCGCCGAGCACTTGATCATGCCGACGAAGGTGATCGTCGCCCTGCTCTCACCGTCGGCGTCCTTGGCCACGTTGGAGCCGCCGTTCAGCGTTATCCGGCATCCCTCGCCCTCACCGGTACCCATGAAAAGCCTGTCCTGCAGTCCACTTTGGAACGGCCCGGTGCCTACGATCACGTGCAGCAGGTGCCCGGTTTGGTCTATCTCGCAGGCCAGGTAGCGCAGGCCGGGTATCGACCCGCACGGCGCCCACGGGATCGCCGACAGCAGGTACGCGTCGACGGCGACCTCGATCGAGCGCGCCCCACGGTAGAAGTCGCCGTCGAGCTCCAGAACTCCCGTGCTGGACCCGAAGTTGTGGTTGGCGAAGTGAAACTCCGACCCGACGTGGATCACCTGCCCGTCGAAGCCCTGGGTACGGTCGATCACGCCGGCCGCGCCCCTTGCCTCGATCAGGTGGAAGTTACACAGGACGTCGCCGTAGTAGTCGACGCGCAGAACCTGCCTGCCGACCGAGTCCTCTCTGACCCCGGTCCTTGGGTCGATAACCGAGTCGCACACGGGCGCCTGCGCGGCGACACCGAGTGTGCGCGACCGCGGCCCTGGTGCGGTGGGATTTTCAACCATCGTCAGCCGCTGCTCGGCCGCGGCGGCGTCCGCCGGCCGGAGGCCTGTCCCGCTCAACTTCTCCGGTCCGGGCAGCGAGCGGGCGCCTGCCTGGTTCAGCGCGGCGAACGGGGCCTTCTTTTCGCCGGTACCGGGTACGACGAGTTGTGTTGCCGGTTCTTGCCCGGTCGATGGGCCGGGGTCCGGCGCCAGCGCCGCACTGGCCGGACCCGTGGCCATGGCAACCAGCAGGGCCGCCGCGACGGCGATGGACGGCCGCCTCATTCTGCCAATCATGGAACCTCCTCCAGATCGTCCCCAGCCGGGTTTCGTTACGTCCCCGGTGTAGCCGGTGGGCCTGGTTCCGCGTTGGTCCGGCGGTGGTCTGGCAGGAAGATGACCTCCAACGGTGTCCTGGATCGCAATTCGTTGGCCCCTGGCGCAGCGCCGGTTAGAATGGCGCCGTGGCTATTTTCTTTCTGTGATTCCGTGACCGGGCGGCGTTGAGCTCCAGCTCCGCTTCGACCCGATCGCTGCCACCCTTCATTCGATCGGCTTCGCCGGGGAATCACGAGACAATCATGCTTACTGCCATAGACCAACAACTATCTCTAAACGACGTCACCCTGCGCTTCGACGACAGTCTCGTCTTCGACCGGGTCAGCCTGTCGGTGCGTCCCGGTGAGACAGTCGGTGTCGTCGGCGACAACGGCAGCGGCAAGTCCACTCTGCTGCGGCTCATAGCGGGCACGTTGCGGCCAAACAACGGGACCGTCACCGTCATGGCGCCGGGTGGCATCGGCTACCTGACGCAAACCCTTGGCCTGCCTGGCCACTCGACCGTCGCCGACGCCATCGACCATGGCCTGCGCGACCTGCGCGATCTGGAAAGCCGGATGCGGCAGGCAGAAAAGGAACTCAGCATCAACAACATTCGCGGGTACCAGGTGCTCGTCGAGGAGTTCGAAGCGCGCGGTGGATATGAGGCTGATCAGCGGGTCGACATGGCGTTACACGGTCTCGGCCGGCCAGGGTTGGCGCGGGATCGCCGGCTCGGCACGCTGCCGGGCGGTGACCTTGCCCGCCTCGCGTTGGCGACCGTGCTCGCCGCCCAACCGCAACTGTTGCTGTTGGACGAGCCGACCAACGACCTCGATGACGAGGCGCTGGCCTGGCTGGAAGAGCAGCTGCGAGCCCATCGTGGCACGCTGATCGCGGTCACGCACGACCGGATGTTCCTCGACCGGCTCACCTCCACCGTGCTGGAAGTCGATGGCGACGACCACACGGTGCGGCGGCACGGCAACGGTTATCAGGGCTATCTGCGGGCCAAAGCGGCGCTGCGGGCACGGCAAGTCCAGCGGCACGCCCAGTGGCGCAGCGAGTTGGCGCGCCAGAAGTCGCTCGTGCAATCGAACAGCGCACGATTGGACGGCATACCCCGCAAGGTTGAGAAGGCCGCCTTCGGTGGCGGTGCGTTCCGGGCACGCTCACGCACCCACGGTGCGATGGGCAGGATCCGTTCGGCCAAGGAAGAGGTGAGCCGTCTGACCGCCAATCCTGTTGCCCCACCGGCGGAGCCGCTGCGGCTGACGGCACGCTTCACGGCCGGCGCCGATGAGGGGCGGACAGTGCGGTGCGCTGACGTCCGCGTGGGCGACCGGCTGCACGTGCCAGAGCTGAACCTGCGACGGGGAGAACGGCTTCTCGTCACCGGTGCGAACGGGGCTGGAAAGAGCACCCTGCTGCACGTCATAGCCGGTGAGGTTAAGCCGGATTCGGGCAGTGTATTGCGGCCTTCGCGGATCGGGTTCCTGCGCCAGCAGGACACCGTCGACGTTCGCGGCACGGTGCTGACGGCCTTCGCTGAGGGTCTGCCGGGCCCGGCCGAGGAACACGCGGACCTCCTGCTGAGCCTTGGCTTGTTCCGCCCGGATGACCTGGATCGCCCGGCACGGACGCTTTCGGTGGGGCAGCGGCGGCGGATCGAATTGGCGCGGCTCGTCCGGTACCCGTCAGAAGTGATTTTGCTGGACGAACCCACCAACCACCTGTCGCCGGATCTCGTGGAACAGCTTGAAGAATCGCTCGCCGGCTACGCCGGTGCGGTGGTGATGGTGACCCACGACCGCCGCATCCGCAGCACCTTCGAAGGCCGTCGCCTGCACCTGGACAACGGCAGGCCGCGTTACTCGTAAACGAAATCCCCGGTGTCGAAAGTGGACGATTCGTCGAAGGAGAACATCTCCACGTCGCTGAAGTCACCGTAGTCGTAATCGTAATCGTAGTTGTAGTTGTAGTCATAGGTCGGCTCCAGGTCTTCGTAGTAGGGAACAAAGTCCTGGAAGGAGAATTCAGGGATGCTTTCGGGTATCGGCAAGGCCTCGAAACTGCCGTACGGTGACAGGCTCTCGGCGGCCAGATCCACGGATATCCGCATCAGGTCGGGTGCACCGTCGAGGCTGTCGAGGGCCGCGCCCTCCTCCGGCATCATGCTCCCGTCGGGCAGCATGATGCCGGACGGCATGAGCGTCGGTTGCGGGATGACGGTCCCGTCCAGCGCTCGGGCTTCGATCGGGTCGTAACCCCCGAACGACAACGCTGTGCCTTGCGGTGCCAACTGTTCCACACTCGTCTGGTAGGCGAAGCGTTCCTCGACCTCGCGGCGGTAGATCTCGGAGTTGATGATCTGCTGCATCGCCTCGGACTGGTTCGCGCCCAGTTTCAGGTCGCGGATCGAGACGTTGAACATACCCGTTCCCAGCGCCTGTCCGATCGGTCCGCCGGCCTGCCAGCCTTTGCGGAAACCGACGACGAGACCGATCGTGCCGTTGACGAGTGCGCCGTACGGGCCGAATCGCGAGCCCTTGAAGGCGCCCTCGGCCGCGCCCCAGACACCCAGCAGCGTGCCGCCGATGGGCGGGCCGAGGAGCTGGGCCGACTGCTGTATCGCCTCCAGTCTTCTGGCGTCGGTGCGTTGGGTCTCCGCGTGGATGCCGAGCTGCTCCGCCTGCGCCCGCAGGGATTCGGTGGAAATTCCGCCGAAGCCCTCACCGAACCAGTTGTCGATCGGCCGTCCGTCCTTGTCCAGGGCGGAGTCATCCGGTACCCCCAGATCTGGAAGGTTGTTTGGATACCGGTCCAGCAGTGACGGGCCACCGGCGGCCAAAACTATGAGCGTCGCTTCCCCCTCACCAATCAGCCTGTCATCGCCGGCCCCGCCGCTCAACGTGTCCTGTGCAGGGGCGAGTTCGGGACGCTGGCCGGCCATCAGCGCGGGCAGGATCGCGGGGCTCAGCCGGGCCAGGGCCGCGTCCAGGGCCGGGCCGGCTCCGGGCGGGGCGAGCCCGAGGAGGACGGCACGCAGGTCGGCCGGGCCGCCAAAGCCGATGAGCTCCTTGATCGCCACCTGGAGCTGTTCCGCCGTGACGCCCATGCCCGCTGCGATCCGCTGCGGGTCCATTGTGGCCTGTTCGGCGAGTTCGGCTTTGTCCGAGACGCCCGTCGCGAGCCGGGAGATCCCGTCCTGTACCGACGCCAGGTGCGTCGGCACCTGGCTGGAGAGATCGGCTAACCTGAGTGCGTCAATGGTTTCCAGCCGCACGGTCTCCGTGCGCGTCGCGATGTCCTGCAGGACTTTGGCAAGGTTGCGTACCCCGCTGACGTCCAGTCCGACGTAGGCCATCGAACCACTCCTGTCCCGCCCCGCCCCGCGGTGCGAAGGTTGTCGACAACCTGGGTTCGTCGTGTCCCGGCGTGACGGTTCCCGCCGATTTCGTTCGCCTCGGCGAGTTGCCTACCGGCGCCAACTGCGACAGGATTACCCGTGAACGTTCACAGCTGTCCGTATTTCATCGCCCCGTTCTGATGCATCGGTCAGACACACCTCGGCTCGGCCAGAGGTGTCGGTCGACCGGTCAACGACGGCAGGAGACCACCCATGACCGTCCCTCCTCTGCTTCCGTGCCCTCCTCGGCATCCGTGGCGGCGCATGCCCGTCCTCGCCGCTTCGACCGTTGTGGCGCTGTCGCTCGCGTTCGTTGGGCCGCTGGCGCCTTCGGCGGCGGCGGTGCAACCCGCGCACGAGACGACCCACGAGCCGACCGGGGCGACGACGCCGGAAGCCGGGCTGCCTGAGCTGCGCCTGGACGACCCGTCGATCGTCTGGCGGGAGCTGGTCGTCGACGGCGGCGATGTCGAACGCAGACCGGATGGCTTGGCGCACAACGTCTTTGGCGGATTCGGCTCGGTCTCGTGCAACAACACGTCCAACCTGCTCCTCGATTACAAGGAGGAGAACCCGGACGCCTACTGGGAGATCATGCGGATGCTCTTCGACCCGGCCGGCGGCGCGGGGCTCAAGCACATCAAGGTCGAGCTGGGCGCGGACAGCAACAGCTCGTCCGGAGCCGAGCCGGCGACGAAGCGCAGCGCCGACGAGCCGGCGAACGTGCTGCGCGGCGCCGGGTTCCACTTCATCGCCGATGCCTTGACGATCAATCCCGACATCGAGGTGGAGGCCCTGCGCTGGGGCGAGCCCTCGTGGACCGGCAACGACTGGACCAAGCGGTATCAGTGGTACAAGGAGACGATCGACGCCGCCTACGACATGTTCGGCGTGGAGTTCGACTGGATCAGCCCGGCGCAGAACGAGGTCCGGCACGCCAACTACCAGGTGTCCGAACTCAACTGGACGATCCAGTTCGCCAAGTGGCTCGCGCGTGACGCCGCCGCGCCCGATGCCCGCTACGACTACTCGCAGGTCAAGATTGTCGCGCTCGACTCCTACCGGGACGGCAACAACGTCGCCGGGCGGATCCTGGCCAGCCCGGAAGCACTGGCGAACGTCGACGCCCTCGGCTTCCACTACGACATCGAGGGTGGCCCGAACGTCACCCGGCTGAACAAGGAGTACGGCCTGCCGATCCTGTACTCAGAGGGTGTCGCCCCGATGATCGACCCGCAGTACCGCCTCGCCGCCGATCCGGCCCGGGGTGGCATCGGCGGCACCGCGTCCGCCGCCGACATCGCTGACCGCTTCATCAACGCCTACCGGTGGAGTGGGGCGGGGAGCAACCCGGCGCACATGACCACGTTCCTCTTCCAGCCCGCCGTCAGCGCCATGTACGAAGGCACCCAGTACTCGCCCAAGCACCTTGTCCGGGCCTCCGACCCGTGGTCGGGGTACTGGGAGGGCGACGTCGGAATCGTTACGGTGCGCCACTTCCACCAGTTCATCGACCACGGATGGGAGTACATCGAAGGCGCGACCGGCGGCGACGGCGCCAAGGGCGACGGCGGCACCAACGTCGACACCTCCACCCGGACCGTTCTCACGGCGCGTAAACCCGCGAGCGCCGGCGGCTCTCCAGAGTGGACACAGGTACACGCCAACAACACCCGCACGGATCGGTACTTCGAGGTCAAGACGGCCGACCTGGGCGAGCGGGGCCGCCCGCTGTACGCCTGGCAGACGCGCGGCCCTGAC